>JBBDSI010000271.1:0-17371 GCA_040905005.1 Pseudohongiellaceae bacterium
GCCACCATGGTCAGATAAACTCCCAACTGGGGTTGTATCACAGATAGCCAGGCGAGTGGAGCGAGCCACAGGCAATTGATGCCTGTAATACTTATCGTCACCCTGGCATGACTCCTGTAACCGCGTGCTGCATGTTGGTAGGCATGACTGGCATGACCATCATACCAGCGCTGGCCGTCGACGAGGCGGCGCAGCAGCGTCACCGCGGTATCCACAACGAAGACGCCGAGCAGAATGAACCAGGTCCAGACAGTCAGCACCTCCTGCTGCATCGACAACAGCGCCAGCACCCCCAATGTAAATCCAACAAAACTGCTGCCCACATCACCCATGAAAATTTTGGCGGGAGGCCAGTTCCAACAGAGAAACCCGGCGCCGGCAGCAAACAGCGTGGCGAACAGCCAGGATAACGCCCCGGCATCCGCTGTTATAACGAGAAAAGATGACATCCCGGTGATAAAGAGTAATTCCGCGCCGGCCAGCCCATCGATGCCGTCCATGAAGTTATACAGATTAAGCAACCACACGAGGGCTAGCACAGCCAACAGATTCAGGGCCCAGGGATGGCTCAGCGTCCAGAGCCCGAAGTCGATAGCCGGCGTACCGCCCAACCAGGCCACCGACCAGACCGCTGCGAGTAGCTGCAGCGGCAGACGCCAGCGCAGGTCCAGTTGCTGCCAGTCATCAACGAGTCCGACCAGTGCTACCAGCGTCCCGCCGAGCAGCGCCAGAAAATGTGCCTGGCTCAGCAACTCGACACTGGCACAGTAGGCGCAGACCAGCAGGAACGGTAACACGATCGCGAAGCCGCCACCGAGCGGCGTTGGGCTGCTGTGGGCGCTACGCGTTGTCGGTTCGTCCAGAAGTTGCAGTCGGCGCGCGCCGCCAGCGAGCAGTCCGGTCAAGCCGACTGCCGCAAGAAACACCACTGCCTGTAGGACCACGAGGGTCATGAGCGTTACCGACCTGCCTGAGAAGCTCACTATTATAGCGGCCGGCCACCGTGTTAGCGCAAAAAAGGTAAGGGAAAAATCGACACAAAAAGCAGGCACCTCCACGCACCACGGTGCGAACGGCCGCGGAGGTGCCCGAAGCGACCTCAGTTGGAGGTGATGAGTATCCGGTGGCGATTGCGTTCCACCGTGGCGGCGCCGATACCGTTGACATCCATCAGTTCATCGACACTGGTGAAACTACCAAACATCTCCCGGTAGGCGACGATCTCCTCCGCCTTGACCATGCCGACGCCATCGAGCGCGGCGGCGATTGTCGCGGCATCGGCCTTATTGATGTCCAGTCGCATCACCTGCTCGGTGGTGTCCTGGAGTTCCTGCGCCGCCAGCGATAGCGGTGACAGAGCCATGAGCATAGCGGCCAACAGAGCCTGCAGCAGAGTCATTCTGTTCATAGTGATTTCCTTATCAGCAAACGAGATGGTGAAACAAGCGAAGCGGGAGTTCCCGATCGCCTGAATCAGTGTAGAACAGTCTGCGTCAAATGCCAGTCAGGGCGTCATTGAAGGCGGCGAGCGCCGCGGCGGGAGAAGGTGCCTGGGTGATGGGCCGCCCGACCACAAGATAGTCGCTGCCGTTCTGCTTGGCCTGCTTTGGCCCCACCACCCGCTTCTGGTCGTTGGCCGCGTCCTCGGGCCGGCGGATGCCCGGGGTGACGAGACAGAAGTCCTCAGGTAACTGGCTGCGCAGCAGGCGGGTTTCGGCGGCAGAGCACACGACACCGTCGAGTCCGGCGCGCTGCGTCAGAAAAGCCAGCCTGCTCACCTGCTCCTCGGGATCTCGGTCCACGCCGACCTGCTGGAGATCTTCCTTGCCGAGGCTGGTGAGCACGGTGACACCGATCAGCAGGGGTCGTTGTCCCGAGACGGTATCGAGCGCCTCGCGCGCGGCCTCCATCATGACGGTGCCGCCGGAGGCATGCACGTTGAGCATCCACACGCCGAGCCTGGCCGCGGCCGCGGCCGCTTTGGCGACGGTGTTGGGAATGTCATGGAACTTCAGGTCCAGAAAGATATCGAAACCGAGATCCCGGGCGGCGCGCACCAGGTCCGGACCACTGCCGGTAAACAGCTGTTTGCCGATCTTGGCGCGACACTTATGTGGATCGAGCTGACGCAAGAGAGCCAGCGCCTCTTCAGCCGTGTCGAAATCCAGGGCGACGATGATGGGATTGTCGCGCATACGCATCCTTCCTTATCTAAGTGCGCTTATTATAGCAAGTTCGGGACCCTCTGATTAGAAAGTTCCAGTCTCCAGAGTCGGCCTGATCCGGTCCCACTTCTGACAGCTCGGACACAGCCAGTACAGGTTGCGAGACTCGAAGCCGCAGTCGTTGCAGCGGTAAGCCGGTTTGCGCTGGAGCGCCTCGTTAAGGAGCCGCTGAAGAATGGTGAGATTGTCGCCCAGAGTCGCGTCGGTGCGCGGTATCTGCAGATGCAAGAGCTCGATCAGGCCGGTGAGGGACGGATGTGTGCCCAGGTACTCAGTGAGAAACTGCAGCGCTGGTTCTTCGCCATGGCGCTGCTGGATCGACCGCGTGAGCGCCAGGGCGACGCTCACATCGGGCTGTTCGGCGAGCGCCTGGCGCAGCAGCTTGTCATAATCGGCGGACTGCTCCAGCGCTTCATAACATTCAGCCATCGGCACGAGTACGTGGGCGGTGAATTCCGGGCAGTTGCGCCGGACACGATCGTACTCGCGAATCGCCACCTTGTAGTTCCCGAGCTTCTGTTCGATCCTGGCTAATAGCAGTTCGGCGCGGACGCAGTGGCGGTCGAACTCGAAAGCACCTCGCACCTGGTCACGGGCATCGGTGATCTGGTCGCTGCGCAGCGACGCCTCGGCCTGTTCGCAGCAATAGTGCGCGGCCTTTGAACGCACCTCGTGATTACGTTTGTATTCGCTGCTGCGTAAAAGCCGTCGCGAACATTCAATGGCGTTTTCCCATTCCTTCTCGGTCTGGTAGATAGTGATGAGATGCTTGAGCGCCTCCCACTTCGCCGGAGTGCCCTCATCCAGAATGTCCTCAAGCAGGCGTTCGGCGCGGTCCAGCAGACCTGCCGCGATGTAGTCGATGGCGAGTTGCATGCGCGTGGAATCGGTAAAATGCTGGTCCAGCCCGGGCCTTGCCAATAGAGCCTGGTGCACCTTGATCGCCTTGTCCACCTTGCCCCGCCGCCGCAGCAGTGCACCGAGCGCCAGGTGTGTCTCGATGGTATCGCTGTTCAACTCAAGGGCCTTGATGAACGTGTCGATGGCTTCGTCTGGCTCGTCGTTGAGCAGATAGTTCAGTCCGACGAAGTATTCGTCGAAGATTTCGCCTGTTCGTTCCCGGCGTGTCCGGCGCGAGCCGGGCCCCAATCGACCCAGTGCCCAGCCGACAATGATCGCCAACAACAGCAGCAGGTACATCCCCATGCCCTGGAACATCAGTCAAATTCCTTTAGCGAGAGCCTGCGCGGCTGCTTCGATTCCTGCTGCGCCGTCTCTAACTCTTTGTTTAGTCTACGTATTGCGTTGCGTATGCGAAGCTGGCGGAAGTGCCCAAGGCCTACCAGAAAATCCAGTATAGCGGCACTCACGACGGCGCCGATGCCTCATTCCGACAGCACTGCCGGCGGCGACTGCCAGTTGCCGAAAATCAGCGTAACAGGTTCCGAGTTGTATCAGGACAAAAGAAAAACGGCATAACCGCGCGGTTATGCCGTCTGTGAATAATTCGGTCCAGTAGCCTGTCTGACTCCTGGCCCGGATTAGAATCGATATTCGGCCAACATGCTGCTGTTCACCCGATCTCGCAACTCTTTGCCCGGCTTGAAATGCGGCACGTATTTGCCACTCAGGGGCACCGGAGTGCCGGTCTTCGGATTGCGGCCGATTCGCGGCACCCGGTAATGCAGGGAAAAACTGCCAAAGCCTCGAATCTCGATACGACCGCCCTCGGACAATACCTGGGACATGTATTCAATGACCGCCTTCACGGCAAGTTCCACATCCTTCGAAGAGAGCTGTGTCTGCTTGCTGGCGATGCGATCAATCAATTCTGACTTGGTCATGCGTCGTCCCCTGCCTGGTCTGAGTAGTTACCCGGTCCGGCGTTACTGGAGACCGCCGGCCCGGATAGTATTCGCCCCAATGTTATTCCTTGTCCATCTCGGCCTTGATCAGGTCACCAATGGTGCCCGGAGAAGCATCCCTGGCGTCCTTGCCCTTGTGCTGCTTGACCGCCGCTTTCTCATCATCAATCTCCATCGCCTTGATGGAAAGATTCAGGACACGGTTCTTGCGATCAACGCCGACGATCTTGACCTCCACTTCGGAGCCCTCGCTCAGCGCATTACGCGCATCCTCTACCTTGTCGCGACTGATTTCCGAGGCCCGCAGCACACCTTCGACACCGTCGTTCAGAGTCACTGTGGCCGACTTGGCGTCGACCGCGGTCACGGTGCCCTTGACGATGCTACCTTTCTCAAACTCGGAAGCGAAATTCATGAACGGATCGTCCTCGAGCTGCTTGATGCCCAGGGAAATGCGCTCGCGCTCCGGGTCGATTGACAGGATGACTGTCTCGATCTCGTCGCCCTTCTTGAAGTTGCGCACGGCCTCCTCGCCCGATTCATCCCAGGAGATGTCGGACAGGTGCACCAGACCATCAATATTGCCTTCCAGGCCGATGAAGATGCCGAAGTCGGTAATCGACTTGATGCTGCCGGAAATGCGATCGCCCTTGTTGAAGTTCTCGGCAAACGCATCCCAGGGATTCTGGAAGCACTGCTTGATACCCAGGGAGATACGACGACGCTCCTCATCGATGTCCAGGATCATGACATCAACCTCATCACCCAGTTGCACGACTTTGGACGGATGAATGTTCTTGTTGGTCCAGTCCATCTCGGACACGTGCACGAGGCCTTCCACGCCCTCTTCCAGCTCGGCGAAACAGCCGTAGTCGGTGAGGTTGGTGACGCTGGCCCTGACCACTGAATTCTCGGGGTAGCGCTGAACGATGTTGACCCAGGGGTCTTCACCCAGTTGCTTCAGGCCGAGGGACACGCGATTACGCTCGCGGTCATATTTCAGGACCTTGACTTCGATCTCGTCGCCGACATTGACGATCTCGCTGGGATGCTTGATGCGTTTCCAGGACATGTCAGTGATGTGCAACAGGCCGTCGATACCGCCAAGGTCTACAAAGGCACCATAGTCGGTGAGATTCTTGACGATACCCTTGAGGGTAATGCCTTCCTGCAACTTCTCCAGCAGGGCATCGCGCTCTTCGCTGCTGACGGACTCCAGCACGGCGCGGCGGGACACTACGACGTTGTTGCGCTTGCGGTCGAGCTTGATCAGTTTGAATTCCAGCTGCTGGCCTTCCAGGTGACCGGTATCGCGAACCGGTCGCACATCCACCAGAGAGCCTGGCAGGAAGGCGCGGATGTTGTTCAGATCGACGGTAAAACCACCCTTCACCTTGCCATTGATGACACCGGTGACAACCTCGTTCTTCTCGTAAGCATCCTCCAGTTCCATCCAGGATTCGGCGCGCTTGGCCTTTTCCCGGGACAATCGGGTCTCACCGAAACCGTCTTCCACGGTTTCCAGGGCGACCTTGACCTCATCACCCACTTCCAGGGACAGATTTCCCTGCTCGTCGAGAAACTGATCACGGGGAATCACGCCTTCAGATTTCAGGCCGGCGTGGACGGTGACCCAGTCGGAATCAATGTCGATGACGGTGCCGATGACGATGGCACCCGGGGTCATGTCGATATCGTTCAGGCTTTGCTCGAACAGATCTGCAAAAGTTTCGCTCATTAACTAATCCAATAATATTAAAAACTTACAAAGCCATCTTAAAGTGCTTTGCAGTTAACCGCGACCCAGCCGTCACGGGGGTTGTTCATTGAGGCCCGCACACCGGCAGGGCTGGAAAACCAGGGTGTGGGCGAATTTCCTGTTACGAGCCCTTCCCGGGCAGACGCTCCCGGACCAGTGCCATGACGCGCTCGATCACTTCTTCCAGCGTCAATTCAGTGGTTTCCAGGACTATGGCGTCTTCAGCGGGCTTGAGTGGAGAGACCGGGCGCTCGCTATCGCGTGCATCCCGCTCTTTCAGGTCTCGCAAAAGGTCGGGCAGAATAGCACCAATACCCTTACCAATCAACTGCTTATAACGCCTCTGCGCCCTTTCTTCAGCACTGGCGGTAAGGAAGATTTTCAGCGCCGCATCGGGGAACACGACGGTGCCCATATCGCGGCCGTCAGCCACCAGCCCGGGGGGGCGGCGGAAGGCCAATTGCCGCGCATACAGGGCCTTGCGGGCAGCCGGAGTGGCGCCGACCCGGGAGGCCATTGCACTACCAATATGCGTGCGGATGTCCCGGGAGATGTCTTCACCGTTCAGCCACACCGCCTCCGCACCGTCGCGGCCGAATTCAATGTCCATGCTTGCCGCCAGCTCGCGGACCGCCTCCGCATCCTCGAGATCGGTGCCGGCGCGCAGGGCGGCGATACCCAGAACCCGGTACAGCGCCCCGCTGTCGAGGAAGTGAAAATCGAGCCGGGCGGCGACGGCGGTGGCCACGGACCCCTTGCCGGAACCCGAGGGCCCGTCGATGGCGATGACCGGCGGCACACTCGTCATCCCGCCTTAGCCCTCGATCCGGGTTATGCGCATCCCGGCCCGGCACGCCAACTCGACGAATCCCGGGAACGAGGTGGCAACATTGGCGCAGTCGCGGACGATGATGGTGTCATTTGCCCGCAGGCCGGCCACGGTGAAGGCCATGGCGATGCGATGATCGCCGCGGCTATCGATCTCGCCCCCACCGAGTTGCCCGCCGCTGATGCGGATGCCATCGGCGTAAGACTCGACGTCGATGCCCAGGGTAGTCAGACCGGTGGCCATGGCTTCCAGGCGGTCGCTCTCCTTGACCCTGAGTTCCTCGGCACCCCGTAACACGGTGTCACCCTCGGCACAGGCGGCGGCCACAAACAGCACCGGAAACTCATCGATGGCCAGGGGAATCTGCTCGGCCGGAATCACGATGCCCTTGAGGGGTGCCGCGCGCACGAGCAGGTCCGCCACCGGTTCGCCACCGGCCTCGCGCTCGTTCTCTATCTCGATTGCCGCGCCCATCGCCCGCAGGATATTGATCACACCGATACGGGTTGGATTCACGCCGACGTGTTCCAGGCGCAGGCTCGCGCCCGGCGTGATGCTGGCCGCCACCAGGAAGAAAGCGGCCGAGGAAATGTCCGCCGGCACGTCGACACGGGCGGCGGTCAGCCTGTGTCCGGCGCTGATGGCCACCGTGGCGCCGGACCGACGCAGCGGATAGCCGAAGCCCTGCAGCATGCGCTCGGTATGATCCCGTGTCGGCGCCGGTTCCGTGACCTCGGTCTCGCCGTCGGCATAGAGTCCGGCGAGCAACAGGCAGGATTTCACCTGGGCACTGGCCACGGGCATGGTGTATTTGATGCCATGCAGACTGGCACCCTGGAGCAACAGCGGTGGCGTACCGCCGGGGCCGGTTTCGATCTGCGCGCCCATGGCGCGCAGCGGCTCGGCGACACGGTTCATCGGGCGCTTGCTCAGCGACTCGTCACCGGCCAGTTCGCTGGCGAAGGGCTGCGCCGCCAGCAGTCCCGCCATCAGGCGCATGGCGGTGCCGGAATTACCCATATAAAGAGGCTTGCGCGGTGCCTGCAGCCCATTAAGGCCAACTCCATAAATCGTCATCCTGCCGTCTTCCGGTCCGCTGATGGTCACGCCCATCTCGCGGAAGGCCGCGACGGTGTTGAGGGCGTCCTCGCCTTGCAGGAAGCCGCTGATTTCGCTGACACCGTCGGCCAGGGCGCCGAATATGACCGTGCGGTGGGAGATGGACTTGTCACCGGGAACCCGAATACTGCCGCTGACTTCGCCCCCCGGGCTGACTTCATAACTGAGCGCCTTCTCATTCACTGCCTGTGTCTTCCCGGCTATAAAATAGTGTTGCATGAATCGATCCCTGGTCTGCTTGGCCTGCTGGAATTTCCTCAGCAGCGCCGCCTCATCGGCCTGCTCGATATCCACGCGCAGCGCCTCCAGCGTATCGCGATAGGCGCCGAGAATAGCCAGAACCGCCTCGCTGTTGCTCAGAAAAATATCGGACCACATGCGGGCATCACTGGACGCCAGGCGGCTGAAATCAGCGAAGCCACCGGCCGCGTAGCGAAAGATATCCGCACTGGCCTGCTGTTCCTGCAGCGCCTCCACGACGGCGAAGGCCAGCAGGTGCGGCAGATGACTGGTGGCCGCCAGCACTTCATCGTGGCGCGCCACCGACATGCCGAGAACCTCGGCACCGAGCAGGCGCCACAGTTGATTGACCCGGGCTACTGCCAGCGGATCGGTCCCGGCCTGCGGGGTCAGGATGACCTTGCGTCCGCTGAACAGGGATTCGCTTGCCGCCGCGAAACCCGACTGCTCGGAGCCGGCGATGGGATGGCCGGGCACGAAGCGCCGGCCGAATCCAGGTGCTTCGCGGTTGACGGCGGCCACGATCGCGGACTTCACGCTGGCCACGTCCGTCACGACAGTGTCTTCACGACAACTGCGCGCGATCCCGGCAAGCGCCTTCACCGCGGCCCGGGGAGGCAAGGCCAGCACCACCAGGTCGGCTTCAGGGGCCAGGTCTTCCACACTGCCGATCTCACTGATCACGCCTTGCTTAAGGGCCTGTGTCAGGGCCTCGTCGTCCGCGTCCACGGCCAACAGAGTCTGCGTGGGGCTGGCCGCGCGCAGACCGCGCGCGATGCTGCCACCGATCAGGCCGAGCCCGACGATCAGCACCCGCAGATCGGCAAAACTGCTCACGGCTGTCGCGCCTCGCTGCAGGCCGGGTAGGAGCCCAGAAGTTTGACCTCTTCGGTGCAGGTTTTCAGGCGTGCCAGCAGATCCCGGACTATAGCGTCATCCTGATGCCCCTCGAAATCGATGAAGAACACATATTCCCAGGCGGCTTTCTTGGCTGGTCTGGAATCGATCTTGGTCAGGCTGATCTGCAGCCTCTCGAAGGGCTCGAGGACATGAAACAGGGCGCCCGGCCGGTTGGCCGCGTACACCAGCATGGAAGTCTTGTCTCTGCCAGTGGCGGGTACCGGCTCGCCACCCAGCACCAGGAAGCGGGTCCGGTTATGCTGCTGATCCTGGATGGCACTCTCGAGAATTGTCAGGCCATAGGTATCGGCGGCGAGTTGTCCGGCGATGGCCGCGACACCGGGATTGTCGCGCGCCAGTATCGCCGCCTCGGCATTGCTCACACATTCCCGAATGGGTACCTCGGGATAATGACGTCGGATCCACAGGCGACACTGTGCCAGCGACTGGCGATGGGAAGCGATTTCCCGAATTGTCCCCGCATCGGTATTTGAGCCCACCAGGAAGTGATGCTCGATCGCCAGAATCACTTCCCCGGTAATGCGGGCCGAAGTCTCCACGAGGCAGTCCTGGGTATTGTTTACCACACCTTCGGTGGAGTTCTCCACGGGCACTACGGCGTAATCCACAGACCCCGCTTCCACACCGCTGAAGGCATCCTCGATCGTGGACACAGGCACGCCCTCGCAACCCTGACCGAAGTGCAGCAACACCGCCGCCTGAGAAAATGTGCCAGGTGGCCCTAAAAAAGCAACCTTTGGTGAATCAGTCACAAGTCTATCCTTGCCGGATGCTTACAGAACCCAGGATCGGTGCGCAGAGTCCCTTATCGGGAATGGTAGGGAAGGTCGAGACCGGTCAGTCTTCGCCAGCATCGAGCGCATCGTCATCCTGGTCTTCGGGCTCATCGACACGCTCGAGCCCCACCAGCTTCTCCCCTTTCTTGAGGCGAATCAGGCGCACGCCCTGGGTATTGCGACCCTGAACGGAAATCTCCGAGACTCGCGTGCGCACCAGCGTGCCCTTGTTGGAGATCAATATGATTTCATCGCTGTCTTCAACCTGAACGGCACCGACCACGGCGCCGTTGCGCTCACTGATTTGCATACCGATCACGCCCTGCCCGCCGCGGCCGTAGACCGGGAACTCGACGCTGGCGGTGCGCTTGCCGTAGCCATTCTCGCTAACGGCCAGCACGAACTTGTCCGCATCGGGGATGATCAGGGAGATCATGCGTGAACCGGGCACCAACCTGATACCGCGCACGCCACGCGCAGTGCGGCCCATGGGCCTGACATCGTCCTCGTTAAAGCGGATGGTCTTGCCACTGCTGCTCACCAGCATTACGTCCTGGCTGCCGTCGGTGATGGCGGTGCCCACAAGATGGTCCCCCTCCTCCAGTTCGATGGCGCGCAGGCCGACGCTGCGCTGTCGGGAGAAGTTGTCCAGCGCGGTCTTCTTGACGGTGCCATGCGACGTCGCCATGAACACGTAGTGCGATGCGGAATATTCGCTCACCGGCAGCATGCTGGTGATACGCTCGCCCTCTTCGAGGGGCAGGATGTTGACGATCGGCTTGCCTCGGGAGACGCGCGAGGCAATCGGAATCTGATAGACCTTGAGCCAGTACACCTTACCGGCGCTGGTGAAGCACAGCAGTGTGTCGTGAGTGTTCGCGACCAGCAAATGCTCGACGACATCCTCGTCCTTGACCGAGGCCGCCGCCCTGCCCATTCCGCCCCGCTTCTGTGCCGTATAATCCGACAGCGGCTGGGTCTTGGCGTAGCCAGTCTTGGAGATCGTCACCACCCGGTCTTCTTCGGTGATCAGGTCTTCGACCGTCAGATCCTGCTGGGTACCGACGATCTCGGTACAGCGTTCGTCACCGTACTCCCCGAGCACCTTCTCGAGCTCCTCGCGAACCACCGCGATCAGGCGCTGCTGATTTTCCAGGATCTCGATGAAGCCGGCGATCTGCTTGAGCAACTCGCGGTAGTCGCTGATGAGCTTCTCTTGCTCGAGACCGGTCAGCCGGTGCAGGCGCAGGTCGAGGATGGCCTGGGCCTGCTCGGGGGTCAGGTAATAATCATCACCGTGCAGACCGTAGCGCTCGTCCAGACCCTCGGGGCGGCAAGCATCGGCACCCACCTCGCCCAGCATCTCCAGCACCGCCTTCGACAGCCAGGAGCGGGACATGAGTTTTTCTTTCGCCTCGGCGGCCGCGGGCGAGGTCTTGATCAACTCGATCACGGCGTCGATATTCGCCAGGGCGACGGCGAGGCCTTCGAGTACATGCCCCCGCTCACGCGCCTTACGCAGCAGAAAAACAGTGCGACGCGACACTACTTCCCGGCGATGGCGAATGAAGGCTTCGAGGATCTCCTTGAGGTTAAGGAGCCTGGGCTGGCCGTCGACGAGCGCGACCATGTTGATGCCGAAGACCGACTGCATGGAAGTCTGGGCATAGAGATTGTTCAGCACGACGTCGCCGACCTCGCCCCTGCGCAGTTCGATGACGATACGCAGGCCGTCCTTGTCCGATTCGTCACGCAACTCGGAGATGCCTTCGAGCTTCTTTTCCTTGACCAGTTCGGCGATCTTTTCGATCAGACGGGCCTTGTTGATCTGATAGGGAATCTCACTGACGATAATGGTCTGACGTCCCGTTTTCTCATCCTCGAGAACCTCTGCCCGGGCGCGCACATAAATGCGGCCGCGGCCGGTACGGTAGGCCTGGACGATGCCGGCTCTGCCATTGATGATGCCTGCGGTCGGGAAATCCGGCCCCTGGATGTGCTCCATCAATGCATCCAGGTCCATGTCAGGGTCATCCAGCAGCGCGAGGGCAGCGTTGATCACCTCGGTGATGTTGTGTGGCGGAATATTGGTGGCCATGCCCACGGCGATTCCGGAAGAGCCGTTGACCAGCAGGTTCGGGATCTGCGTCGGCAGGACGTCGGGGATCTCCTCGGTGCCGTCATAGTTTTCGGTGAAATCGACGGTCTCCTTGTCCAGGTCCGCCAGCAGTTCGTGCGCGATCTTGGACATGCGGATTTCGGTGTAGCGCATGGCCGCGGCGGAATCGCCGTCGATGGAACCGAAATTGCCCTGGCCGTCCACCAGCGGATAACGCAGCGAGAAGCTCTGCGCCATGCGTACGATGGTGTCGTAAACGGCGCTGTCCCCGTGCGGGTGGTATTTACCGATGACATCACCGACGACGCGGGCGGATTTCTTGTAGGGCTTGTTATAGTCGTTGGAGAGAACGTTCATGGCGAACAGGACCCGGCGGTGCACGGGCTTGAGGCCGTCTCGCACATCCGGCAGGGCACGGCCGATGATGACGCTCATGGCGTAAGCCAGGTACGACTCACGCATCTCACCTTCTAATGCAACAGGCAGCACCTGTTTGGCAATTTCAGACATAAACCGAATTATTCCTAGGCAGCGGCGGGCTGAGAGCAGGGCTCAATTCGCGGTATTGTTCCAGTTCTTCTTGTAATTAGCGGCGAAATAGTGACTTCCGTTGACAACTTCGCGGGCGCATTCCCGGCCTGTTTCAAGACGCCGCACGTCTCGCTTCCAGGCGCGACTCCGAGCGCAGAGTCCGCAGCGAGGCAGGCGTCCCCATTAGCGCAAAATTATAGCACAGCAGTTGTTGCAAAAGACACTGAAAAGATGAATTTGCCGGCAGGAAAAAGCCATATTTTTCAACAAGTTCGCAGCACTGCCCGCGCTCAGCGACAGGGGCGCACTCGGGGCCGGGAAAGGGTATAATCGCGCCCCGCAAGTACACCCGAAATCCAGCTACCGAGACACCCCGAGGACCCCGTGACCGAAGCCCAGTCCGAAGCCCAGTCCGCAGCAATAGACACGCTGATCCACGCCCGCTGGATCATCCCCGTCAATCCTGCCGGACAGGTGCTGGCGAACCACAGCATCGCCATCGCCGACAAGCGCATCGTGGCCATCTGCGGCCAGGAGGACGCGCGCAAGCGATTCGCGCCCCGGACCGTCTTCGAGCTGCCGCGGCATGTCCTGATTCCCGGCCTGGTGAATGCCCACGGCCACTCCCCCATGGCGCTGTTACGCGGCGCCGCCGATGACATGCCCCTTAAGCAATGGCTGGAAGAACACATCTGGCCCCTCGAGGCACGCTTTGTCAGTCGCGAGTTCGTGCAACAGGGATGCAGCCTGGCAATGGCGGAAATGATCGCCTCGGGCACGACAACGTTCGCCGACATGTACTACTTCCCTGACGAGGTCGCACGGGTGGCGCAGAGAGTGCGCATGCGCGTGCAGCTGGCCAGCCCGATCCTCGATTTCCCCACCGTCTGGGCCAAAGATGCCGACGAATACATCGACAAGGCGACGCGCCTGCATGACGATTTCCGTAACAGCGAGTTCGTGCGGATGGCGTTCGGTCCACACGCGCCTTACACGGTGTCGGACTCGCCACTGCGACGTATCGCGACCCTGGCGGAGGAACTGGACGTCCCCATCCACATGCATGTCCACGAGGCAGCGCAGGAAGTGGACGATGCCCTTGCCAACGACGGCCGCCGGCCGCTGCAGCGGCTGGCCGATCTGGGCCTGCTCTCACCACGCCTGTTGTGCGTGCACGCCACCCAACTCAGCGGTGAGGAGATGCAACAACTGGCCACTCAGGGGTGCAGCGTGATCCACTGCCCCGAATCCAACCTCAAGCTGGCCAGCGGCTTCTGTGAGGTGGCGCGACTGACGCAGGCGGGCGTCAATGTCGCGCTCGGTACCGACGGCGGTGCCAGCAACAACGACCTCGACCTGTTCGGCGAGATGCAGACCGCGGCTCTGCTGGCCAAGGCTGTCGCCGGGAACGCCAGCGCCCTGCCCGCACACGA
Organism: Pseudohongiellaceae bacterium; assembly: GCA_040905005.1. Lineage (GTDB taxonomy): Bacteria > Pseudomonadota > Gammaproteobacteria > Pseudomonadales > Pseudohongiellaceae > UBA9145. The sequence goes on from JBBDSI010000271.1 coordinate 13,818, forward strand.
GGCCCTGGCCATGGCCACCCTCAACGGGGCTCGCGCGCTGGGCATGGACGCCGACATCGGTAGCCTGGAAACTGGTAAACTGGCGGATATCACAGCGGTCGATATGGACAGCGTCAATACCTGGCCAATGCACAACCCTCTCTCGCACCTGGTCTACGCCGCCCATGCAACGCAGGTCAGCCACGTCTGGTGCGGCGGTGAATCTCTGCTTGAGAACAGGGAACTGAAGACACTGGATGCCGCGTTAATAAAGGAACAGTGCCAGGCCTGGCAACAGGCCGTCGCCGGGATGAAATAGGAAGTCACCGATGGACAATGTCGACCCGCAGGAAATTCGCAAGTTCGAGTCGCTGGCCGCGCGCTGGTGGGACCCCACCAGCGAGTTCCGCCCCCTGCACGAGATCAACCCGTTGCGTCTGGGCTGGATCGGCCGCCAGATCAACCTGGCCGGGAAAAGAGTGCTGGACATAGGCTGCGGCGGCGGCATCCTGGCCGAAGCCATGACGCGGCACGGCGCGGAAGTCACGGCTATCGACCTTGCGGATGCCTCGTTGTCGGTCGCGCGACTGCACCGGCTCGAGAGTAATCTCGAGATCGATTATCGCAAGATATCCGCCGAAGACCTGGCCACGGAACAACCGGCGCATTACGATGTCGTGACCTGTCTTGAGATGCTCGAGCACGTACCCGACCCCGCACGCGTCGTCCAGGCCTGTCAGGAGCTGGTCAAGCCAGGCGGCCTGGTGTTCTTTTCCACCATCAACCGCAATCCCAAGTCCTATCTGTTCGCCATCGTCGGCGCCGAGTACGTGCTCGGACTGCTGCCACGTGGCACCCACGATTACAGCAGGTTCATCAAGCCCTCGGAACTGGCCGGCTGGGCCAGGCAGGCCGACCTGCAGCTCAATGAGCAGACGGGCATGGGCTACAATCCGCTGAGCAAGCGCTACTTCCTGCAACGCAACGTGGACGTCAACTACCTCGCCTGTTATACGCGACCGACCGCATGAGGCTTAAAACCTCCATAGAGTGCGTGTTATTCGACCTCGACGGCACGCTGGTCGATACGGCGCCGGATTTCGTCAAGGTCGTCGCGCGCCTGCGCGCCGAGCATGACCTGCCGCCGGTGGCGGCGGAACTGATCCATCAGACCGTCTCCGACGGGGCCCGCGCGCTGGTGAAGCTGGCCTTCGCCATCGACGAGTCCCACGCACGCTTCGAGGCGCTGCGCCTGCGGCTGCTCGATCTGTATGAGGAGCAGCTGGCGCACACCGAGGCGGCGCTGTATCCAGGCATGGCAGACCTCCTGGAGCAGCTAGATGCGCAGCGCATTCCCTGGGGCATCGTCACCAACAAGCCGGAAAAATACTCGCGACTGCTGCTGGACAGACTCGCCCTCCTGGATCGCTGTGGAGCGCTGGTATGCCCCGATCACGTCAAGGAACGAAAGCCCAATCCCGAGCCGATATTCCTCGCTTGCCAGCTCCTCGAGCGGGATACGGAACGAACAGTCTATATAGGCGATCATCTGCGTGACGTGCAGGCCGCCAAGGCGGCCGACGTGATCGCCATTGCCGCCCCTTACGGTTACCTGCCCGAAGACGCCCGCGCGGAGGAATGGCTAGCCGACTTCATCCTGCACCGCCCGGAGCAGGTCACGGATCTGTTAAACCTGTTGGTATTTGCCTGATTATGTATACCTACCAAGCACCCCAAGACCTTCTCGCCGACAAGACCATACTGGTCACCGGTGCCAGCGACGGCATCGGCAAGACACTGGCGCTGACCCTCGCCGACCACGGCGCCACCGTAATCATGCTGGGCCGCAGCCAGGAAAAACTGGAGGCGGTCTACGACGAACTGGAGCACCGTCATCCCGGGCGAGCGGTCATCCACCCAATGGACTTCGTCACCGCGGGCCCCGAAGACTACCGGGTGTTGGCCAATTCCCTCATGGGGCAGTTTCCCTGCCTGGACGGGCTGGTGCACAATGCCGGCATGCTCGGGGCACGCATGCCGATCGAGTTTTATCCGGAGAAAGACTGGCAGGAAGTCATGCAGGTCAACGTCAATGCGGTGTTCTATCTCACCAAGGCTCTGCTGCCGGCACTGACTAAGGCAGCGGACGCGCGCCTGCTGCTGACCTCCTCGAGCGTGGGTCGCCAGAGTCGCGCTTACTGGGGCGCTTACGCTGTGTCCAAATTCGCCACGGAGGGGCTCATGCAGACGCTGGCCGAAGAACTGGAAGCCACCTCGAAGGTGCGCGTCAACAGCATCAATCCCGGCGGCACACGCACAGCCATGCGCGCCAGGGCATACCCCGCCGAGGAGCCGGGGACGCAGCCCACACCCGAGGAACTGATGCCGGTCTATCTGTTCCTGTTCAGCCCCGAGGCGCAGCCGATTCACGGCCGCGCAATCGACGTGCGCGATTTCGACCCGGCAGACTATTTGCCCCGGCAACTGGCCCGGGAGCCACTGGATTCAGCTTAAGCCCGCGAGCTGCACCAGTTTCTTGACCTCGTGTGCGGACAATTCCTGATAGGTGCCGCGTCTGACCGTGCTGGGGATGAAGATGGGACCGAAGCGGACTCTCTTGAGACGGCTCACCTGCAGGCCCTGGGACTCCCAGAGTTTTCTGGCCTCGCGATTGCGGCCCTCCATCAGCACCACGTGGTACCACTGGTTGACCCCTTCGCCGGCGTAGAACTGAATGTCGCTGAAGCGGCACAGGTGGCCGTCGATCATGACGCCCTCGTGCATGTTCTGAACCATCTGTGGCGTCACCTCCCCCAGCACGCGTACGGCATATTCGCGTTCCACCTGGCTGCTGGGATGCGTCAGCCTGTTGGCGAGTTCGCCGTCGGTAGTGAAGAGCAGCAGGCCTGAGGTATTGATGTCGAGGCGGCCGATTGAGACCCAGCGCCCGTGCTTGATCGGCGGCAATTTGGAAAAGACGGTCGGCCTGCCCTCGGGGTCCTTGCGGGTGCAGATCTCGTCCTCGGGTTTATTATAGAGGATCACGCGGCGAGCCTCCCGGGCCCGCTTCTGCGGCGCCAGCTTCTTGCCGTCGACCAGCACCTTGTCCGTCTCCTCCACCCGCTCACCGATCTGCGCCACCCGGCCATTGACCTTGATCCGGCCCTCGGCGATCCAGCCCTCAATTTCGCGACGCGAACCAAATCCTGCCCGGGCCAGCACTTTCTGTAATTTTTCACTCATGGTGTATAGGAGTAGTGGAAATCGTGTTTGCTTTGCTGCCGGGCAGCGGCGGCCTGGCGGAGGAGGTGCCGCGCAACGGGCTCAGTCTCGCCTCTCGACGCCGTGCCCGCTATCGCTGCGCTCTTCTTCACTGCTCTCTTCGGCACTCTCTTCGGCACTCTCTTCTGCGCTTTCTTCTGCACCCTCTGTTTCACTACCTGCGTCACTACCTGCGTCACTACCTGCTTCACTATCTGCTTCACTATCTGCTTCACTATCTGCTTCACTATCTGCTCCGCCGTCGTCGGCGTCAGTGAAATCCGGGCCAGGTGCATCCTCGTCTTCCAGCACAA
>JBBDSI010000271.1:17471-23777 GCA_040905005.1 Pseudohongiellaceae bacterium
CCGTCGTCGGCGTCAGTGAAATCCGGGCCAGGTGCATCCTCGTCTTCCAGCACAAAGGTCTCGGACATGTCTGCAGCGGCCGGTGTATCGAGATCCGGCACGGGGTCAGCGGCAGGTCCCTCGGCATCCTCCTCGTCGTCGCCCACGCCCTGCATCCCGGTCTTCATGTCAGGCTTGATGGGAATGACCTGCGCCAGCGAACGCGGTTCGTCATCGTCGTCTCTATCGTCGGCAGCATCGTCGTCCGCGGCGCCGAGGTTGAGTATCTCATCGAGAGGTTTCTTCGACAGCTCGATCGCCTCTTCCTCGGCCAGCAGTTCCGCTTTCTCTTCTTCGCTCAATTCCTCTTCCGCCATCTCCGCTTCGTCTGGCAGGTCGATCACGCGCTGGCTCGCCAGGCCCTCGGCCAGGTCATACTGCGGTTCCGAGGATTCGAGAGCCTTGATCTCCGACAGCGGCGGCAGATCCTGCAGGCTCTTCAGATTGAAGTAATCGAGAAACTGCCTGGTGGTGGCGAACATGGCCGGTCGCCCTGGCACGTCACGATGCCCGACCACCCGAATCCACTCGCGATCGAGCAGGGTACGAATGATATTGGAGCTCACCGTTACTCCGCGAATCTCTTCGATGTCACCGCGGGTAATGGGCTGACGATAGGCGATCAGGGCAAGCGTCTCCAGGAGGGCGCGTGTGTAGCGTGGCGGTTTCTCTTCCCAGAGCTTGCTGATCCATTCACCCAGCTCCTGCTTGACCTGGAAGCGGTAGCCGGACGCTACCTCGGCGAGTTCGAAGCCGCGATCATCGCAGCCCTCGGCGATGGCCGTCATGACGGATTTCAGTTCGGCCCGGTCCGGCCGCTCGTCTTCGCTGAATACCTGGCTGATGTTGTCAAGGCTCAGGGGGCGGCCCGCGGCCAGCAGCAGCCCCTCGACGATCATCTTGACCTTGTTGTCCACATCACTCATTTGCTAATTCCAACAGCCCGGATCCATGCCGGTTACTCTCCCCTGGCCTTTAAGTGGATAGGTCCAAAGGGGTCACTTTGCACTATTTCTATCAGGGAATCTTTCATCAGCTCCATGACTGCCAGGAAGGTGACAACCACGCCCAGGCGACCCTCGGATCGAATCAGTAACGACACCAGCGGCACAAACTTGTGCCCGGAGATACGAACCAGAATCTCCGACATCTTTTCCCGCGTGGACAGAGTCTCGCGCTGAATGTGGTGATGCTCGAACATGTCGGCGCGGCGCAACACTTGCGCCAGGCTCATCAACACCTCCTTCAGTTCCACCTCGGGCTCGGGCCTGGCGCGATCGATCTTCGGCGGCACGGCGCTGGCCAACTGAATGTCACGCTCCAGGCGCGGCAGTTCATCGATGTCCTCGGCAGCCTGCTTGAAACGCTCGTATTCCTGCAGGCGCCGGATGAGTTGCATGCGCGGATCGTCTTCCTCGACCTCTTCCTCAGTCTGGCGCGGCAGCAGGATGCGCGACTTGATCTCCGCCAGCGTCGCCGCCATCACCAGATACTCGGCCGCCAGTTCGAACTGATGCGCCTGCATCAGGTCGACATAGGCCATGTACTGGTCGGTGATATCGGCGACGTTGATATCGAGGATATCGATATTCTGGCGCTTGATCAGATACAGCAACAGGTCCAGCGGCCCCTCGAATGCCTCGAGAAAAACTTCCAGGGCATCCGGCGGTATATAAAGGTCCTTGGGAACCTCGGTCAGCGCTTCGCCGTCAACGAAGGCGAAGGGCAATTCCTGCTGCGCGTCAGGATTGGTCTCGTTGTCTTCGGAAGTCGTGTCGGAGCCCGTGTCATCGGGAGGCCCGGTTTCTTCTTCAATCGCGATAACTGTCAAGCTAGGACTCGTTCCAGTAGGTTAACTGGCGGGATTTTACCTGAATTATCGGCCGCGTGCCCGTCAAGCTGAGGCTCACCAACTGCCCAGCCCCATGGCGCTGCGCACTTCGGCCAGCGTCTCCCGCGCGGTCTCCCGGGCACTCTCACAGCCTTCGGCCAGGATGGACTTGACGACGTCAGGGTCCTTCTCGTACTGCGCGGCCTCAGCCTGGATCGGCTCCAGTTCGCTGACCACGGCATCGATGACCGGCTTTTTACACTCGAGGCAGCCTATGCCGGCGGTGGTACAGCCGGTCTGCACCCAGTCCCGCGTCGCGTCGTCGGAATAGGTCTGGTGGAGTTGCCACACCGGGCACTTCTCCGGAGTCCCGGGGTCTGAACGCCGTACCCGCGCCGGATCCGTAGGCATCGTGCTGATCTTCCTCGCCACCTCGTCCAGCGGCTCACGCAGGGCGATGGTGTTGTTGTAGGACTTGGACATTTTCTGACCGTCCAGACCCGGCATCTTCGAGGCCGGTGTCAGCAGTGACTGTGGCTCGGACAGGATCATCTTGCCGCCGCCCTCGAGGTAGCCGAACAGGCGCTCGCGATCGCCCAGGGAGATGTTCTGTTGCTCTGCCAGCAGCGCCTGCGCCTTGCCCAGGGCCTCATGATCGCCCTGCTCCTGATAAGCCGTGCGCATCTCCGAATACAGCCGCGCCGCCTTCTTGCCCATCTTGCGTACCGCGGCCTGAGCGTTCTCCTCGAAACCCGGTTCGCGGCCGTAGACGTGGTTGAAGCGGCGCGCCACCTCCCGGGTCAGTTCGACGTGGGCGACCTGATCGGCACCCACCGGCACGAAGCCGGCGCGGTAGATGAGGATATCGGCGGCCTGTAACAGCGGATAGCCGAGGAACCCGTAAGTATCGAGGTCCTTCTCCGCCAGTTTCTCCTGCTGATCCTTGTAACTGGGCACCCGCTCCAGCCAGCCCAACGGGGTGATCATCGACAACAGCAGGTGCAGTTCCGCGTGCTCCGGAATCTTGGACTGCACGAACAGCGAGGCAGAGCCGGGATTGACACCACAAGCCAGCCAGTCGATCACCATGTCCAGAACGTGCTCCTGAAAGAGCTCCGGCTCGCCGTAGTGGGTGGTCAGCGCGTGCCAGTCGGCCACGAAGAAAAAACACTCGTACTCGTGCTGCAACTTGATCCAGTTGTTCAACACCCCGTGCAGGTGCCCGAGATGCAGGCGCCCGGTGGGCCGCATCCCTGAAAGGACGCGGCGTTGCGATACTGCTGTGGACAATGACTTCTCCCTAGTGTGGCTCAAGGACCCTTGTTTGATGCAGACAGGTCTCTGGATTTCAGACGGCGCGCGTGGCGTGGATTATACCCGTGATCAGCGGAAAGGTTCAGGGTCTCCTTTGCCCACCCGGATGATTGCCGGCACCCCTTCCACGAGGTCGACCATGGTGGTGGGCTCGATGCCACAGGCGCCGCCGTCGACGATCAGGTCCACCAGTTTGCCCAGCTGCATGCGCATCTCGTAGGGATCCACGAGCTGGCTGTCCTGGTCGGGCAGAATGAGGGACGTACTCATGATGGGTTCGCCGTGGGCTCCGAGAATGGCCTGGGCCACGGGGTGATCGGGTACCCGCAGGCCGATGGTCTTGCGCTTGGGATGCATCAGGCGACGCGGGACTTCCGGCGTGGCCTTGAGAATGAAGGTATAGGGCCCAGGCGTGTAGGCCTTGAGAATGCGGTAGGCGCTGTTGTGAACCTGGGCATAGGTACTCAGCGAAGACAGGTCGGGGCACACCAGCGTGAAATTATGCCTGCTGTCGAGTTGGCGAATGCGCCTGATCCGGTCCAGCGCGGCCTTGTCGCCGAGGTGGCAGCCCAGGGCATAGGTGGAGTCGGTCGGATAAATGATGACGCCGCCGGCGAGCAATACCTCAGCCGCGCGCCGGACCAACCGCTCCTGGGGATTGTCGGGATGAACCTGGAAATACTCACTCATAATGCAATCGCATGCGCCCGGCCGGAGCGCTGGCCGGCCGCGAAAAAAGCTAGAGAGTTTAGTACATCACCCTGTAAAAGCAGACACCTTTTTGCAAATGCAGGCAAATGCTATACCATCGGCGCCTGAGTCTAGTCCGGACTATTCATGAAACAGCTCATCGACTACATCCCCCTGCTCGCCTTCTTCACCGTCTGGGCTTTCGACGAGCGCACCGTGACGCTGGCCGGCTATCAGTACGAATTCGGCGGCATCTTCAGCGCCGCGGAATTTCTGCTGGTGGCATCAATTCTCGTGTACGGCTCCCTGTATCTGGTGCAGCGACGCCTGGACAAGTTTCAGTGGATCACGGCGGTCGCCGTGGTGCTGTTCTGCATCCCGACCATTCTGTTTCGCAACACCGATTTCCTGAAGTGGAAGGCACCGATCGTCAACTGGATCTTCGCCGCCATTTTCATCGGTTCGCGCTACATCGGTGACAAACCCGCCATCGAGCACATGATGGGACACGCCGTGGCCGCGCCGAAGGAACTCTGGATTCGCCTGAACACCATTTGGATCGGCTACTTCATCGTGCTCGGAGGCATCAATCTGGCGGTGGCTTTTCTGCTGAGCGAGGCGCTCTGGATCCAGTTCAAGGTGTTCGGCAACCTGATACTGACCCTGCTCTTCGTGATCGGCCAGATGCCACTACTGGCCAAGTACATCGAGACCGAGGAAGAGGCGCAAGGCGACGACGATACCGACAAGAAATCTGCCTGACAGCGCCCGTCCGGGTGCTTCCCCTGCCTCCAGCGCCTGCCCTCTTCAGAGCCCAGGGCTTCCCCGTTAGTTTCCGGCCGGCAGCACCGGCACCGGGCGCAGCGCGGGGAAATTCTCGTCGAGCACCCGATTCCATTCCGTCACCTGCGCTGCGCGTCGCTCCAGCACCGGCCCCACATCACCGGTGATATCGATGCGCACGATTTCATCACCGCGGCGCAGGGCGTTGACCACCGACATTCCCGCCACGACTCGGCCGAACACCGAATGCAGCCCGTCGAGGTGAGGCGTGGCCAGGTGGGTGATGAAGAACTGGCTGCCGTCGGTGCCGGGCCCGGAGTTGGCCATGGACAGAATGCCCGGACGATTATGCTTGAGCAGGATTTCGCCGCGGAAGCGGTAGCCGGGGCCACCGCGCCCATCGCCCTGCGGATCGCCGCCCTGAATCATGAAATTGCGCTCCCAGCGATGGAGCGTAAGGCCGTCGTAGAATCCTCGCAGCGCCAGATTGACGAAGTTAGCCACTGTGGTCGGCGCCGCCTGCGCGCTGAGCTCGGCCCGGATCGTGCCCCGGTTCGTCTCGATGACGGCCTCGAGCGACTGGGCGGAAGCCACGCGTGGCAGCAGGATCAAAGCGGCCAACAACAGCAGGCCTGTCAGGCAGCACGAGCGCCCCGATTGCAGCGTGTTCAGTGTTCGTCTCGTAAATCGCAGCATGATTACAGATTGTACTCCAGAATGACCGGGGCATGGTCGGAGAAGTTCTCGGCCGTGTAGATCTCCGCCGAGCGGATCGTCGACTTCAGCCCCGGGGTGACCACGTGATAGTCCAGGCGCCATCCCACGTTCTTCGCCCGCGCCTGGCCCCGGTTTGACCACCAGGAATACTGGTCGGGTTCCTGGTTCACGACGCGGAAGGCGTCGACATAGCCAACTTCGTCATAGAGCGTATCCAGCCAGGCCCGTTCCTCCGGCAGGAAGCCGGAATTCTTCTGGTTGGCGCGCCAGTTTTTCAGGTCAATGGGCTGGTGACAGATGTTCCAGTCGGCACAGATGATGAATTCCCGGCGCTTGCGGCGCAGACGCCGCATGTAGTCGAGATAGAACTCGAGGAAGCGCACCTTGCGCGCCTGACGCTCCGGGCCGGCGGAGCCGGACGGCAGGTACAGGGAAGCGACGCTGACGCCGGAATAGTCCGCCTGCACGTAACGCCCCTCGGTGTCGGCCATGTCGAAGCCCAGCCCCCTGACCACCTTGTCCGGCTTCTCGCGACAGAAGATCGCGGTGCCAGCGTAGCCTTTCTTCTCTGCATCGTAATAATGACAGTGAAAACCCTCGGGGTGAAAGACCGGGTCGGTGAGCTGGTGCTCCTGGGCCTTGGTCTCCTGCAGGCAGACGACATCGACGTCGACGCCGGCCAGCCAGTCGAAGAACCCCTTGCGCGCCGCGGCGCGGATGCCATTGCAGTTGAAGGTCATGACGCGCATGACGATTGCCCTTACTCCCTTGCACGAGCGCGACATTCTAGCGGCTCTTGCAAAGATTCTCGATATTCTGTTGTAAGGTAGTGGCTCAGTTTGAAAATATCACTGAATGCGAAGGGCACCAAGCCGTATTTCAAACTGAGCCACTACCGCCGCAACCAGTGCTCAACCCTCCGTGGCGAAGGC
>JBBDSI010000272.1:0-3961 GCA_040905005.1 Pseudohongiellaceae bacterium
GCCAGGTCCCAGCGCCAGTCTTGCTGCAGCAGGAGAATGACCTCGGCGATGTCGTTATAGCGCTCAGCCGGGTCCTTGGCCAGGCAGCGCATGGCCACCTCCTCCAGTAGATCAGGCACCTTCTGCCGGGTCTGCTTGGACGGGGCCGGCGGCACGTCATTAAGCACACTTTCCACGACCTCGTGCACCTTCTCGCCCCTGGATGGCGGCTTGCCGCAGAGTATCTCGTAGATCACCGCGCCGAGGCTGAAAATATCGGTGCGGTGGTCGATCGTGGGCTCCTTGTTGATCTGCTCTGGCGACATATAGTGGATCGTGCCCTGGGCCTTGGCGGCGCCGGTCAGGGTAATGTCGTCGATCACCTTGGCATTGCCCTCCTCCTCGACGTTGGCGCTGCCATCCGGGTGCCAGACCTTGGCCAGCCCCCAATCCAGCACCAGCACCTCGCCATAGGGGCCGGCCAGGATGTTCTCAGGCTTGATGTCGCGGTGCGCCACGCCATGGGTGTGCGCATATTCGAGGGCAAAGGCCACCTGAACCACCACCTCCATTAGTTGGGTCAGGTCATAGCGTTCCCGGTAGTCGAGAATCTCCCGCAGGGTATAGCCGTGCACCAGCTTCATGGTGAAGTAGGGATAACCGCGATTGTCGCGTCCGAGTTCGTAGGTCGGAACCGTATTGGGATGCTGCAGCATCGCCGTCACCCGTGCCTCGCGAATCAGGCGCCTCTGCTCGACTTCGTCGTCGGCAAATTCCGGCTTCAGGGTCTTGTAGCAGACAAACCGTGACAGATGTAAGTCCTTGCAGGACTTGATCAGCGACTTGCCGCCGCGCGCGATGGTGCTGAAATAGGCATAACGCGTGCGTGGATCGATCTTCTTCGGCAGCACCTTGTCTGTCTCTTCCAAGAAGACGGAGCTGTATTCTTTGGGTGGTTCGGGGAAATCAAGCATGGGCGATGACAATCCTGCTACGGCTTCGGGATGGCTGAAACATCGAGCGATAAGTAACTCATAATGTGCCGCCGGATACAATATCCCGCGGCAGCAGGGACAAGCTACCGGCATGATTCAACACAGCGGCGGATTCGCCGCTATAATGGCGCAATAAGTCGTTCCGGAAGCAGCACATGCCTGCCACAGACAATCCGTTAGTTATCACCACCTCTTTCCCTGTGCGTTACGCCGAAACCGATGCCATGGGCGTGGTACATCACGCAGCCTATTTGGTGTATTTCGAAGAAGGCCGCAGTCACTATATGCGCGCCATCGGCAGTGACTATGCGCTGCTGGAGGCGGACGGTTACCAGTTGCCGGTAACGGAGGTGGGCCTGCGCTATGCCGGCAGTCTGCGCTACGGCCAGCAGGTGGAGATACAGACCTGGATCGAAGCCGACCGCAGCCGGCGCCTGGATTTCGCCTATCAGGTGTGCCTGCCCCGCTCCGATACCGTGCTGGTACGGGGATTCACCCGTCATGTCTGGACCGACCGCCAGGGTCGGGTCAGCAGCCGTCCAGCCCGGTGGCAGGCGCTTATTCCGGGCACGGTGGTGTGAACGGCCGCTAGCCCGCATAACTCGGAATTTTTGTGGGACACAATGTGGTAAATTTGGGACTCGGGGAACATGTATTGGCTCGTCAATCGGACTACAATCTGCTGGGAAGGGTCGAGTCACGGTCTCGACCCCCTGCTCCGGCGCGTATGGACCGGCGGAAACTGTGTGAAGGCAAGCATCCGGAATGAAGGAACACCTGGAAAAAGTTAAAGTCGCAACCACGCGCACGCTTGGCAGGCACGTGTTGAAGGCGCTCGATGATGCAAGGGTGCAGATCGAGGCCCAGGCCATGCGTTTTGCCGGCGCCAAGCTACCCCCGATCGCCGAGGAGTCGGGGGGTATCGCCGAGCGCTTCTCCCAGAACCTTTATAACTACTTCGACGCCCTCACTACGCTAAAGGCGGAGGGTATGGAGATCGAGCCGGAGAGCTATGACAACCTCTCCCTCGTCGATCATGACTACCTGGAAGCCATGATCGCCATGGAAGGCATGGTCAAGCAGATGCGCGACCGTGAATACAAAGGAGTCAAAAGCCTCCTGACCCGCTTTGAAGCCATGTTCCCCAATATTCGCATCGGGCCGAGCAACAACCCTCTCGACCCCGAACAGATAGGCGACTGCTTCAACGAGGCGATCCGGCCGCTGGGGCTGAAGGCTCACTATCTCCTGACCATCTATCGCGAATTCAACAAGACCGTCTTCGGCAATTACGAGAACGTCATCAACGAAGCCAACGAGGTGCTGATGGAGATCGGGGTCCTGCCCGAACTCGACATTACCGCCGAGGAACGCGAACGCCGTCGGCTCAAACGCACCGAGGCACGGGCACAACTGGAAGCAGAATTGCGCGCCAAGGAAGTCCGGGGCAAGCAGGAACAGGCGGCACGCGGCCAGCCGCGACCGACGTCCGATGCCTCGGGCGATCCATTGCTCGGCGATACCCGCTCCCGCCCGTCCGCGCAGCAGGACACTGGCGGCAACGCCGAGATGTTCGCCATGATGCAAACCCTGGTACAGAGCCTGGCCGAACGTCAGGGCAGCGAAACCCGGTTGCCGGTCAATAATGCGGTGGTCGACCGCGCCGAGGGCGGTGACCTCGCGGCCCAACAGGAAGAGTTGCGCGATCAACAGCACAAGCTGATGAGCATGCTGACGGACATTCAAAGCCGCATGCTGAGCCCGCAGGACAGTGAATCGGTCAGGGCTGCGGAGGTCGGCCGCTCCATCAACGAGAGCCTCGAGGCTGGTCGTAAGCGCGGCGAACTGAGAGGCATCGACACCCAGTCAGGCGATGTGATCAATCTCGTCACCATGCTCTTCGAAGCGATCTGGAAAGACCGGGCACTACCGGTAGTGATGAAGGAACTCATCGGCCGCACACAGATTTCGATCATGAAAGTGGCACTCAGCGACACCGACTTTTTCGACAATGAGAATCATCCGGCGCGCGCCATGCTGAATGAACTCGCCCTGGCCGGCATCGCCTGGACCGAGACCGACGATCCGGATTCCGATCCAGCCTTTGCCGAAGTCAGACACATCGTCGAGCGCCTGATGGCCGAACCGGAACTCGGCAGACCCTTCCTGCAGGGGCTGGCGGACGAGCTTCGCGAGCTACGAGCCCGGCTGACTGGCACTGATGCCCGACTCGAGCGCCGGGTGCGGGAGTCGTCCGCGGACGCCAGGGACATGGACGACATCAATGCCTATGTGAAACAGAAAATCAGGGAACGCATTCTCAAGGGTTATCTGGATCCCGCCATTCGTAACCTGCTGGATACCTATGTACACAACTTCCTCGTCAAGCTCGTCATCAGGGAGGGACCGGAAGGCAAGTCCTGGAAACCGGTGATGAGTACCATCGATGTCCTGTTATGGACAGTACAGGCTGAGAAGCAGCCCGGCGACCGTGATCGCTTCAATCGCATCAATCCACGGCTGGTAGACAATCTGGGCAAGGCACTGGAAATCGGCGGCGCCTCGAAGACCAAGATCACCAAGTTCATGCGCCAGCTCAAGCAGATTCAGGAATATACATTCCACAAGGCTGAGATCGAAAGCGCCCAGCCCGCGCCGGCGGCAGGCGGCGCCAGAGTCCTCGCCACGACCCTGCGCGACGCACCTACCCTGCCACGCAATGACCCCAATCTACGCAAGGTCGATCGTGTCCCCCTGGGCACATGGTTCGAATTTCGCAGCACGACCGGCGGATCGATACGCTGCGCACTGGTAGCAAAGATCGAGAGTATCGATAAGCTGTTCTTCGCCGACCGCGAGGGCAAAAAAGTGGCGGAGTTGACCCGTATGCGCCTGGCGGCGGAAATGAAGACCGGTTCTGCCCGCATCGTCAGCGAGGGCTCACTCGTGAATCGGGCCATGCAGTCGGTCATCAGCGATCTCAAGGA
>JBBDSI010000273.1:0-5345 GCA_040905005.1 Pseudohongiellaceae bacterium
TCGTCCCAGTTGTTGCCGACGCCGACGTCGACTACCAGGGGCACATCCAGCGAGGCGGCGCTGATCATGCGGAACTTCACTCCGTCGGTCACCAGATCCACGTCGGCCTCGCTCACCTCGAACACCAGTTCGTCGTGTACCTGCAACACCATGCGCACATCCAGGTCGCTCTGACAGAACCAGTGATGGATATCGATCATGGCGCGCTTGATGATGTCGGCGGCCGAGCCCTGCATGGGCGCGTTGATCGCCGTGCGCTGTGCCGCCCGCCGGATCATGGCGTTGCCGGCGTGCAGGTCAGGCAGGTAGAGGCGGCGGCCGAAGATGGTCTCCACGTATCCCTTCTCGTCCGCCAGCGCCCGGGTCTCGTCCATGAAGCGGCGCACTCCGGGGTATTTCTCGAAGTAGCGCTCCACGTACTCCGCCGCCTCGCTGCGGCTGACGCCGATCTGGTTGGCCAGGCCGAAGGCCGACATGCCGTAGATCAGCCCGAAATTGATGGCCTTGGCGCTGCGTCGCTGCTCCGGCGTGACTGCCTCCAGCGCGACGCCGAACACGTCCGCGGCGGTGGCCTTGTGCACATCGGCGTCGCTGTTGAAGGCCTCCGTGAGGCCCGGGTCCCGGGACAGGTGCGCCATGATGCGCAGCTCTACCTGGGAGTAGTCGGCCGCCAGCAGCTTGTAGCCCGGCGCCGGCACGAAGGCGGTGCGCACACGGCGGCCGGCCTCGCTGCGGATGGGGATGTTCTGCAGGTTGGGCTCGGTGGAAGACAGGCGGCCGGTGGCGGCCACGGCCTGCTGAAAGGTGGTGTGAATGCGCCCGGTGCGGGCGTTCACCTGCAGGGGCAGCTTGTCGGTGTAGGTGGACTTGAGCTTGCTCAGGGAGCGATGTTCCAGGATCAGGTGCGGCAGAGGGTACTGTTCCGCCAGCTCCTGCAGTATCGGCTCGGCCGTGGAGGGCTGGCCGGTGCCGGTCTTCTTCAGCACCGGCAGGCCGAGTTTCTCGAAGAGGATGCTCTGCAACTGCTTCGGCGAACCGAGATTGAACTCCTCGCCCGCCTGCTCGAACACCTCCTCCTGCAGGCTGGCGATCTGCTTCTCGATCTCCTTGCTCTGCTTTGCCAGGATTTCCTTGTCGAGCCTGATGCCGTTGCGCTCGACGGTCTGCAGCGCCTCGATCAGCGGCAGTTCGTAGTACTGATAGACGCCCAGGAGATGTCCTTCCCTGGCCAGCGTCTGCTCCAGATGAATGCCCAGACGCAGGATCAGGTCCGCCTGTTCGGCCGCGTAAGCCATGTAGTCGGCGCTGCTGATTTGTGCCAGTTGTAACTTTTTCCGCCCCTTGCCGAGCAGCGACTCCAGCTCGATCGGCGTAAGGTCGAGGTAATAGCGGGCGATGTCGTTGAGCTGGTGCTTGATGGCGGTGGAATTGAGAACGTAGGAGGCCAGCAGGACATCACTCTTCAGCGGCTGCAGCTCGATCCCGTAGTTGGCAAGCACATGGCGGTCCCACTTGAGGTCGTGACCCACCTTGGTGATCTCGGGATTCTCCAGCAGCGGCTTCAGCGCGGCCAGCACCGTCTCTTCGTCGAGTTGCTGCTGCTCCTCCTTCTCCTCTTCGTGGCCCAGGGGCACATACCAGGCCCGGCCCGGCTCGTTGCTGACAGCCAGTCCGAGCAGCGTGGCATCGAGGTAGTGGGCGGGGGCCGACTCCAGCTTGAGGCTGAATCGGCCACTCGCCGCGAGCGTCTTGAGCAACTCCGTAAGGGCCGCTTCGTCCGTCACCGTCTCGTACTGGGTCGCGCTGACCTGCACGCTGATCTCTGCGTCGGCTTCGGCGTCGGTGACATCCGACGAAGTGGCGGAAACAGTACCGGAGACGCCCGCCTCCTCGAGTTCGTTGACCCAGGTCCTGAACTCCATGGCGGTATACAGGTCGTAGAGTTTCTGCGGCTCGTCCTCGGTCTTGACCAGATCCCTGATGCGGTAATTCAGTTTGACATCGTCCTTGATGGTGGCCAGTTCGTAACTGAGCCGCAGCATGTCGAGGTTCTCGCGCAGGCGCTCGCCGATCTTGCCGCCGATCCTGTCGGCGTTGGCGATGATGCCTTCCATGGACTCGTATTCCTGCAGCCACTTCAGGGCCGTCTTGGGGCCGACGCCGGGGACGCCCGGTATGTTGTCGGACTTGTCACCCATAAGCGCCAGGTAGTCCACTATCTGGTGCGGGCCGATGCCGAATTTCTTGATGACGCCCGCGGTGTCGAGGATCTCGTTGGTCATGGTATTGACCAGGGTGATGCGCCCGGTCACCAGTTGCGCGAGGTCCTTGTCGCCGGTGGAAATCAGTGACGGCGTGCCCTGCGCCTCGGCCTGCCGCGCCAGGGTGCCGATGACATCGTCCGCTTCGACGCCCTCCTCGATCAGCAGCGGCAGGCCCATGGCCCTGACGATCTCGTGGATGGGTTCGATCTGGCTGCGCAGCTCATCGGGCATCGGCGGACGGTGGGCCTTGTACTCGCCATAGATCTCGTTGCGGAAAGTCTTGCCCTTGGCGTCGAAGACGATGGCCACGTTGGCCTGGTCGTGCTCCCTGATCAGGGCGCGGATCATATTGATCACGCCCTTGACCGCACCGGTAGGCTGGCCACGACTGGTGACCAGCGGCGGCAGCGCATGAAAGGCCCGGAACAGATAGGAAGAACCGTCGACCAGCACCAGTTCCTTTGACTTCGCCACTTCTTCGCTCCTCTGTTCAGCCGCTGCCGGCGCGCAGATGTTCAGCCGCTGCCGGCGCGCAGATGTTCAGCCGCTGCCGGCGCGCAGGCAATCCTGGAACTGCCCGGCTATGCCGCTGATGAGTTGACGGTAGGCGTCCGGCCCGGGCTCCACGGCGAAGCCGAGTACGTCCACGGTTTCGCTGTGCATAGCGGACCGGGAACCGATTAAGGTGGCGACGAGTTCGCTATTGGCCTCCGGTTCCAGCAACAGGCAACGGGCGCCCAGTTCGCCAATCTGGCGGCGCCGCTCCAGCAATTCACGCATACCGGGCTGCACCTCCGTATTGCCTACCAGCGCCAGCGCATGACTCAGGCCGAAGCGCTGTTCGAAATAGCGGTAGGCGTCGTGATAGACGAGGAAGGGCACCTGGCTCAGCCCGCGCAGTCGCGACACCACCTCGTCCTGCAGCGCATCCAGGGTCCGGCCGAAGGCGGCCAGGTTCTGTGCATAGGCGGCATTGTTCGGCGCGTCCAGTTCGCCGAGACGAGTGGCGAGCGCCGCGGCGATGGCACGGGCGTTCTCGGGGTCGAGCCAGAGGTGGGGGTCGGTCTCGCCGCTGTCGAGGCGACGCAGCGTCAGCGCGGGCAGGGCGCTCGCCGCCAGTGCCTTGCGCTGCTGTTCGGGTCGTGCGAGGAAGCTGTCGAGCTGTGTCTCCAGTGTGGGCCCGATCCACAGGATCAGGTCTGCCTCGGCGAAGGCCAGGCGGTCGCCCGGCGAGAGATTGAAATGATGCGGCGAGTCCTGCACATCCATCACGGCCGTGGCCGCCCCGTGCTCGCCGAGCACCGCCTGGGCGATGAACTGGAGGGGCGGGATAGTCGCGGCGATATTCATCTGTGCCCGGGCCTGGGCGCTGCCGCCGAGGGCGATGCAGAAGAGGAATAATAGTGCTAGCGCTGGCACGGTCTGGGCGGGCTTGGTGTTTGACATCACCGGCATGATATACCATTGTCTGCGCTGCTCCTAAAGGACTCCCCTGCAACTCGTGAACACCAGCACAACCGATTCCGCACCACTGCTCGCGGCGCATCAGGTCAGCAAGTCGTTCGGCTCTCGCGCCATCCTGCAGGGGGTCAGTCTGCGCATCGAGCCCGGGCGCATCGTGACGCTCATCGGCCCCAATGGCGCCGGCAAGACGACGCTCGTGCGCATCCTGCTCGGCCTGATCGAGGCCGACAGCGGGCGCGTCGAGCGCCTGCCGCGGCTGCGCGTGGGTTACATGCCGCAGCGACTTGGCGTGCATCCCACCCTGCCGCTGACGGTGGTGCGTTTCCTGCGCCTGGGCGTCAAGGTCGACGCGGCGGAGATCGAGGCGACCCTGAGTCGCCTGCGGATCGGCCATATTGAACAGCAACAGATGATCGCCATCTCGGGTGGCGAGTTGCAGCGCGTGCTATTGGCGCGAGCACTGTTGCAACGACCGCAGCTGCTGGTGCTGGATGAACCCGCCCAGGGGGTGGACCTGGCCGGGCAGGCGGAACTCTACCAGCTCATCGGCAGCATCCGCGACGAGATTCACTGTGGGGTGCTCATGATCTCCCACGACCTGCAACTGGTCATGTCCGCCACCGATGAAGTGATCTGCCTGAATCATCACGTCTGTTGCCACGGCGAACCGGAACATGTCAGCAATGACCCGGCCTTCATCGAACTGTTCGGCCCCAACCTGTCAGAGCAGCTCGCGGTATATACCCATGATCACAATCACGAGCATGACATCGCCGGCCATATCAAGCCCAGCGAATCTTAAGCCATGTTCCTGCAACTGCTGACAGCCGATTTCTTTCTTTACGCCCTGGTCGCCGGCCTCGCGCTGGCTCTGGTGGCCGGGCCGCTGGGGTCCTTCGTCGTATGGCGCCGGATGTCTTACTTTGGCGATACGCTGGCGCACTCCGCGCTGCTCGGTGTGGCCATAGGCCTCATGACCGACAGCAATCCGCAACTCAGCGTCGTCATCACCAGTGTCTTGCTGGCCCTCTTGTTGACCCTGCTGGAACGGCGGCCGACGCTGTCCACGGACACGCTACTCGGTATCCTCGCCCATAGCTCGCTGGCGATCGGCATTGTCGTGCTGGCGCTGACCGGCTCCCAGCGCCTGAACCTGGAAGCCTATCTGTTCGGTGAGCTGCTGACAGTGAACGGGCGCGACGTGCTGTGGATCATCGCCATCGTGGCCCTCGTGGGCGCACTGCTGTTGCGGTTCTGGAACCAGTTTTTGTCGGCCACGGTCGACGCCGAGCTGGCCGCGATCGAGGGCCTGCCTGTGCGCCGGCTCAATCTGCTGCTTGTGATACTGCTGGCGCTGACCATCGCCGTCACCATGAAGCTGGTCGGCGTACTGTTGATCACGGCACTGCTGATCGTGCCACCGGCCACGGCGCGCCGCTTCAGTACGACACCCGAGACCATGGCGGTCCTGGCCAGCCTCATCGGCATGCTGTCGGTCGTGGGCGGACTGCTGGCGGCGTTCGCGGCGGACACCCCGGTCGGGCCGACCATTGTGGTGATGGCGGCACTGCTGTTTCTGCTGTCCGAATTCTTACCCGCGCGCCGGGCGGGCTGAGC
>JBBDSI010000273.1:5445-6529 GCA_040905005.1 Pseudohongiellaceae bacterium
TCCTCGATCTCCTGGCGTTGCTCGCGCAGCAGAAACACGCCGACCAGAAACACGGCCAGCAGCACATCGACGGCAATGAAGGCGGCCCATTTCAGCTTGCGGGATCGGGAAACAACAGGCATAGCGTCTTCCGCTACGGGGCCGGTTAAAAGAGGTAGTGGTCTACTACCAGGGCGACGAACAGCAGGGCCAGGTAGATAATGGAGTACCTGAAGGTAGCCATGGCCGTGGTGGGACTCGGGCGATACATCAGCACGGTGGCCCAGCCCAGGAAGCCGGCGCCGAGGGCCAGCGCCGCGACGAGGTAGGGCCAGCTGTTCATGCCGGTGAAGAACGGCAGCACACTGACAGCGACCAGGATGACGGTATAGACGAGGATGTGTACCTTGGTGACGTACTCGCCGTGGGTCACCGGCAGCATGGGCACGCCGGACTTGGCGTATTCGTCCTTGCGGTGAATCGCCAGCGCCCAGAAGTGCGGAGGCGTCCAGGCGAAGATGATCAGGACCAGGATCAGCGCCCCGGGCTCGATGGTGCCGGTCACCGCCGACCAGCCCAACAGCGGCGGCATGGCGCCGGACAGGCCGCCGATCACGATATTCTGTGGCGTCGCGTGCTTGAGATAGCCCGTATAGATGAAGGCATAGCCAACGAAGGACGCCAGTGTCAGCCAGGCGCACAGCGGATTGACGAAGAACAGCAGAATGGCCATGCCGGTGACGCCGATGGCGACAGCGAAGACGATGGCATGCTTCAGGTCGACCCGGCCCTGGGCCATGGGACGGTTATGGGTGCGCTTCATCAGCACATCGATCTTGCGATCGATCAGGTGATTGACCACGGCACCGGACGCCGCCACCAGGGCGATGCCGAGGTTGCCAAATATCAGCACGTCGAACGGCACCATGCCCGGCACCGCCAGAAACATGCCCACCAGAGCGGTGAGAATCATCAGCATCACCACGCGCGGCTTGCACATCTCGTAAAGGTCGCGCCAGCTGGCAGCCGGATTGGAAGTAATATCTGTCACAGGTCTAGAGTTCGGGTAGTGAAGGAGTTGAGACTTGGGGGCACTGATAACTTG
>JBBDSI010000273.1:6629-12978 GCA_040905005.1 Pseudohongiellaceae bacterium
TAAGTTGATAATTTAAAGAAGGAATACTGGTTTATGGCTTTAGCGGTCGTTATCTTTCTTCTGGTCATTGGATCAATCATTTTCCATTTCGCCAGTCCCTGGTGGTTCACCGACATCGCCGCTGAATGGGGATCGATCGATTTCACGATCGACGTCACCTTCTGGGTAACCGGCTTTGTCTTTGTCGCCGTAAACCTGTTCCTGGCCTACTGCATCTGGAAATTCCGCCAGAAAGACGGCCACAAGGCCGTTTACGAGCCGGAAAACACCAAGCTGGAGCTCGGCCTGTCGGCACTCACCACCGTCGGCGTCATCGCCATGCTGGCGCCCGGCCTGTTCGTGTGGGCCAGCTTTGTGAATGTGCCCGATGACGCTGCCCAGGTCGAAGTCCTGGGCTCGCAATGGCAGTGGCAGTATCGCTATCCCGGGGCGGATGGCCTCCTCGGCGTCGCCGATGTGGGCCTGGTCACCCAGGACAACCCCTTCGGCGTCAACCCGGAAGACCCCAACGGCCAGGACGACGTCATCGTCAACGACCCCGTCCTGCACCTGCCGCTCGGTCAGCCCGTGCAGGCCCTGCTGCGCTCCCATGACGTCCTGCATAACTTCACCGTCGCACAATTCCGCGTGAAGATGGACCTGGTGCCGGGCCTGGTGTCCTACCTCTGGTTCGAGCCCAGCCGTGTGGGCCGCTACGACGTGCTCTGTGAGGAAATGTGCGGCATCGGCCATTTCATCATGCGTGGCGCCGTAGTCGTCGAGCCCCAGGAAGATTACGACAACTGGCTCGCCAGCCAGCCCACCTTCGCCCAGACCCAGAACCAGGCCGCCCCGAACGTGGCTGCCGGCCAGGCCGCCTATGCCACCTGCGCCACCTGCCACGGGCAGAACGGCGAGGGCAACCAGTCGCTGAACGCGCCGAAGCTGGCGGGACTGCAGCCCTGGTACATCGAGCGTCAACTCGACTACTTCAAGCAGGGCGTACGCGGCGGAGAGGGTGACAACTTCGGTCAGCAGATGGTCGCCTTCGCCAACATGCTCGCGGATGACGCCGCCGTGCGTAACGTCGCCGCCTACATCGCTACCCTGGACGACGTCCCCGCCGCACAAACTGTTAGCGGTAACGTGAACAACGGCGGCAGGATTTATGACCGTAACTGTGCCGCCTGTCACCTCGATGATGCTAACGGCACCTGGTATACGGACGCCCCGAAACTGGCCGGCATTGACGACTGGTATTTCGTGCGTCAGATCAGCAATTTCCGCGCCGGTATCCGCGGCCTGCATCCCGAAGACGATTACGGTGAGCAGATGGTGTCCATGGCCACCGCCATGGCGGACCTGGAAGAAATTGAGGACGTGGCCGCGTACATCAATACGTTGAGTAACTGAGCAGATTCGATTTTCTGAATTGAGTATTTAATTGCAGTAGCCGGCGCGCTACGAAGCTGAGAGTTAGGAGGTTTTAATGGCTTACGTCCCATTGGCTGACCAGGACAAAGAGATGGAGATGCACCACCCGCATAGCTGGGTGGGGAAATATGTCTGGAGCCAGGATCACAAGGTCATCGCCATTCAATATGGCAGCATTGCAGTCTTCACCGGTCTGGTAGGTCTCACTCTGTCGCTGCTGTTCCGCATGCAACTGGGTTTCCCCGAGGCCGTGGATTTCATCGACCCCAGCTTCTACTACCAGGCTGTCACCATGCACGGCATGATCATGGTGGTCTACTTCCTTACCGCCCTGTTCCTCGGAGGCTTCGGCAACTACCTGATTCCCCTCATGTGTGGGGCGCGGGACATGGTATTCCCTTTCCTGAACATGCTCTCGGTGTGGACCTTCCTGGTGTCGGTCATCATCCTGATGGCGAGCTTCTTTGTCCCCGGCGGCCCGACAGGGGCAGGCTGGACGCTCTATCCACCACAGACAGCCATGGCGGGAACCCCCGGCCATGACTTGGGCATCGTGCTCATGCTGCTTTCCCTGTTCGTGTTCATCGTGGCCACGACCATGGGTGGCCTCAATTACGTCGTGACCGTGCTGCAGTATCGCTGCCGCGGTCTCACCATGATGCGCCTGCCGTTGTCGGTCTGGGGCATCTTCGTCGCCACCATCCTGGCGCTGTTTGCCTTCCCCGCCCTGCTGGTGGCGGCCATCATGATGCTGTTCGATATCCTGCTCGGTACCAGCTTCTTCATGCCGGCAGTCATCGAGTCCGGCGCCCCGCTGGATCACAACGGCGGCAGCCCGATCCTGTACCAGCATCTGTTCTGGTTCTTCGGCCACCCCGAGGTCTACATCGTGGCCCTGCCCGCCTTCGGCCTCGTGTCCGACGTGCTGAGCGTCCATGCACGCAAGAACATCTTCGGCTACCGCATGATGGTCTGGGCGATCATCGCCATCGGCGGCCTGAGCTTCGTCGTCTGGGCGCACCACATGTATGTGTCCGGCATGCACCCCTACTTCGGCTTCTTCTTCGCCACCACGACGCTAATCATCGCGGTGCCCACGGCGCTGAAGGTCTACAACTGGGTGCTGACCCTGTGGGAAGGCGACATCCGCCTGAACGCGCCCATGTATTTCGCCATCGGTTTCATCTTCACCTTCATCCACGGCGGCCTGACCGGTCTGTTCCTGGGTAACGTGGTGATCGACATGCCGCTGTCGGACACCTACTTCGTGGTCGCGCACTTCCACATGGTGATGGGCGTGTCGCCGATCCTGGTGCTGTTCGCGGCCATCTATCACTGGTACCCGAAGCTGAGCGGCAGGATGTACCACGAGGGCATGGCCAAGCTGCACTTCTGGCTGACCTTCATCGGTGCCTATCTCATCTACCTGCCGATGCACTACCTGGGCTTCCTGGGCGTGCCGCGTCGCTATTACGCCCTGGGCGAGACCGATTTCATTCCGGCCTCGGCGCAGGACCTGAACGCGACCATCACCATCGCCGCGCTGATCGTGGGCATCTCCCAGCTCCTGTTCTTCATCAACATCATCTGGAGCCTGAAGAACGGCAAGAAGGCGGAAGGCAACCCCTGGGGCGCCGCCTCCCTGGAATGGCAGACCCCCGACACCCCGCCGGCGCACGGCAACTGGGGCGACGAGCTGCCAACCGTGTACCGCTGGGCGTATGACTACAGCGTTCCGGGCGCACACCAGGACTTCATCCCGCAGAACACGCCGGAGAGTGACGAGCCCACGGTGGACGAGCAACATTTCGATCCTGATCAGCAACAATCAAAGGCCGACATATGAGTCTGTTTAAAACGGTAACTGAAAAGTCCTGGGAACACCGGGGCGTTATCGGTGAGCTAAAGCCGGAGACGGCTTTCGACACTGAGCCAGAGAGAGTGGGCCTGTCCATTTTCCTGGTGGTGGCATCTGTCGTGTTCTCCCTGTTCACGGTCAGTTATTTCATCCGCATGGAGCTGCCTGACTGGCGGCCCCTGTCGGAGCCGGCGCAACTGTGGCTCAACACCGGCCTGCTGGTGATCAGCAGTGTGTTGTTCCAGTGGGCGCGCAATATCGTGGTCGCCGGAAATACGCGCAACCTGTTGACCGCCTTCATCGGCGGCGGCGTGTTCGCCATTCTGTTCATCGTCGCGCAACTGGTGACCTGGGGACAGCTGCAGGCACAGGGCCTCTACTTGACGTCCAACCCTGCCAATGCCTTTTATTATCTGCTGACCGGCGTGCATGCACTCCACCTGCTGGGTGGCCTGTGGGTATGGAGCAAGAGCTCCATCCGTCTGCTCTCCGGCGGCGAAGCCAAGGATGTGCGCCTGAGTATCGAGCTATGTACTCTGTACTGGCACTTCCTGCTGATCGTCTGGCTGGTCCTGTTTGCAGTACTGGCCAATACCTAACTTTCAACGAGAACAACGCGCAAGCAATAACGAAACGGGAATATAGGATGAGTGAAGCAGCCGTAGCAGCAAATAACCCGGCCCAGGGGATGGACGGGCTGGTAGACGACTGGAGCGCCGACAAGCAGGCCTATCATGTGCCCTGGGGCAAGGCCATGATGTGGATCTTCCTGGTGAGTGATACCTTTATCTTCACCTGTTTTCTGGTGGGTTATCTGCACGTCCGGATGACCACCACCGAGCCCTGGCCGCTGCAGGGTGAGATCTTCGCCCTGTCTTTCTTTGGCAGCGACCCCATTCCGCTGATTCTCATCGCGATCATGACCTTCGTGCTGATTACCTCCTCGGGCACCATGGCCATGGCGGTGAACTACGGTTATCGCAAGGACAAGGCCAAGACCTTCTGGCTGATCTGCGCCACCGCCCTGTTTGGCGCCATGTTCGTTGGCATGCAGGCCTTCGAGTGGTCCAAGCTGATAGCGGAGGGCGTTCGGCCCTGGGGCAACCCGTTCGGGGCTCCCCAGTTCGGCTCGATCTTCTTCATGGTGACCGGCTTCCACGGCCTGCACGTGTCCATCGGCGTCATCTATCTGTTATGGGTCGCCTTCCGGGTCAAGCGCGGATACTACGACAAGAAGGGATTCGAGATCGTCGAAATCGCCGGACTGTACTGGCACTTTGTCGATCTGGTCTGGGTATTCATCTTCGCCTTTTTCTACTTACTGTAAGCGTGTAATCAAGAGGAGCCCAACATGGCATCTGAAGCAGGACAACAACATCCTCTGGGGATTTATTACAAGGTCTGGGCGCTACTGTTCGTAGTCAGCCTCTTTTCCTACCTGGTGGACTTTTTTGAGGTACAGGGTGCGATGCGCTGGACCCTGGTGCTCACTTTCATGCTGATCAAGGCAGGCTTCATCGTGGCGATCTTCATGCACGCCGTGTGGGAGCGCATGGCCCTGGTCCTCACCATACTCGGCCCGCCGCTGGTGCTGCTGCTACTGATCGGTTTCATGGCCGTCGAAGGCAATTACACCGAGGAGGCTCGCTTCAACTACATGGGGCATGACCGCGATGCGGTGGCACTGACTCCGTCACAGGTGCATGGTGAGGGTGCCGAGGAAGCGCACTGACGCGACCGAAGCGAACAAAAAAGGCTGTGCCGCAAAGCACAGCCTTTTTTTTGGCTTTTTACCTGCCGGGTCGGAAAATTCATCCCTGAATTTTCTGACCCGCGCCGACAAGCTCCGGGCGCAAAAATGCGATTTTGCTGGTCGCTTGTCGGCTTGCGCTTCGGCTGCGCCTCGCGTCGCCCATCCATGGGCTCACTTCTTTGGATCCGCAGGGTCAATGCCTGGGTGTCAGAGTCTTTGGCTTTTTACCTGCCGGGTCGGAAAATTCATCCCTGAATTTTCTGACCCGCGCCGACAAGCTCCGGGCGCAAAAATGCGATTTTGCTGGTCGCTTGTCGGCTTGCGCTTCGGCTGCGCCTCGCGTCGCCCATCCATGGGCTCACTTCTTTGGATCCGCAGGGTCAATGCCTGGGTGTCAGAGTCTTTGGCTTCAGAGTCTTTGACAGCATTTTTTTGGTTCTTCCCCGGGAGATGTGCGATGAATCTTTTTCCGCCTGCGAATCGGAGTCTGGTTAGTCGCGCAGAGACGCTAGCACGGCGGCGGTCTCGGGGCGCACGCCGCGCCACAGATAGAACGATTCCGCCGCCTGCTCCACCAGCATGCCCAGGCCATCGGCGGCACCGGCGGCACCGTGTGAGCGCGCCCAGGTAACGAAGGCAGTATCGGTAGCACCATAAGCCATGTCGTAGCAGAAGGTGTCGGCGCCGATGACCGCAGCGGGCAACGGCGGCATCTGGCCGCTCAGGCCCATGGACGTGGCATTGATGATCAGGTCGAAGGGGCTGGCACTGAAGCTGTCAAAGTCGGCCACCTGTAACGGTGCCACGTCGGCAAAGTCATCTTGAATGGCCTGCGCCCGCGCCAGCGTCCGGTTGAGCAGGGTGACCGAGCCCGGCCGCCGATCCAGCAGCGCGGGCAGGGCACCGCGGGCGGCGCCGCCGGCACCCAGAATCAGCACCGCGCTGCCGGCGATCTCACGCTGCAGGTTGTTCTCGATGTCCCGCACCAGGCCCACGCCATCGGTGTTGTCGCCGTGGAGGCGGCCGCCCGAGTCGAGCATCATCGTGTTCACTGCCCGGGCGAGCCGCGCCCGCGGCGCCAGGGTCTCCGCCAGGGCGAAGGCTTCCTCCTTGTGCGGCAAGGTGATATTGAGTCCGCCGCCGCCAGAGGCGAAGAAGTCACGAACGAAAGCCGCGAAAGCCTCCGGCGCCACGTCGATGGCCTCATAGCCGAGTTCCTGCCCGGTCTGTTCGGCGAACTGCCGGTGAATGCCGGGGGATTTGCTGTGCGCCACGGGGTGGCCCAGCACGGCATAGCGGGTCATGCTCACTCTCGTTCCTTTTTG
>JBBDSI010000273.1:13078-15186 GCA_040905005.1 Pseudohongiellaceae bacterium
CCGGGCTAGCGAGGGCGTCGAATGATTGGATTTACTCAGACCCAGTCGCGGTGTTTGAGAAAGTCGCTGTACAGCCGTGCCTCTTCCGTCCCGGGCTCCGGCTGCCAGTCGTACCACCAGCGTACCACCGGCGGCAGGGACATGAGAATCGATTCGATGCGGCCGACGCCGGACTGCAGGCCGAACACCGTCCCCCGGTCATAGACGAGATTGAATTCCGCGTAGCGGCCGCGCCGGTATTCCTGGAACTCCTTGTGCCGCGTTTCATAGGGATTGTCGCGGCGCTTCTCCACGATCGGCGCGTAGGCCTGAAGGTAGCTCTCGGCCATGGCGCGCACGAACTCGAAACTGCGCTCGAAACCCAGCTCATTGAAATCGTCGAAGAACAGGCCACCGATGCCTCGCGGTTCGTCGCGATGCTTCAGATAAAAATACTCGTCACACTGGCGCTTGAACAACGGATAGTAGTGGTCGCCGAATGGCGTGCAGGCCGCCTTCGCTATCTCGTGCCAATGGCGACAGTCGTCCTCGAAACCGTAATAGGGCGTCAGGTCGAAGCCACCACCGAACCACCACACCGGTGCCTCGCCTTCTTTTTCCGCGATGAACAGCCGGAAATTGGCATGGGATGTCGGCACGAACGGATTCAATGGATGCATCACCAGCGACACCCCCATGGCCTGGAAGGCGCGACCGGCAAGCTCCGGACGCGCGGCCGTCGCCGAGGCCGGCATGGCGTCGCCGAAGACGTGAGAGAAGTTCACGCCGCCCTTTTCAAAGACGCAGCCATCACTGATCACGCGCGTAATGCCGGAGCCGCCGCGATCGCGTTGCCACTCATCGGTATGAAACCTGGCTTCGCCATCGAGGGCCTCGAGCCCCGCGCAGATCCGCTCCTGCAAATCCAGCAGGAATTCTTTCACGGCATCGGTGTCTTCGTTATTCATAGGTCGCTCCCTTGACTGCTCGTGCGAGTCTGCCGCCATTAACGAAGCACGGCGCCAGTCAACAGGTCCCGAATTTGTGAGGGTCTGTCGGCGCCGCCGAGTTCGCCGTCGACGACGAAGTCGAGCATAGCGCCGAACGCGCTTTCCAGTATTGTCCTGGATCTAATTTCTTCTTCGCCGGCGCGATTGGCCGACGTTGAAACCAGGGCTCCGGCGAAGGCTGCGCACAGTTGCCGCACATCCGGGTGCGCCGACACGCGCACGGCGATGGTGTCATGGCGGCCGCGCACCCACTCTGGATAGATCGGTATCGGGTCGGGAATGACCCAGGTGACCGGGCCGGGCCAGCTGTCCGCCAGCCGTTGTCGCTGCGCCTCGGTCAGGCTGGCCAGCAGGGGCTCGAGCTGTGCCATGGAGGCAGCCACCAGCAACAGGCCCTTGTCGCGCGGGCGCTCCTTGAGGGCAAGAATCCTGTCTACCGCCGCCTCATTGAACGGATCACAGCTCAACCCCCAGACGGCCTCGGTGGGACAGGCAATGACGCCTCCCTGGCGCAGGGTCCGCGCCGCCGCTTCGTAGCCGCCGCTGTGCATCCAGTGTCCTCTCCGCCTAACTCCGGCGGGAGTCCTGCAGGGCCTTGTCCTGCGCCTGTACCCTGTCGGCATTGGCCTGGCGCTCATCCTTGACGCGTTGCGCCAGCTCGGCATCGCCCAGTGCCATGATCTGCGCGGCCAGATAGGCGGCATTCTTGGCGCCGGTCTTGCCGATGGCCACCGTGGCCACGGGAATGCCGGCGGGCATCTGCACCGTGGACAGCAGCGAGTCCATCCCCTGGAGCGGTCCTGCATCGATGGGTACCCCGATGACCGGCCGCGTCGTGTGCGCGGCGGTGGCGCCGGCGAGGTGGGCGGCGAGGCCGGCGCCGGCGATGAACACCTGGCAGCCACGCGCCTCGGCATCACTGATGTACTGTTGGGTGATCGCCGGTGTCCGGTGGGCCGAGGTGATCTTGATCTCGTAGTCGATCGCCAGCGTGGTGAAGATGTCGCCGGCGGCCTGCATGATGGTCAGGTCGGATTCAGATCCCATTAGTATCGCAACGAAGGGCTTGCTCATTGTCGTCAGTTCCCGCTCCAGAAAATGGAAAACGGGCAAACTACC
>JBBDSI010000273.1:15286-17641 GCA_040905005.1 Pseudohongiellaceae bacterium
AGAGTCTCGTAGAGGCAGGGCTGGTCGGCCATGACCGCCAGTATTGCCTGCGCCGCTTTTCCCGTCCCGGCATTCCCCGGCGGAGGATTCGCCCTCGCACGGGCCTCGCATTGCGCTGTCTGCAAGTCAGGACAGAGTTCTTCGAGTATGTCCTCGGGCGCCTCCACCAGCTTCGCACCCTGCTTGATCAGCCGGTGGCAACCCCGGGACTGTTGTTGACCAATCGGTCCGGGCACGGCGAAGACGTCCCGATTCTGTTCCAGCGCCTGGCGCGCGCTGATCAGGGACCCCGATTTGAGGGTCGCCTCCACGACCAGGGTTCCCAGCGCCAAACCGCTAATGATGCGGTTACGCCGGGGAAAGTTGGCGGGCAGCGGCGGCGTGTCGAGAGGGTATTCGCTAACTACGGCGCCCTCGGCGGCGATTTGTTGCGCGAGTTCGCGGTGGCGTACCGGGTAAACTTCATTGATGCCGGTACCGACGACAGCGATGGTCCTGCCTCCCGCCGCCAGCGCCGCCTCGTGGGCGGCTCCGTCGATGCCACGCGCCAGTCCGCTGATAATAATCAAGCCCGACCGCGCCAGTTCGCTGCTCAGCCAGTGAGCCTGGCGTCTGCCGTAGGCCGAACACTTGCGCGATCCCACCACCGCAAGCGCGGGCTCCCGCAGGCAGGCCGGGTCTCCCTGGACGAACAGCAGCGGCGGTGGTACCGACAGCTCCCGTAAAAGAGGCGGATAGCCGCTGTCCTCGTAGAGCAGCAGATGATGCCGCTCATCCTGCAACCAGCTCAGCACCCGCTCGACATCACGCTCGCGACTGCGAGAACGCTCCAGTACTGCCAGCCGCTCGCCATGTTCCACCGTCGTAGCGAGCGCGTCGAGACTGCCGCAACCGACCAGTAGCCGGGCGAAGTCCGCCTGACCGAGATCGTCATGAAGATAGAGCCGCAGGTAGCGGCGATTGAGGTCTGCGTCCATGTTTCATCCTTGAGCGATGGCGCGGTGGGGCTTGTGCTCTGCTCCCTGCTGTTTCCGGCACAGCTTGAACTGCGCCTTGATTATCGAACGGGGCTTGGGGGCAGAACCTGGGAACAGGGCTAAGCGGTCAGAACTCCAATGTCAGGGGTCAGTGACGCGATTCTGCAGCTCGATCGGACGCAGACTGCTGAGTATCAGGGCATAGCTGAATTCATCGAAGACCCGATAGACCAGCAGCGTGCCCACTTCATCGCCGGGCAGGCTGAGCCGTTCGCCACTGAAGATCGCCCGCATGCGCTCGCGAAAGCCCATGCGCGAGCGCTCCACCTCGTCGACAATGGCGCTGTCTTCTTCACGGACGGCCAGCACATCGCCGACCTTGAGCGCGTCCTCGAGGCCAAGGTTGACCACAACCGTATCCAGTTGCGAGGCCATCGCTTCATGGTTGAGCAGGGCGATGATATGCCCTTCCACCGCCGTATCGGGCGGGGTGGGAAAGATAGTGGCGCCGATACGCTGGACTTCGCGGACTAGTAAGCGATCACCAACCCGAATCTCCTTGCTACTGTTGTTAATCGTCAAGCGGCGCAGGTCCGGGCCCGCTGTGCTGCGAATGCTGGCGAAGCCCAGGTATTCCACTTCCAGGCCCAGCAGGACATCGTTGTCCTCTTCGTCGAAATACTCGCGGCTGGGACGATAGATCTCGAACAGGGTGGTTGCGGCCGGCCAGTCGCCGCGGGCATAGACCTCGTCGCCGGTTCCGATCGCCAGATTGTCACCCAGGTTCTGCACGATGTAGGGCGCCGCATCGTACAGCTCCTGGGAAACAATGCGGTTGCGGGTAAAGCTGCTCTCGATGGTTTCCAGAGGAATCGCCGGGATCGAGCTGCTCAGAGGCTCACTGCGCACCTGGGGGCCCCGTGCCTCGACGATACGGTCGCCGCGCTTGACCATGACCCGGGGGGAGCCGCCAACGAAATTGATGCTGAGAATATCCCCGGGATAGATCTGGTCGGCGTTATCCAGGTAAGGGTCCGGCTGCCAAATTTCGGGCCAGCGCTCGGGTTCGTGCAGGAATCGGCCGGCAATGGTCCATAATGTGTCGTCTTCCTGCACCACATAACTCCCCGGGTAGTCCGGTAGCAGCATACTGCTCTGCTGGGCCTGGACACTTGAAAGTGGCAACAGGCAGGCCATATAAAGGAGTAGGCTGGGGAGTAAGCGAACGGAGCGGGAGTGTCGAAGGTTGCGCGGCTTGATCATTAATTTATTCCGGCCTTTAGGCAGCGATATCTTAGCAATACGGTATAATTATCACTAGAAGCAGTTCACAGTCTGCTTCTTCCCTGAAACCCCGACGTTGGGACCTCTTTTTCGG
>JBBDSI010000273.1:17741-23576 GCA_040905005.1 Pseudohongiellaceae bacterium
TATCTGACCATGGCGAGACTGGAAATACTGGAATTTCCCGACCCGAGATTGCGCAAGAAAGCGGCGCCGGTCACGGTGTTCGATGCCGAGCTCGAGACCCTGATCGATGACATGTTCGAGACGATGTACGAGGCTCAGGGTATCGGCCTGGCGGCGACACAGGTTAATGTTCACAAGCGACTGCTGGTACTAGATGTATCGGAAAGTAAGGATAGTCCTCTAGTTTTTATTAATCCAAGTTTCGAAGTAATTGACCAGCAACTGAACGAATACGACGAGGGCTGCCTGTCGGTGCCGGGCTTCTACGAGACCGTCTCCAGGCCCTGCCAGATCAGGGTCAGCGCCCAGGATCGCGCGGGCGAGGCATACTCTCTCGACGCCGACGGCATACTCGCCGTCTGCATCCAGCACGAGGTCGACCATCTGGAAGGCAAGCTCTTCGTGGATTACATCAGCACTCTGAAGCGGCAGCGTATCCGCAGCAAGCTGGAAAAAGACCACAAGAAGACCGCCTGAGCCCATGACCGCGTACCGGATCTGTTTCGCCGGCACTCCCGGGTTCGCCGCCGGCCACCTGGCGGCATTGTTGCAGTCCCGGCACACTGTCATCGCCGCCTATACCCAACCCGACCGCCCCACCGGTCGCGGCAAGAAACTGCAGCCCAGCCCGGTCAAGCAACTCGCCACAGCCCAGCAAATTCCCGTCTTGCAGCCCCCCAGCCTGCGCGACGCCTCCGCACAGGCCGAACTCGCGGCGTTGCAAGCCGATGTGCTGGTGGTGGTCGCCTACGGTCTGATTTTGCCCCAGGCCGTGCTGGACATCCCGCGCGTCGCCTGCCTGAATGTGCACGCCTCCCTGCTGCCGCGCTGGCGGGGTGCCGCGCCCATCGAACGCGCCCTGTTGGCCGGTGATGCGCAGACCGGAATCACCATCATGCAGATGGAGGCCGGACTCGACACGGGGCCGATGCTGCGCCGTGACGAAGTCGCCATCCTCGAGACCGATACCCGGGAAGGCCTTGAACAAAAGCTTCTTGAGGCAGGTAAACGCTCACTCATCGATGTGCTGGATGATCTCCCCGGCTATCTCTCCAAGGCGGAGGCACAGGATGACCGGTTCAGCACCTATGCCGCCAAGCTGGAAAAGGAGGAATCGCGTATCGACTGGTCACAGCCCGCCGCGAGTGTGCAGCGCCTGGTGCGCGCCACCGTGGGACGCAATCCGGCCTATACGACACTGGACAACGACCGTCTGCGCATCGTCAATGCCAGGATATCGTCAACTGCGACAGAGACCGGCAGCGCCGAGACCCCGGGGCTGATTACCGCCAGTGACCGCAACTCTTTCACGGTGCAGTGCGGCCAGGGCCTGCTGGAGGTGCTCGCGGTGCAACTGCCAGGCAAGAAACCGCTGCCGGTGCGGGATGTGATGAATGCCCGACCGACGCTGTTCGCCCAGGGCCGCCTCCTTGGCACAACCTCATGAGTGATGGCAACAGCCGCGCCATTGCCGCGCGCGTTCTCGACGCGGTAATTGCCGGTAAGGGGTCGCTTACTAACCTCCTGGCGAGCTCTGTTGACCACCCGGAGCAGGGGCTGATCCAGGAAAGCTGTTTCGGCGTCTGTCGCTGGTATGCACAACTGGACTGGCTGCGGCGACAATTGCTGCAGCGGCCCCTGCGGAGCAAGGATAGCGACCTCGGGGCGCTGCTGCTGGTGGGAATCTACCAGTTGCGCGAACTCTCCCTGCCCGCCTACGCCGTGATCAACGAGTCGGTCAACGCCACGGCCGCGCTCAACAAGCCCTGGGCCCGGGGGCTGGTCAACGGTGTATTGCGCAACTTCCAGCGCCGGCAAGAGCCCCTGAACACGCTGCTCGAGGAGGCCGCCGAGCCCATACGCTATGCCTTTCCCGACTGGCTGCTGCTGCAACTGCAGGCGGACTGGCCATCCTGTTGGTCGCTACTGGCCGAGAACAGTAACCGGCGGCCGCCGATGACTCTGCGCGTCAATCTGGGTCGTGGCAGTCGCGAGGCCTATCTCGCGGGTCTGGCCGATGCCGGCATCAGCGCCCAACCGGGTGCACTGGCGCCGACCGCGGTCTACCTGGAGCGACCCCAGCCGGTCTCCGCTCTTCCAGGGTTCGCCGATGGCCTGGTCAGTGTGCAGGATGAGGCGTCGCAGCTGGTTCCCGGTCTGCTGCGCCCGCAAGCCGGTCAGCGGCTGCTGGATGCCTGCGCCGCACCGGGGGGCAAGACCTGCCATTTGCTTGAGAGTGAGCCTTCACTAGCAGTCGTGACCGCTGTGGACATGGAGGCCGCCCGCATGGAGCGCTTGCAGGAAAACCTGAAACGCTTGCACCTGCAAGCCGACGCTCGCGTCGCCGACGTCGCCGATGTCGCTGCCTGGTGGGATGGCGAGCCCTTCGATCGTATCCTGCTCGATGCCCCCTGCAGTGCCACCGGGGTGCTCCGTCGCCATCCGGATATCAAGCTGCTGCGCCGCGCCAACGACATCCCGGCGCTGGCGCAGACCCAGCTCCAGCTTCTGGAATCTCTCTGGCCCTGCCTCGCCCCCGGCGGCAAACTGCTCTATACCACCTGCTCGCTGCTGCGCGAGGAGAACGAGGGAACCGTGGCCGCCTTTCTCGCGCGCACACAGGACGCTAAATATGAACACATTGCAGCCGATTGGGGGGTAGAATGCCGGTATGGAAGGCAGTTGCTTACCAGCGATTACAATGGACCTGACGGATTCTTCTACGCCCTGCTGCAAAAGATCCCCGCGAACCCGAATTAGCCCGGATATTGCACCATGAAGATCATCATCCTCGGTGCCAACCCGGTTGGCAGCACCCTGGCGGAGACCCTCGCCAGCGAGGCCAACGACATTACCGTGGTGGACAACAACGCCGAGAAGCTGCGTGACCTGCGCGACCGCATAGACATCGGCATCGTCGAAGGGCAGGCCTGCCACCCTGACGTGCTGCAGCGCGCCGGCGGCGAGGACGCCGACATGCTCATCGCCGTCACCGAGAGCGATGAGATCAACATGGTGGCCTGCCGGGTCGCCTATTCGCTGTTCCAGACGCCAAAGAAGATCTGTCGCATCCGCTCCTCCGCCTACCTGGTCAGCGACAAGCTCTTCGGCCAGCACGGCATCGCCGTGGATGTGGTCATCAGCCCCGAGCTCATCGTATCCGACTATATTGCCCGACTCATCGATCTGCCGGGCTCCCTGCAGGTACTGGACTTCGCCGACGGTCGGGTGCAACTGGTGGCGGTGAAAGCCTTTTACGGCGGACCGCTGGTGGGCCAGGAAATCCGCCTGCTGCGCCAACACATGCCCTCGGTGGAGGCGCGCGTGGCGGCGATCTTCCGCAAGGACCGGCCGATCATCCCGGAGGGCTCCACGGTCATCGAGGCGGAGGACGAGGTGTTCTTCGTCGCCGCGCAGGAGAACATACGCGCCTGCATGGGCGAACTCAGGCGCATGGACAGGCCCTATCGGCGACTCATGATCGCCGGCGGTGGCAACATCGGCTCGCGCCTGGCCCTGAAGCTGGAGCAGCGTTATCAGATCAAGATCATCGAGCGCAGTCCTGCCCGCTGCACGTTGTTATCGGAGACCCTCGACAAGGCTATCGTGCTCAACGGCGAGGCCTCGCAACAGGACCTGCTCCTGGATGAGAACATCGAGGAGACCGATGTGTTCCTGGCACTGACCAATGACGACGAGGCCAATATCATGTCCTCGCTGCTGGCCAAGCGGCTAGGCGCCAGGAAAGTCATGACCCTGATCAACAACCCCGCCTATGTCGACCTGGTGCAGGGCGGAGAGATCGACATCGCCATCTCGCCGCAGCAGGCCACCATCGGCACATTGCTCGCCCATGTGCGGCGCGGCGACGTGGTCAACGTGCATTCCCTGCGCCGGGGTGCGGCGGAGTCCATGGAGGCGATCGCCCATGGCGACGAGTCCACCTCCAGGGTCGTGGGCAAGGCGATCGAAGACATCGCGCTCCCGGAGGGCACCACCATCGGCGCCATCGTGCGCGGCGACGAGGTGCTCATCGCCCACGACGACATCGTCGTGCAGACCGATGACCATGTCATCCTGTTCCTGGTGGACCGCAAGCGCATTCCGGAAGTGGAACGTCTGTTCCAGGTCAGCCTGGGTTTCTTCTAGTGCTGGCACCCTGTCCCGCAAACAACTGGTATTTCAGCGCGTCCTGCCAGGGTACGGGCAAGGCACGGCGCACAGTGAAGTACCGGCCCTGCCTGCGAGCGTCACAAAGGAGCCAGTGCCCCGGCAGGATGCGCTACTCTG
Source organism: Pseudohongiellaceae bacterium (assembly GCA_040905005.1). Taxonomy (GTDB): domain Bacteria; phylum Pseudomonadota; class Gammaproteobacteria; order Pseudomonadales; family Pseudohongiellaceae; genus UBA9145. The sequence goes on from JBBDSI010000273.1 coordinate 22,071, forward strand.
TGGGCCCTGTACTAGCAGACATTTACGAGACGAGACACTAGCTCAAGCCGATGCACGCATCCATCACCGTCAAAATCCTCGGCCTGCTGCTCATGTTCTTCAGCGTGCTGGCCAACCTGCCGCCGCTGATCGTGTCACTGATCTACGACGATGGCTCGGCATCCGAGTTTGGCGTTGCGCTGTTGATCCTGTTCGCCCTCGGCCTGGCACTCTGGCTCAGCGCCGTGCGCGCGCACCGTGAACTGAGCACCCGCGACGGCTTCCTGATCGTCACCTTGTTCTGGGCGGTGCTGGGTACGGCGGGTTGCCTGCCCTTCATTCTCTCCGCTCAGGTCCCACTGAGCCTGACCGACGCGGTGTTTGAGTCACTGTCGGGGCTGACCACCACCGGGGCCACGGTGATGACCGGCCTGGAGACCCTGCCCAAGTCGATCCTCTTCTACCGGCAGTTGCTGCAGTGGCTGGGCGGCATGGGCATCATCGTGCTGGCGGTGGCACTGCTGCCCATGCTGGGCATCGGCGGTATGCAGCTCTATCGCGCCGAGGCACCGGGACCGGTGAAGGACAACAAGCTGCTCCCGAAACTCGCGGAAACCGCCAAGGCGCTCTGGTATATCTACGTGTCGCTCACCATCGTCTGCGCGCTCGCCTACTGGGCGGTGGGCATGGACCTGTTCGACGCCATCAGCCACAGCTTCACCACTATCGCCATTGGCGGCTTCTCGACTTATGACGCCAGCCTGGGCTACTTCAACAGCCCGGCGATCGAGATCGTCGCCATCGTTTTCATGATCATTGCCGGGGGGAATTTTGCGCTGCATTTTACTGCCTGGCGGTCGCGCTCGCTGTTCGGTTACCTGGCCGACCCCGAATTCAGATTCTACAGCTTCATCCTTCTGGCAGTTGCCGCGGTGACGATCCCGGTCCTGTACTTCTCCGAGACCTATACCAGCCTCGGCGAGTCCTTCATCACCGGCCTGTTCCAGACTGTATCCATTGCCACCACCACCGGCTTCACTACCGCCGACTTCAGCACCTGGCCCCTGTTTCTTCCCTACATGCTGTTGTATGCCGCCATCATCGGCGCCTGCGCAGGCTCCACCGGCGGCGGCATGAAGGTCATACGCATTTTGCTCATCTTCAAGCAGGGCATTCGCGAGGTGCAGCGGCTGATTCACCCGCGGGCGGTGATTCCTGTCAAGCTCGGTCGGGAGGTGATTCCAGACCGTGTGATCGAATCGGTCTGGGGATTCTTCTCTGTTTACGTCATGGTGTTCATGGCGATGTTACTCGCCCTGTTGGCTACCGGGCTGGATATCATCACCGCCTTCAGCGCCGTCGGCGCCTGCATCAACAATCTCGGGCCCGGGCTCGCCGAAGTCGCGGCGAACTACGGCGACCTGCCTGGCGCCGCCAAGTGGATACTGTGTCTGGCCATGCTGCTGGGAAGACTCGAGATCTTCACCCTGCTGGTGCTGTTCACGCCCATGTTCTGGCGCCGCTAAA
>JBBDSI010000274.1:0-3939 GCA_040905005.1 Pseudohongiellaceae bacterium
GGCGTTGGCGCCATGCGCTGGAAGTAACGTCCATCCTCGGGGAAAAATCTGGCTGACTTCATCGCTAGGGAACCTCTGATCAATTCAGACATACTGTTGTTGATGACCCAGGCCCAGGGTTCAATACCGGCGCGGCGCAGATCCTCCTGCAGGTTGGCGGCCTCCAGTGCCGGAGTAGTTTCTGCCAGCGTGACCAGCAGTACCTTGGTCTGCTTCGGATCCTGCAGCTGCATCATCGGAGTGGTGAAGTGGATGCCCTTGCCACCCATCTGCCAGGCAATTTCCCGGTGGTAGGCGCCGGTGGCGTCCAGTAGCAGCAGAGTGTGTCCGGTGGGCGCTTTGTCCATCACCACAAGCTTCTTGCCTGCTTCGCGGATAATGCGCGAGAAGGCCTGGAACGCCGCTATCTCCTCGGTACAGGGCGAACGCAAATCTTCCTCCAACAAGGCGTGGTAGCAGCTCAGATTACCAAGGCAGGCGAGGTTCGTTACCACTTGTTCTGGAAGATTGAACCTACACTCGATTCGCCGCAAACAGCGCTTGCTTCTTAATACCTGCTGTTACCTGCCAGTACCAGTCACTCCCACTCGATGGTCGCAGGCGGCTTGCTGGAGATGTCATAGGTGACGCGCGACACGTCCGCGATCTCGTTCATGATGCGGATGGAGACCTTCTCCAGCAGCGCCGGGTCCAGCCTGGCCCAGCGCGCGGTCATGAAATCGATCGTCTCCACGGCGCGCAGGGAGATTACATAGGCATAGCGGCGTGCATCGCCGACCACGCCCACCGAGCGTACCGGCAGGAAGACCGCGAAGGCCTGGCTGACCTTGTGATAGCAGTCGGCCTGGTGCAACTCCTCTATGAAGATGGCGTCGGCCAGGCGCAGGATGTCGCAGTACTCCTTCCTGACCTCGCCGAGGACGCGGACACCGAGCCCGGGGCCGGGAAAGGGATGGCGATAGACCATGTCATAGGGCAGGCCCAGTTCCAGACCGATCTTGCGCACCTCGTCCTTGAACAGCTCGCGTAGCGGTTCGACCAGTTGCAGCTTCATGTTCTCGGGCAGGCCGCCCACGTTGTGGTGCGACTTGATGAGGTGCGCCTTGCCGGTCTTGGAACCGGCCGACTCGATCACGTCCGGATAGATGGTGCCCTGGGCGAGCCAACGCACGCCCTGAATGCGCGTGGCCTCCTCGTCGAAGACTTCGATGAAGGTGTTGCCGATGACCTTGCGTTTCGCTTCCGGGTCGTCTACCCCGGCGAGCCCGTCCAGGAAACGATCGGCGGCGTCCACGCGGATGACGCGGATGCCCATGTTCCTGGCGAAGGTGGCCATGACCTGATCGCCCTCGTTGAGGCGCAGCAGGCCGTTGTCGACGAAGACACAGGTCAGTTGATCGCCGATGGCCTTGTGCAGGAGCGCCGCGACCACCGACGAGTCCACGCCGCCGGACAGTCCGAGCAGCACCTTGTCTTCGCCCACGGTAGCGCGGACCGTCGCCACGGCGTCGTCGATGATGTTTTCGGAAGTCCACAGCTTCTCGCAGCCGCAGATATCATGGACGAAGCGTTCAATAATCCGCATACCCTGCACGGTGTGAGTGACCTCGGGGTGAAACTGAATGCCATACATTCCCCTGGCATCGTCACCCATGGCCGCGATGGGCGCACTGGCGCTGGCAGCCACCAACTCGAATCCGGGCGGCAGCGCCGCCACCTTGTCACCGTGACTCATCCACACGTCGAGCTGCGGCTCACCGGACTCCAGGATGCGATCCTCGATGCCATCGAGCAGCCGACTCCCGGCGGTCACCCGCACCTGGGCGAAACCGAATTCGGACTTGTCGGAACTCTCGACGCGGCCGCCGAAATGATCGGCCATGGTCTGCATGCCATAACAGATGCCCAGAATCGGCACCCCGGCCTCGTACAGGAAGCCGGCCGCACGCGGCGCAGCCTCGGCATGGGCCGATTCCGGCCCGCCGGAAAAAATCATCCCCTGCGGCGCAAACTCCGCCACTGCCGCCGCCTCCACGTCGGCATCCCGAATCTCACAATAAACCCCGGCCTCCCGCACCCGCCGCGCGATCAACTGCGTATACTGCGACCCAAAATCCAGAATCAAAATCTTCTGACTATGAATATTCTCAGTCATAAAAAAATATTAACCGCCCCAGAACAAGGCTCATCATTTAACCCACATCTCAAAAGAACTTGCCAATCTCAGAAAAGAATCAACGCCCTATCGAGGTTTCGTGACACGCAACAGTCAGGATTGCTTCTGGTGGTGTGAGGCGAGGCGAAAGCGCGCGCGAAAGCGGAGCGTACACGCCAGTACGTGAGCATTTCGCGCGTGCTTTCAACGAAGCATCACGCCGCCAGAGGCAATCCCCCGATAGAAACCTAAGACACCCGGTAGTTTGGGGCTTCTTTGGTAATTGAGACATCATGCACATGAGACTCACTCATACCCGCCCCGGTAATTTTGACGAACCGGGTTTTGGTGCGCATCTCGCTGATATCCTTGCAGCCCGTATACCCCATGGCCGACCGCAACCCCCCCATCAACTGATGCACGATAGCCGACATAGACCCCTTATACGGCACCCTGCCCTCGATGCCCTCGGGCACGAGCTTGCCGGCGCCGGATTCGACATCCTGAAAGTAGCGATCGCTGGAGCCTTGTGAGTGCGACATGGCACCCAATGAACCCATGCCGCGGTAGGCCTTGTAGCTGCGTCCCTGATAGAGTTCGACCTCGCCCGGCGCCTCTTCCGAGCCGGCCAGCAGGCTGCCTATCATGACCACGTGGGCGCCCGCGGCGACGACCTTGGCGAGGTCACCGGAGAAGCGGATACCGCCATCCGAGATCACGCATACGTCGGTGTCCTTGAGGGCCTCCACGACATTGGCAACGGCAGTAATCTGCGGCACGCCCACGCCGGTGACGATGCGCGTGGTGCAGATGGAGCCCGGGCCGATGCCGACCTTGACCGCGTCGGCGCCGGCCTTGGCCAGGTCCCTGGCGGCGTCGGCCGTGGCAATGTTGCCGCCGACCACGGCGATCTCCGGATAGCGCTGCTTGATGGCTTTGACCTGATCTATGACGCCCTGGGAGTGCCCATGCGCCGTGTCCACGACGATGACATCGACGCCGGCCTCAACCAGCGCGTCGACGCGCTCGCGCGTGTCGGCGCCGGTACCGACGGCCGCGGCGGAGCGCAGGCGACCCAGCTCATCCTTGCAGGCGTTGGGAAAATCCTCCGCCTTGCGGATGTCTTTCAGGGTGATCAGGCCACACAGTTGACTGTCGCCATTGATGACCAGAATCTTCTCGATGCGATGGCGGTGCAACAGCTCCTTGACCTCATCGATGTCGAAGTCCTCCCTGACCGTCACCAGGCGCTCCCGAGGCGTCATGATCGCCTTCACCGGCGCGTCGAGGTTGGTCTCGAAGCGAACATCGCGGCTGGTAACGATACCTACCAGACCGCTGTCACCCAGCACGGGCATGCCGGAGATGTCGTTCTCCTTCATCAGCGCGATGAGCTCGCGCACGGTCGCCGTGACCGGAATGGTAATGGGGTCCTTGACCACCCCACTCTCGTATTTCTTGACGATGCGTACTTCCCGGGCCTGTTTCTCCACTGACATGCTCTTATGGATCACACCCAGACCACCCTCCTGAGCCATGGCGATGGCCAGGCGGGACTCCGTGACGGTGTCCATGGCGGAAGAAATGAGGGGTATCTTCAGGCCGATGGACCGCGTGATGCTGGTTTCCAGGCTGACTGATTTGGGCAGGACGGTAGAGTGGGCAGGCAGGAGCAGAACATCATCGAATGTTAGAGCCTCTTCAGCAATGCGTAACATAAGATTTCCACTATCCGCAAAAACGGCATTATACAGATGGGTTTCTGGCTTGTACACACGGCGGCG
>JBBDSI010000275.1:0-1840 GCA_040905005.1 Pseudohongiellaceae bacterium
TCCTATGCCGATGAAGACTCGGGCGGGCCGGAGAATGACTTTACCCAGCGCAATGCCACCTTCATGGCCTGGAACCTGATGCACCTGGCGCGCCTGTTGAAGCAGTCAGGGGGTCTTCCCGCTCACGGCAACCAGCGCAGCCTCTGGGACGCAGGATGCCGTTTCGATCATCCGAATCCGGAGCATCGTTAGCCGGTCTTCGGCAGTGGTGCTATTCGTCCACGGCGACCGTCCTCACCTCGGGCGAGCTTGTCAGGGTGCGGTGCACGGGGCAACGATCGGCTATCTCCAGCAGTCGCCGGCGTTGCTCCTCTGACAGGTCACCCGCGAGGCTGATGCGCCGCTCAAGGACGTCCAGCTTGCCGCTACAGTCACTGCAGTCCTCGGCATGTTCACGCTTGTGCGCCAGCTCGACGGTCACATTCTTCAATGGCAGTTTTTTGTGGCGGGCGTACATGCGTAGGGTCATGGCGGTGCAGGTGCCGAGGGCGGCAAGCAGGTGCTCGTAAGGGTCGGGGCCCAGATTCTTGCCGCCGGCGGACTGTGGCTCGTCGGCGGTCCAGCGGTGGCTGTCGGTCTGCACCGTCTGGGTGAATACCTGATCCTTCTCGGTCACCCGCACCTGGCCCTCCGCCAGGTCTGAATCGCTCTGCTGCACGACTTCGGCTTCCGGCAGAAAGCGTCCGGCCCAGGCGCTGATGCAGGCGGCGGCATATTCCGCATCGGCGGACTCGGTCAGCAGGTGGTCGGCGGTATCCAGGCTGATGAAACTCTTGGGATGCCGGGCGGCCTTGTAGATCTTCTCCGCCTCGTCAATGTGCACGATGGCATCCACCGGCGAGTGCATCACCAGCAGCGCTCGCCGCAACCCGCTGATATGGTCGCTGGACTGATCCCGCAGGTCCTCTACGAACTGCTTTTTGATCTTGAACCGGCGACCTGCCAGGTCCACCATGGCCTCGCCGTCGTTCGCGATTCGTTCGAGGTCTTCGCCGAGCTGGCGGCTGACATGTTTTGCATGGTAGGGCGCGCCGATGGTCGCCACGGCGGCGGCCTCGGGAATGCGCGCGGCCGCCTTAAGCACCGCGGCGCCACCCAGGCTGTGGCCGATCAGCAGGCGTGGCGCCTGGTGAGCCTGGCGCAGGAAATCGGCGGCGGCCACCAGGTCGTCCACGTTGGAGGAGAAATTGGTGTTGGCGAAATCGCCGTCACTGTTGCCGAGGCCGGTGAAATCGAAGCGCAGCACGGCGAAGCCACGGGCCACCAGGGCCCGGCTTATGCGGCTGGCGACGGCCAGGTCCTTGCCACAGGTGAAACAGTGCGCGAACAGCGCATAAGCCTGTACCGGCCCTGTGGCGGGGGTCTCCAACAGACCCGCCAGGGTTGTGTCATTGCTGGTGAATTCCAGTTTGCTACGGGTAGTTCTCACGGAGTGACTCCTGTCATATTAATCTGTGGGCTAGTTACCTGGCTCTCCGGACTCGACGTCCTCCAGGCGTGCCGCACGCAACATGCCGGTCAGGGCGTAATTCCCTTCGTGGCAGGCGAATTCGTAGATGGGTGCATCGAGCCTCGACATGTTGGTGATCGCGGTGATCTGGTCGCTGAAGTTGATCGGGTCGTCGATGGTAAATTCGTATTCCATGGCGTTGTCGCCTACACGGGTGAAACGCTCGGTCAATACCATGGATTCCGCGCTGCCATAGGAGCGCGTACGCTGGAAGAGGCCGGCTAGTTTGTCGGTGAAGTGGCGGGTTTCCACCACCAGCGTGTCTCCATCCCAGTGTCCCCGGGAACTCCCGGTCCAGGATGTGAGCCGGGGGTCCGGATAGGCGCGGCC
>JBBDSI010000275.1:1940-3907 GCA_040905005.1 Pseudohongiellaceae bacterium
TGTGCCTCTTGTTGTCGCTGGCGGAGTCTTTGCTCGCCGCAAGTCTCAACGGTTTCGATCTCGACAATGCCACTATTCCCCAGGACGAGATTGTTTCCGGAGGTCCACCACGCGACGGTATTCCGGCGCTCAGCTATCCCGAATTCGAAGCGGTGCAGGAGGCCGACTGGCTGCGGGACTCCGACCGTGTTCTGGGCGTGGAGATTAACGGCGAGGCCCGGGCTTACCCCGTGCGCATCCTGGACTGGCATGAGATCGTCAATGACAGGCTCGGAGATCAATATTTCGCGGTGACCTACTGTCCGCTATGCGGTACCGGAATGGTGTTCGCTAGCAACGTCGGAGACGAAGCACTCAGTTTCGGGGTGTCGGGCCTGCTCTATAACTCGGACATGCTCCTGTACGATCGCAATACCGAGTCCCTGTGGTCACAGATCATGGGCGAGGCCATCGCCGGGCCGCTGGTTGGGACTGAGTTGCCCCAGCTGCCGGTTACCTACACGACCTGGTCGCGATGGCGTGAGCGTCATCCGCAGGGCGAGGTCCTGAGTCGTACTACGGGATACAACCGCGATTACCGGCGTGGTCCCTACGGCAATTACGCCGAAACCAGCCGCTTGATGTTTGATGTCAGCCACCGACCGCCGCGGGACTATCATCCCAAGGAATACGTTATCGGCGTCGAAAGCAACGACCAATACAAGGCCTATCCGTTCCAGGAACTACGGGACCAGGGGCTGGCCAGCTTTACCGACGAGGTCGGAGGAGAGCTTATTACCATTACCTGGGACGAAGGTGCGGAAAGCGCGACAGTGCTGGACAGCACGGGCCGCCAAATACCCGCCATTACCGGCTTCTGGTTCGCCTGGTATACCTTCCACCCGGAGACGGATGTCTTTAAACACGATGAGGTCGGGCAGTAAATCGGGTCTTTACAAATCTCAGGGGCCGGGGCGCTACGCGCCGGGCCCCGTATCCAGAAACAGTCGCAGTGATTGGGAATGGTTACCTGTTGATCGCCCGCAGCACGAAACGGTCGGTATTCCGGCGGAGTCCCTCGGCGAACACAATCCGGCTGCGATCGTCGTCGATGTTGCGCAGCATCTTGCCGCTGGCCGCGACGAAGAACCCGGCAGCCTGGGCATCGGCAACCACCCGCCTTTCCTCCACCCGGTGCAATGGGCCTGGGTCGAAGACGGGATGGCCTGCGTGGTCGATGATCCCCAACACCGCACCCGGTTTCAGTACCCGGCGCATCTCCTGCAGAAAGTCCCGCGCCGCATTCGGGTTGTCCGAGAGATAAAATTCGTGAAACTCGAGCGCGATGACGGCGGCATCCAGTGAGTTATCCGCCAGCGGCAACTCATCGGGTGTGGCCATGATGATCTCCACGTTGCGCAGGCGATTGCTCGCCAGGCGCTGTTCGATGGCAACCGCGGTGCGTGCGCCGCGTTCACCGCTCAGCCCCGCCTCCGAATTCTGCATGTAGACTCGGCCGTTGGGCCCCACGGCATGAGAAAGGACTTCGGTGTAGTAACCGGCGGCGGCGATAAGATCCACCACCTGCATGCCGCGCTCAATACCCAGAAACTCCAGTACCTCTGCCGGCTTGCGGTTGACATCCAGCGCCTTGTCGGCATCCGGCCGCCCGGCCGCGTCGCTCAGGGTTGCCTGCAGTGACACGGCGTCCACCACCTGGGCCTGCGCATTGAGCATCGCACAGCTTGCTATTAGCAGTAATAGATAGTTTTTCATCTTGTTGTTACCTCCGTGAGTGCGCTGTCGGTGAAACTATCCAGCAAATTGAGGAATAAGACAATGACTTTAGCCGTGTGCGGGCCGCTGGCCGGTACGGCCTAGCCCGGACTATTCATGAACAACCTACTGCGGACGCCCTCTTACCTCAAAAGAGACCCGAAAAGACAGCGCGTGCTCCCTCCAGGTGCTCGACGTACTGTCAAGTACGC
>JBBDSI010000276.1:0-3901 GCA_040905005.1 Pseudohongiellaceae bacterium
GATTCGAGGTCGATCAGTTCTTCACCACCGAGTTCAAGAACACCATCGCCGCCGATGTCACCGTCTTGTTTCAGGACGAGGACGGCGCCTGGCACAGCAACGGTTCCACCCTGCCCGAGACCTACGTGGCGCAGTTGCTGAGTGGATTCTCCGGCGCGCCGTCCGGGGACGGCGGCACCTGGATGATCAGCCTGGGTCAGGAGGGTTTCGTGACCCTGGCCATCCCGGTTTCCAGCGGACCCAACAACGTTCAGGTGCTGCTGCAGCGCTCTCTGTCCGAGCAACTCCAGCCCTACCAGGCCCTGCAGCGGGTCTTGCTGCTGATCTTCGTGGCCGGCCTGGCGGTGCTGGTCGTGGGCGTGATTGCCGTGTCGCGCAACGTCACCCGGCCGGTGCTGGACCTGGTGCGCGGGGCGCAGCGCATCGAACAGGGCAACTATCAGCAGCCGGTAAGCACCGGCCAGCAGGATGAACTCGGTCGCCTTGCCGCGGCGTTCAACCAGATGGCGCGCGGCCTGGCGGAGAAGGAGAAGGTGCGCGATCTGCTGGGCAAGGTGGTCTCGCCGGAGATCGCCGAGGAACTGCTGAGCAAGAAGATCGAACTGGGCGGCGAGGAGTGTGAGGTCACCGTGCTGTTCACCGACATCCGCGGCTTCACCAGCCTGTGCGAGGGTAAGTCACCGCGCCAGATTCTCGCTCTGCTTAACGAATACTTCACCGCGCTGACCGGCGTGATCGAGGCTAACGGCGGGGTGGTGGACAAGTATATCGGCGACGCCGTCATGGCTCTGTTCGGCGCGCCCGTGCCCCACCACGACGCCGCCAGCCGCGCGGTGCGCACGGCGTTGGGCATGGAGACGGCGCTGGCCAGGGTCAACCGCGAGTATGCCAGCCGCGGCGCCAGCCCCATTCACATCGGTGTTGGCATCAACACGGACGAGGTCGTGGTGGGCAACATGGGTACCCAGACCCGACTCAATTACACGGTGATCGGCGATGGCGTCAATCTGGCCTCGCGACTGGAGGGGCTGACCAAGCACTATGGCGTGACCGTCGTCGTCAGCGACACGACCCGCGCGGCCGCGCCCGACTTCGTTTACCAGGAGTTGGACCTGGTCCGGGTCAAGGGCAAGACCGAGCCGGTGCGCATCTTCCGGCCCCTGGTCGTGTCCGGGGAAGAACCCCCCGAGTTAAGTGCGCGTCTGGCGCTGTATGATGCCTTCCTTGCCAGCTACCGGCAGGGCGATATCACCCGGGCCGAGCAAGGCCTGGCAGAGTATGCGCAACGCTACGGTGAGGAGGACGCCACCCTGATCGCACTGTACCGGGAGCGGTTGCTGAGTCTCAAAGCCGCGCCGCCGGCAGACTGGGACGGCGTCTGGACTTACGACGTCAAGTAATCATGACGGCAGGTTACCCAGGGATTCGCCTGGTCGGTCAGAGGGCCCCTGAAGCGAAAAAGCCGGGCTGAAAACCCGGCTCTGTCGTCACAGTTGCTGGATGGAGATCACGGCGCGACGCCGCCCTCCACCTCCAGGCGGCGGGCGCCGGCCATGATGCCGGGGAACGCGTAGTTGCCCTCGTGGCAGGCATACTCATAGATAGGCTCATCCAGCGGTCGCCGGTTCATGGCCAGTTCCCCGGTCCAGGGGCGCTGATAGGATTCGGGATCGTCGATGGTGAAGCTGTACTTGATCTTGTCCGGCCCGGCCAGTTCGAAGCGCTCCGTCACCACGAGCGCCTCCGAACTGCCGCGGTAGGATTGCTGCGGATGGTAGTTGCGGGTCCGTACAACCAGGGTATCGCCCTCCCAATAGCCCACGGAATCGCCCATCCAGCGCTCGAAATCCGTAGCGTGATGATCCTTATCGATGCGGATGATGCGCGCATCATGCACCATCTCCACCAGAATCATGACGTGGTCGGGTGTCTGCACGATCTGGTAGTTGTTGTTGTACATCACCGGCAGCATGGGTGGCCCGGAACTGGAGCCGAACGACAGCAGACAGCGTTCCGCCAGCGGCCGCAGGGGATAGTCGTCATAACTGCCCACGCCGGGGCGGGCGCGCCACTGGGCGCGCAGGTCATTCTCGGGGCGACCGCCCTCGAGGTAGGGAATCTGGCCGTCCGCCGGGTCTACCACGATGGAGGTGCGGTACTCACCGTGGAGTTCGATGACGTTGGTGCCGCGATCCACCCAGAAATTGTTATAGCCGGCGTCGGTATTACCGTCCTCCGGCGGCGCCCGTTCAGGGTCGGAGGGGGCGCTGGCACTGGCGATGCGGTCGCGCCAGCGCGCCTCCTGGGCCGCGGCCTCTTCCGGCGAGAGCGCGCCCGTGCTGCCGAATTCCTCCGGTCGTTCCAGGGGCGTCTGCGTCGCGTTGCTCCAGATGCCCTGCAGGTCGGGTTTGCCGTCGGCCGTGCGCGGCATGTCCCAGTCCTGGGTCTGGACCTGGGCCTGGGCCGAGAGGGACAGGCAGGCCCACGCCAGGCCTGCGCAAATGCTGAGTAAAGGTGTGGTTTTCATGTTCTGACCCTGTAATTATTGTTTATGTTCAGCGTAAATTGCCTAATCTCGCACCGAGCCCCTGGAGACTGGGAAAGACTGCCAGGTTCAGAATAAACCCGAACCCTGGCGCTGCCAACCGGAGGCGGGTATTTTCGCCGCTGGGATCCCTCGCCTGACCAGAGACTGGCGCCCCGGCCCGCTATTTACCAAGGTTTCAGCAGCCTCCCGTGACTTCTGAAAGACAGGTTTAGTCGTCTGCGGGGTCGAACTCGGACAGGGGCTTGATCCAGAATAGCTCCGGCTTCTGTTGCCGCGGCAGCACGATGTCCACCAGGAGGGTGCGATTGCCGGTGAAGAAGGCACTGACCTCCGTGGCGTTGAGTTCCATCCGGCCGATATCGTCATCGCCAAAACTCAGGTAGCCCACCTTGTTTTTCCCCTCGGACAGGTCCGGCATGGCCGAGAGGCTGATACGCAGGTTCTCGTCCTCTTCATCGATTATCCGGTGCAGCGCTGTGCAGTCGATCATGAAGCTGCGCAGGGCGCTGCTTTCCTTATTGACGTGCACCTTGGTCACTGCATCACGATAGATGCGCTCGGCCAGGTGGTCGAGTATGCCCTTCTGCACGTCATGGTAAAACTCGATGACGTAGTCGGTGACATCGAAGCCGTGATCGTCGCGTACGCGAAACACCGTGTTCTGGTAGCCGTGCTTGTATTCATCATCGGCATTCGCCGCCATCACCTGTTGTGTCTTCGTCTCGCACTCCGCCACCCAGGCACGGAACTCGTCGGCATTGCTGATGGCCAATGCCTCCAGGATCAGGCCCAGGACCCGCTGTCGCTGGTCGTCATCAATGTCCTTCAATGCCACCATGCCGTGATTGAAGTCGTCGATGATGCGAAAGGCGGTCTCGCCACGGGCCGGCTTCAGCGCGCTCACCGTGGGCTTGCCGGGCCCGGCCGGGAAGCGCAGTTGCACCTGCATACAGTTGAGATTGGCGGTCGCGACATAGACCGTACCGTCGGAGCCTTTCTCGTTGGCCAGTGCGCTGATGCCGCGATAGCCGCGATTGCCGACGATCACAGTGGTGCGAATGCCGGTAGCGGAATAGGGGTTGGCGACGAAGCGGTCCCGTTCGGCCAGGTCCCAGGTGTAGGGGCTGGCCATCTCCAGCGCCTTGAGAATCCGGGCGCCGGTCTGGAAGCGCTTCCCGGAATGGAAGCCCTTGATGACGCGGCCATAAATCGCGCGTCCCTTGTGTGCCAGTGGCGAGCCGAAGTTGGCGGGGGCGAGCATGATCAGGTTATTGATTGGCGGCTTTTTGTCCCTGGCGACGAACTCGGTGTGCACCCAGTCGCGCACGATCAGCCCGCCGGTGGAATGCAGGA
>JBBDSI010000277.1:0-3895 GCA_040905005.1 Pseudohongiellaceae bacterium
CGCTTGCTAAACCTGACAATGGCCAGGGTCATGGCCACGGCCATGAAGGTTGCGAGGGCCGCCAGCTCCTCCCATAGCGTCATGATGTCGGCGCCGCGCAGGACGATGCCGCGGATGAGGCGGTTGAAGTGGGTCAGCGGCAGCACCTCGGCGATGTGCCGCGCCAGCGGGGGCATGCCGTCGAAGGGAAACATGAAGCCGGACAGCAGGATCGACGGCAGAAAAAAGAAGAACGTCATCTGCATGGCCTGGAACTGGGTCTGGGCGGAGGTGGAGATCAACAGGCCCAGAGACAGGTTGGTGGCGATGAACAGCAGCGACGCCGCCAGCACGTCGAGATAGCTACCGCGAATCGGCACCTGAAAGAAGTACCAGCCGAGGGCGAGTATCAGAACGAGCTGCACCAGTCCGATGAGAATGTATGGGCAGATCTTGCCCAACATTAGTTCCGTGGTGCGTACCGGCGTGTTGATCAATAGCTCCAGGTTACCCCGCTCCTTCTCGCGCACGATGGCCACGGCGGTGAACAGCACCATGGTCATGGTCAGGATCACGCCGACCAGTCCCGGCACGATGAACACGGCCGATCGCCGCTCGGGATTATAGTAATTGCGCACGGCGACCGAGGCTTGCCGTGCCGCGGTGGGGGGTTGTGAGTCGAAGGCCACGGGCATGGCCGTGAGCTGCTGCGCCACACCCAGGATGATGGGGTCGGTGCCGTCCACCAGCAACTGCGCGGCGTCCCGGTCCCGTTCGATCACCCGGCGGTCGAAGTCATCGGGCAGATAGATGCCGATGGAGATCGCGCCGGCATCCAGTTGCCGCTCCAGGTCCTCCGCCGTCGGCACCCGCGCCTGGAGATCGATGACTTGGGTGGCGCGCAGGTCGGCGATGAAGCGCCTGGACAAATGAGTGTCCGCTTCGTCGGCATAGGCGGCGGGCAGGTTGCGCACGTCGGTGTTGATGGCGTAGCCGAACATCAGGAGCTGGATCAGCGGGATACCGACGATCATGCCGAAGGTGAGTCGGTCGCGGCCGAGCTGGAGAAATTCCTTGTGCATGATCGCGACGATGCGTAGCAGCCATTTCATGCAGCGTCCTCCGCTGCCAGCTCGGGGGTGGTGCCATGCCGCTTCTGCGTCACCGCGACGAATACGTCCTCGAGATCGGCGCGTACTTCTTCGGCGCTCGCCTCTATGCCGGCCGACCCAAGTTTCTCGCGTATGCGCCCGAGGCCATCCTCCTTGTCTTTCGGCAGCAGCACCCGCAGGCTCAGGCCGAGCTGGGTGACGCTGATCAGGCCCTCCAGGTCACGCAGGCACTCCCGTGCCTTGTTGGGATCATCGGCTTCCACCGCGATGACCCGTGCCTCTATCTCCTCACTGAGTGCTTTTGGGGTACCGTCGGCGACCTTCCTGCCGCGGTCGAGGATGGCCAGGCGGTGACAGCGGGTCGCCTCGTCCATGTAGTGCGTGGAGACGAGAATGGTCGTGCCGCCCTGCGCCAGCTCGAACAGCGTCTCCCAGAAATCACGGCGGTTCTGCGGGTCGACGGCACTGGTGGGTTCGTCGAGGAATAGCAGCGGCGGCTCGTGCAGCGTGGCGGCAGCCAGAGCCAGGCGCTGCTTCTGCCCCCCACTGAGGGTACCTGCCCGTTGCCTGGTCTGCTGGCGCAGGTCAAACGCATCGAGCAGTTCCTCGACACGGCGCTTGCGCGTGCGCCGGTCCAGCGCGTAGATCTCGCTGATGAACTGCAGGTTCTCGCGCACCGACAGATCCTCGTACAGAGAGAACCTCTGGGTCATGTAGCCAATCTGTTGCTTCAGGGCCTCGGCCTCCTTACGCGTGTCCCTACCCAGCACCGTGGCCTCGCCGGCGGTGGGCGTCAGCAGTCCGCAGAGCAGGCGAATAGTCGTGGACTTGCCGGAGCCATTCGGCCCCAGAAAGCCGTAGATCTGACCCCTTGGCACTTCCAGGTCCACCGCATCGACGGCCACCAGGCTGCCGAATTTGCGCGTCAGGCCGCGGGCGGTGATGGCGAAGTCATCAGTGCTCATTGGCTCACTCGAACAATACCTGTACCGGCACCCCGTCGGGCAGCCGCTCGGGCTGCGGCGGCAGGGTCAGCTCGGCGACATAGGACAGCCGCGAGCGGTCGCGTTCGGTCAGGGCGAAATAAGGAGTGAAGGTCGCCTCTGAGGCGATGCGCCGTACCGTACCGGGAACGGGCGCCTCCCTGCCGTCGATGTGCACTGGCAGTTCGCTGCCGACCCGCACGTTGACGCGCTGCGGTTCGGGAATATACACGCGGGCATAGGGCTGCTCGCCGGTCAGCAACACCGCGACGACGGCACCCGCTGCGGGACGCTCGCCCGGCTCAAAGGGCAGCGAGTCCACCAGCGCCGCAATCGGCGCCGTGATGGCGAGCCGACGGCGGTCGATATCCAGGCTGGCCAGCATCGCCTCAGCTTCGGCCAGGGCGCTGCGGCTCTGGGCGATCTGTTCAGGGCGGGTCCCGGCTTCCAGTTCAGCAAGCTGTGCAGCGGTCTGCTCGACGCGCGCGGTCGCCGTTGCCAACAACTTGCGCGCCGTGTCGACGCTCTCCTGTGAGGTAAGATTGCGCTCACCGAGGTCGCTCAGCCGCGCCAGTTCCCTCTCCCGGAAATCGCGTTCCACAGTGGCCTCTCTCAGGGCGGCCCGGGTCGCGGTGATGGTCTCGGGGCGGGGCCCGTTCTGCAACTCCTCAACCCGCGCGCGCAAGCGTTCGCTGTTGGCACGCGCCTGGTCCAGCCGCGTATCGATGCGGCTGCTGTCTTGTTGCAGGACCGTCTCACCTGCCTGAATTCTATCGCCCTCGGTCACCAGGATGTGGGTGATGGGTTCATTGACCTCGGCAATGAGTTCGACCCGGTCTGATTCAAGCTGCCCCATCGCCAGCGGCGGTGGTTCTTCGCAGGCCGACAGCCACAAGACCGGCATTAAGGAAATAAAGCGCAGGTACGTGTTCATGGTCAGGTCTCCCCGGCGCTGTTCAGGGCACCGTGCAGAAACAGTTGCGTGTTGTGTGCGGCCAGTTTCCCGGCTGTCTCTCGGTCCAGCGTCATCCCCAGCACCTGTTCCAACAGTGGACGCGCAAGGAAGGGAAACACTGTCATGCCCATGAGCGAGAGCAGGGTCAGGCGTGGATCCAGGTCCGCGCGATAGTGGCCACTGCCGATCTCCCGCTGCAACGAACGTAACAGATCGGGCGCGAACACCGAGGCGAAGCGGTTGATCACCCGTTCGCGTATGGGCCCGTCACTGAACAACACTTCACGGATGACAAAATTCGGCCACCATGGATTGTCCGCCAGCAGCCGGGAATAGTGGGTGGAGAACTCCGCCACCGTGATCTGATCGCGCTCATGGCTCGCATCCAGGCTGGCCTGCAGGGAACTCAGGAGCTCGTCCACCATGGCCTCATAGAGCCCCTGCTTGCCTCCGAAGTAGTAGTTGACCATGGCGCTGTTTACCCCCGCGGCATCGGCAATCTCGCGCAGCGACACGGCCTTGAATTCGCGCCGCAGAAAGAACTGCCGCGCCGCCCCCAATAGCGCCTCCCGCACCGACTCAGCCGCCGCGGTCCGGCGCCCGGCTGGCCTGTTTTGTGGCTTGTGCGCCATGCCTCCTCCCTATTAATTAAACGTTTAATTAATTAATCACAAGAACGCCAAATAAGCAAGCCTCCTCTCGCTCCAGGCAAGATGCCGCTGACAACGAAGAGCGAAACCATAGAGACAACAATCGACCCCGTATTCACTGCCATTGCCTGTCTACGCCCCTTTCCATGGGTGTTCCGGTCTGGTTCCTGCCCATGGTTGTACCGATCTGTTTTCCGTGGGTGTCCCGGTTTGGTT
>JBBDSI010000278.1:0-3894 GCA_040905005.1 Pseudohongiellaceae bacterium
AATTGATAACTATAAAAAATTTTAAGTCGGCCGATACTGTCATCTGGAGATGGAAACTTTCTAGGAAAATCTGCTAAGCTGTTGTAAAAGTTGGTGTTTTCATAGAAAACTACGTCATAATAAGAGCCCTGAAGGGGTTCGCGAGGGCCGCGGCGATCGCCGCAGAAGCAACTCTTGCGCCTCAATGCTGACATTTTTTTGGGCAATATTTAGGAATCAGCGCAGTGCTGGAGAAATTACAGAGCATTACCTCCCTGACCAGGCTGGGCAAGAAATCCAATACCCTGCTTGGGCTGGACATCAGTTCGACATCGATCAAGATCGTCGAGCTCTCCAGCGTGGGCAATGGTTATCGCCTGGACAACTACGTGATCCGGCCGCTGCCGGCCAATGCCGTGGTGGAAAAGAACATCAGTGATGTCGATGCGGTGGGCGATACCATCGACGCCGCCATCAGCCTGATGAAGCCATCGCGTAAGGAGGCGGCCGTGGCCGTGGCTGGTTCGGCGGTGATCACCAAGACCATCGAGATGAACGCTGCGCTGAGCGATGCGGAGATGGAAAACCAGATCGTGGTGGAGGCGGACCAGTACATTCCCTATCCGCTGGATGAGGTGTCCATCGACTTCGAGCGCCAGAAGCTGTCCGAGCGCAACCCCGACCTCGTCGAAGTGCTGCTGGCGGCCTGTCGCCGGGAGAACGTGGAGGCCCGAGTGGCGGCGCTGGAAATGGGTGGGCTGGAGACCAAGGTCGTGGATATCGAGGCCTACGCCATCGAGCGTGCCTACACCCTGCTGGCCGAGCAGATCGGCACCGAGGACGATAACACGGTGGCTATCGTGGATATCGGGGCGGTCATGACCTCGCTCAACGTCATCCTCAAGGGCAAGACTATCTATACGCGGGAGCAGATGTTCGGCGGCAATGCCCTGTCAGAGGAAGTGCAGCGTCGCTTTGGCCTGACCGCCGTGGAAGCGGAAAACGGCATGAAACTGGGCGGCCTGCCGGAGGAGTATGAACTCGAGATCGTCGGCCCGTTCAAGGAAACGGCGGTGCAGCAGGTTAGCCAGACGCTACAGTTCTTCTTCTCCTCCAGTCACTACAACGAGGTGGATCACATCATCCTGGCCGGGGGCGTGGCCTCGATCGAGGGCCTGGCCGATCTGTGCCAGGAGAGCCTGTCAACGCCGGTGACCGTGGCCAATCCCTTCGCCAACATGACCATCGGCTCGCGCGTCAACAAAGGCATGCTCAAGAACGACGCGCCGGCGCTCCTTCTGGCCTGCGGCCTGGCCATGCGAGGTGAGTACTAATGGCGCATATCAACCTCCTGCCCTGGCGGGAACGGCTGCGCGAAGAGCGGCGCCGGGAGTTTCTCACCACCCTGGTCGGCGTGATCATCATCGCCGCCGGCCTGGTCTTCCTGGTCGACCGCTATTTCAATCGTGAGATCGACAGCCAGATCGCCCGCAACGAGTTCCTGCGCAGCGAGATCAGCGAGCTCGATGCCATGGTCGCCGAGATCAATGAGTTGCGCCAGCAGAAGGAAGACATCCGTGCCCGCATGAACGTGATTACCGACTTGCAGGGTACGCGGCCGGTCATCGTGCGCATCTTCGACGAGCTTGTGCGGACCCTGCCGGACGGTGTTTTCTACCAGAACGTCGAACGGTCCGACAACACGATTTCCATCGAGGGCATCGCCGAGTCCTATGCGCGCATCACCGAGCTCATGCGGCGTCTCGATGCGTCCGACTGGTTCATGGATGCCAACCTCAGCGATATCACTTCCAACGCCGACCCGGACAACCCGACCAGCGATTCATTCACGTTTTCGCTGATGCTGTCGCTTGAGTTGCCGAATCAGCAGGAAGTGGGGGGAGCGTAGAGAGCCTATGTCCGTCTTCCAGAATGTAGTCAGCGATCTCAAGAACTTCGACTGGGCCGATCTCCAGGATGTCGAGTCGATCGGCGCCTGGCCGGTTGCGGTCAAGATAATCATTATCGCGTTCATCTTCATCGGCTGCCTGACCGGGGGCTACCTGCTGCACATCCAGAACCTGCAGACCGAACTCCAGAATGTGGTCGGCGAGGAGAACCAGTTGCGCGTGGAGTTTGAACAGAAAGCCTTCCTCGCCTCCAACCTCGAAGAGTACAGGGCGCAGACCGTGGAGATGGAGGCATCCTTCGAGGAACTGCTGCGCCAGTTGCCCTCCGAGACAGAGGTGCCCGGGCTGGTGGACGATGTCACTGAAACCGGCGAGGGCAGTGGCCTGGCGTTCGAGAATATCGCCCTGCAACCCGAGGTAGTGCGCGAGTTTTACATCGAGCTGCCCATCGATGTCGATGTCGAAGGGGATTTCCACGATTTTGGTACCTTCGTCAGTGGCGTGGCGAGTCTGGACCGCATCGTGACGCTGCACGATTTCGTCATAACGGCCGAAAATCCGACCAGCCTGAGCATGGATATCGTCGCCCGGACCTATCGCTACCGGGATGTCGACAGCGAAGCGAATACTGGAGCCCCCTAAGTGACCGTTCAGCATCTACAGGTAAGAACATCGCTGCTACTGGTCATGCTGCTACTCGGCGCCTGTAGTCGCGTCGACAACTATTCTGACCTGCAGGCCTTCGTCAACGAGGTGCGCTCGCGACCGGGGGCCGAGGTCGAGCCGGTACCGGAGTTCACGCCCTATGAAGGCTTCGTCTACAGTGCCGCCTCCCTGCGCAGCCCGTTCTCGGAGCCGCTGGTGTTGGACAGTGAGGGTTTCGGTGGCCTGTCCCAGGACGTGCAGCCCGATTTCGACCGGCCGCAGGAGGAGCTGGAGAGTCATCCGCTCAGCGAACTGAACATGGTCGGCATGCTCACGCGCGACGGCCAGTTTCAGGCGCTCATCGAGGACGCGTTCGGGGTGATCCACCGTGTGCGCGTCGGCAGCTACCTGGGGCGCAACTACGGCCGCATAGAGAGCATCTCCGAGAGGCAGATCAACCTGATTGAAATCGTACCCAGCGGAAACGGTGGCTGGGTGGAAAGGCCACAGACCCTTACGCTGCGTTGATTGCGTGAGTTGAGGTTTACTATGAGTACAAGTACAGAATTCATCACCACCACGCGAAGAAGAGGGTGTACGGCCATGTCTTTGCACAGAGTCTGGCAGGCGTTCATGCTCATGCTGGTGACGGGATTGGCCCAGGCGCAGCAGTCTGTTTCCCTGGACAGCATCGGTTTCGCCAATCTCCCCGGCGACAGCATCGAGATTCGGCTCGATTTCGATTCCACACCGCCGGAGCCAAGTGGCTTCGTGCTGGATAATCCCGCACGCATCTCCCTGGACCTGACCGGTGTCCGCAGCGGTCTGTCCCAGCAGCGTTTCAATATCGATTCCAACAACGCGCGTAGCGTCATGGTCCTGGACGACGGCAGCCGCACCCGCCTCGTGGTCAATCTGGATCAACTGGTGGGTTATCAGACCAGCAGCGACGGCAACAGCCTCACTATCCAGGTGGGTAACGACTCGGCCGCCAGCGGCGTCGCCGTGGCACAATCGACTCCGGGAATACAGACCGATGGCAGCAGCATCGCCGATGTTAATTTCCGCCGCGGCGCCGAGGAAGAAGGTCAGGTCGTGATCGACCTTTCCAGTGACCGTGTCATCGGCAGCGTGGAACAGGTTGGATCGCGCATCTATGTAGAGTTTAACGATACCGAGGTGCCATCGGATCTGAATCGTCGCTTCGACGTCACGGACTTCGCCACTCCGGTCACCAGCGTGGATGTGCTGGGCCAGTCCGGTCGTGCCACCGTCGTCATCGATGTGGATGGCGCGTATGAATACGTCGCCTACCAGAGTGGCAGCCAGTACACGGTGAGCGTACAGCCGCCGGTGTCCG
>JBBDSI010000279.1:0-22899 GCA_040905005.1 Pseudohongiellaceae bacterium
AGGGCCCGATGAAGGGTGCCATGATCGGCCATGCCAAGCAGAAACTGGGCAAGGGCCGCTACGTCGGCATCTCCGAACCCGGCATCATCGCCTCGGAATCGCCCAACCCTACCGTTAACGAGCTGGTGATCATGCCGGACATCGAGAAGCGCCTGGAGGCCTTCGTGCGCATGGGGCACAGCTTCGTGGTCTTCCCCGGCGGCGTCGGCACCATGGAGGAGATCCTCTACCTGCTGGGGCTGGTCATGCGCGAGGAGAACCGGGACGTCCCCATGCCTATGATCTTCGCTGCGCCTCCGGGCAGCGCTCACTACTTCGAGATTCTGGATCAGTTCATCCGTAACACGCTTGGCGAGGAGGCGACAGATTTCTACGAGATCGTCATCGATCACCCGGAGCAGGTGGCCCAGTTAACGCTGCGCAATCTCAACAAGGTGCTGTCTTACCGCCGCCGGGTGCACGAGTCCTATGCCTATAACTGGGGCCTGTTTGTTCCCGAGTCCATGCAGATGCCGTTCGAGCCCACCCATGAGGCCATGGCCACACTGCGACTCGACCCGGCGCTGCCGAGCGGCGAACTCATCGCCCAGCTACGCTGCGCCTTTTCCGGCATCGTCGCCGGCAATGTGAAGGCCCGTGGCATCCGCCGCATCGCCGAGCACGGCCCCTTCAAGTTGAACGGCGACGCCCGCCTGATGCGCGCCATGGACACCATGCTGAGCGAATTCGCCGCCCACGGGCGCATGAAGATATCAACCGGCGACTACGTGCCCTGCTATGAGCTGGTGGAACAGGCCGCGGCCTGACGCTCCTGCTCAGAAGGCAAAATGGGTCGCCTGCCCCGCCACAATGATCCAGGTGACCAGCAGTCCGTTGACCACCGCCCCCGTATACACCTGCCCGGTGCGCTGGAAATACACCGTGGAGATCACGCTGGTGAGCGGCAGCAGCACCACGAACTGAATCGCGACGATGGTCAGCAGCGCCTGGGCCGGGATGGCCAGGTGACCGGCCAGGAACAGCGAGCCGTACTGATACAACAGCAGAATGCCGATACCCAGCCCGCCGAGGCAGGCGTTGATGGCGATCGCCCGCGCCAGCGGCGCGTCGTCGCTGGCGCGCATCTGACCGTGCAGGATGATGCCGAACACCAGGAAGAACAGGGTGAAAGGCAGCAGGTAGCCCAGAAAGAGCTGAAGTTGCAGGGAGCTCATCAACTTGATAGCGATGACCCAGAAGCGGAAATCAGCCGTGAACAGGAACTGATTGATGGCCAGCAACAGGTAGAGTGACAACACCGCCAGCAGGCCCAGCAGCACGGCCAGGAGCAGCCTGCGCGCGGAGAAGCCCCCTTCCCAGCCCAGTCCGTAGGCCCGGAGGTTGCCGCCACCCGCCCTGCCACCCAGGAAGAAGTGCCAGATAAGGAACAGTGCCAGCGAGATCAGGCCCACGCCCCCGGCCCAGACCATGAAGCCGTTGGTCAGGTTCTGGGCGAAGACGGCCGAGGTGGGGATACTGGCCGCCCAGCCCTGCAGGGGAAAATAGGTCAGCAGCGGGATGCCCACCACGACCGCCGCGGCCAGCCACCAGCTCCGGTCACGAATGCCTGCGGCCGGCGCCGGGCGGGTGGCCAGTTCGGCAAACAGCGGGAAGCGCAACAGTGTCCCGCCCACGGCGATAACAAAGACTAAGGCGCCAATCAGAGACAGCAGCGTGCCGAACTCCTTCCATTGCCACACCTGGTTAGACGGGTCGATGTACACCGGCGTCGAGGTGGTGCGCTGCACCCAGTCCAGCACCCCGGCCACGCCGGCGCTGGTGATGTGATTGGCCGGATGGGTCTGCGCCGGCTGATAGAGCTGGCGCGCGGTGCCGGCATCGATGGAGCCGTACAGCCGCCCCGGCGTAACCGTCTCGCTGGTGCCGAACTGGGTCTTCAGCTTGTCGGTCTCGACGATGCCGGCGCCGGTCTCGGACAGCCACATGGAGCCGGAGAACTCATCGTACTGAGCGAACACCAGGCCGAAATTGCGCGGGAAGATCGCATCGCCCTCCGGCACGCCGAAGGTGCCGGTGGAGGAGCCGGAGACGATCACCGAGGTGTAGGCCTCCGGCATCTGCGCCGCCGCGCTCAATACCGTCCAGCCCCCCATGGAGTGGCCGGTGAGAACAACCTGGCTGGTGTCGACGATGTCCAGGCTGCGCAACCAGGTGAGCCCGGCAGGCCCACCGAAGCCCGCGGCGAAGGCAGGTGGGTCGGAATAGCCGTGGCCGCGCTGATCCATGGCCAGCACCACGTAACCGCGCCGGGCCAGTTCGATGGCATAGGCGGACTGGGTCTCGCGGGAATTGATATAGCCGTGCACCGCCAATACACCGGGCGCCGGGTTGATGGATGAGGCCGCATTGGGCACATAGAGCAGCCCGCTGAGCGTCGCGCCGTTGTCGCTGGTGTAACGCAGGTCATGCACGGCGATAGAGCCGGCCTGGGTCTGGACGAACCAGGCCAGGGCGCCACCGGCGAAAATCAGAAAGACGGAAACGGTCAGCAGCAGGTGCTGTCGCAGTTGGCCAAGCATACTCTCCCCCCGGTTGAGGGCACCCTGGCGAGTACCCCGATCACGCGTTATTGCTGTTATTGTCCGGGCTTTTTATATCAGAAAGGCGCAGCCGCATATACCAAATAGTCGCGGCCGCTTGTATCAGACAGGCGCAGCCGTTCGTATCAGAGAGCACAGGCGTTCGTATCAGAGAGCGCAGCCGTTCGTATCAGAGAGCGCAGCCGCAGAATGCGGTCCCGGTCCGGCCGTCAGAGGCGCAGTTCCCGGGGCAGGGAGAAGACGATGTTTTCGGTGACGCCCTCCAGTTCCTCCGGCTCGAGATCGCTCAGTTCCTGCAGCCGGGCCACGACCTGCTGTACCAGTATTTCGGGCGCCGAGGCGCCGGCGGTGACGCCGTAGCGGGACTTGCCTTCGAACCAGTGCGGCTGGATATCATCGACGTTGTCGATCAGATAAGCCTCGCAGCCCAGGCGCTCGGCCAGTTCCTTCAGGCGATTGGAGTTGGAACTGTTCGGCGAACCCACCACGAGCAGCAGATCGCACTCCAGCGCGAGCTGCTTCACCGCGTCCTGCCGGTTCTGGGTGGCGTAGCAGATGTCTTCCTTGCGCGGACCCCGGATCTGGGGAAAGCGCGCGCGCAGGGCATCGATGATGCGGGCCGTGTCGTCCATGGACAGCGTGGTCTGGGTGACATAGGACAGGCGGGACGGGTCATTCACTGCGAGCGTGGCCACATCTTCCACCGACTCCACCAGATAGATTTTACCGCCGTTACGCGTGTCATACTGACCCATGGTGCCCTCCACTTCCGGGTGGAACTGGTGGCCGATGAGCACGCACTCGCGCCCCTCGCGGCTGAAGTTCGTCACCTCCAGATGTACCTTGGTCACCAGGGGGCAGGTGGCATCGAATACGGTAAAGCCCTTTTCCGTCGCCTCGCGCTTGACCGCCTGGGAGACGCCATGGGCGGAGAAGATGACGATGGCGGCGCGCCCTTTCGCGTCCTTCTCGGGAATGTCCACGAGCTCGTCGACGAAGATGGCGCCGCGCTCGCGCAGCTTGTTGACGACGAACTTGTTGTGCACGACCTCGTGGCGCACATAGATCGGCGCGCCGTACATGTCCAGCGCGCGATTGACGATATCGATGGCGCGGTCCACCCCGGCGCAGAACCCACGCGGATTGGCCAGGCGGATGCTGGCTTTGGCGCTGTCCTCTTTAGCACAGTCCTCTTTAGCACAGACCTTGCTGGCACTGTCTTTTATGGGAGCTTGACTGGTCATGGCTCCACGCTAAAGCTTTATTTCGACGGTTGCAACTGCCGGCGGCAGCACGGACAGTATTTTAACCCGGAAGACGATGTCCCGGCCCGCCAGGGGATGATTGAAATCGACGGTAATGCTCTGCTCGCCGATGGCCGCCACCAGTCCCGGCAAATGAAAGCCGGCCGGGTCGCGGAACGAGACCACGGTGCCCACCTCGGTGGGCACCAGGTCGTCCTCGAACAGGTGCGAGAACCTCTCCCTGGCGAACTGTTGGCGGTTCTTCGGATTGATCTCGCCGAAGGCCCGGGCCGCGGGCAGGACCGTCTCCTTCTCATCGCCGGGCCGCAAGCCGATTAGTTGCTCCTCGAATCCCGGCAGCACGCTGCCGTCACCGAGGCGGAAGCTGGCGGGCTGGCGCTCGAAGTTGCTGTCGATCATCTCGCCATCCGGCAGCGCCAGGGAAAAATGCAGGCTCACCTGGGAGGCGGGCTGGATCACATCGTCAGTCGACACTTAAGGGGGCGCTCAGGCGAAACTGCGCGACTCGCCGTCGCCGTCGATGTTGTCCGCGCAGCGCTGACAGAGCGTCGGGTGCGCGGCGACCTTGCCCACTTCCTCGCGGTGGTGCCAGCAGCGCTCACACTTGGCGCTGCCGGAGGCGGTCACCCGCAGCTTCAGCGACTTGAGTTCGGTCGCCGCGGCATCGGCGCCGGCCGCGTCGAGCTTGTGCAGGCTGGCCCGGGAGACGATCAGCACGAAGCGCAGCTCCTCGCCGAGGCGCTCGAGCGAGGCATACAGCTCGCTGTCGCAGTACAGATCCACCTCGGCACTAAGGCCGCTGCCCACCACTTTCTCGGCGCGCTTGGCCTCCAGCTCCTTGTTGACGGCATGCTTCACCGCCATGGCCTGCTGCCAGAAGGCGTCGGAGAACTCGTCCGCTTCGCTCAGCAGGTCCGGGGAGTCGGCGAAATCGGTGAGGAACACCGACTCGGCGCGCTTACCGGGGATGTGGCGCCAGATCTCATCGGCGGTGAAGCTGAGAATCGGCGCAATCAACCGGCTCAGCATCTCGACGACGTGATAGAGCGCGGTCTGTGCGGAGCGCCGTGGCAGGCTGTCGGCCTGTGTCGTGTACTGGCGGTCCTTGATCACGTCCAGGTAGAAGCCACCAAGTTCGATGACACAGAAGTTATGAACCTTCTGGTATACATTGAGGAAGTGGTAGGCGTGGTAATGCCCGACAAGCTCTTCCTGCAATAACTGACAGCGGCGCAGGATCCAGTAGTCCAGCGCCAGCATGTCCTTCGGTACGACCGCGTCGGTCTGCGGGTCGAAGCCGTTCAGATTGGCGAGCATGAAGCGGCTGGTGTTGCGGATGCGGCGATAGGCATCGGCCACGCGCTTGAAGATCTCCTCGGACACGGTCATCTCGCCGCGGTAATCGGTGGCCGCGACCCACAGGCGCAGCACGTCGGCGCCGTATTGCTGAAAGATCTTGGCCGGCGCCACGGTGTTGCCCAGGGACTTGGACATCTTGCGGCCCTCGGCGTCGACGAAGAAGCCGTGGGTCAGCACCTCTTTATAGGGCGCCGTGCCGTGCATGGCGATGGCGGTCTTCAGCGAGGACTGGAACCAGCCGCGATGCTGGTCCGAACCCTCGAGATACAGGTCGGCCGGATAGCGCAGCTCCGGGCGCCGTCCGATCACCGAAAAATGGGTGACGCCGGAGTCGAACCACACATCCAGGGTATCGCTGACCTTCTCGTACCTGTCCGCGTCGTCGCCGAGCAGTTCCGCCGCCTCGAGTTCGAACCAGGCGTCGATGCCCCGCTCCTCGATGCGCTTCGCCACCTCCTCGAACAGCTCATCGGTGCGCGGATGCAGTTCCTGGGTGTCCTTGTGCACGAACAGGGTGATGGGTACGCCCCAGGTGCGCTGGCGCGAGACACACCAGTCCGGGCTGCCCCTGAGCATCAGCTCGATGCGGGCCTGCCCCCAGTCCGGAATCCACTTGACCCCTTTCACCGCCTCGAGGGCGTCGTTCATCAGGCCGCCCTCGCTCATGCTGATGAACCATTGCGGCGTGGCGCGATAGATCAGCGGCGTCTTGGTGCGCCAGCAGTGGGCGTAGCTGTGGGTGATGGTCTTCACCGCCACCAGCATGCCGTCGGCCTTGAGGCGCTCGATGACCTTCTCATCCGCCTTGTACACGTGCTCGCCAGCGAACTCCCCGGCGGCATCGACAAACACACCGTTCTCGTCCACCAGGTTCAGGGTGCCGAGACCGTAGGCGCGGCCCACGTTGAAGTCGTCCACGCCGTGATCCGGCGCGGTGTGCACGACACCGGTGCCGGTCTCAGTGGTGACGTGCTCGCCGAGGATGATGGGGACATGGCGCTGCGCGAAGGGATGTTTCAGTTTCTGGTTTTCCAGGGACGCGCCCTTCACCTCGCCGAGCACCTCGTAGTCCTCGCAGCCGTAGCGCTGCATGATGCCATCGACCATTTCTCCGGCCACGACGATCAGCTCGCTGGCATCCGCCAGGGTGCAGCGCACCAGGGCATAGTCCAGCTCGGCGTGCAGGGTCACCGCCTGATTGGCCGGCAGGGTCCAGGGCGTAGTGGTCCAGATCACCATCGACACCGGCTCCTCGCTGTCCTTGATGACGGCGCTGGAGAAGGTGGCGAGGAAGGTCTTGCGGTCTTCGGCCGGGAAGCGCACGTCGATGGCGAAGGACTGCTTGTCCTGGTACTCCACCTCGGCCTCGGCGAGCGCGGAGGCGCCGACGACGCTCCAGTACACCGGCTTGTAGCCCTTCACCAGGTGACCGTTGGCGGCGATCCTGCCGAGGGCGCGCACGGTGTCCGCCTCGGTCTGGAAGTTCATGGTCAGGTAGGGGTTGTCCCAGTCGCCCAGCACGCCCAGGCGGATGAAGCCCTCCTTCTGGATCTCTACCTGCTTCGCGGCATAGTCGCGGCAGGCCTGACGGAACTCGGCGTGACTGACCTTCTGTCCGGCCTTGCCCTTCTTCTTCTCCACGTTGTGCTCGATCGGCAGGCCGTGGCAGTCCCAGCCGGGAATATAAGGCGCGTCGAAACCGCTCAGCGCCCGGCTCTTGACGACGATGTCCTTCAGCGTCTTGTTGATGGCGTGGCCGAGATGCAGCTCGCCGTTGGCGTAGGGCGGGCCGTCGTGGAGGATGAACTGCTCGCGCCCGCGATTCTTCTCGCAGATGCGGCGGTACAGGTCCATCTCGTCCCACGTCTTCAGCATCTCGGGTTCCCGCTGCGCCAGGTTGGCTTTCATGGGGAATTCGGTGTGGGGCAGGTTCAGCGTATCCTTGTAGTCACTCATAGCAGATATTACTCAGCAGCAGCCGTGGCGAAGACTTCTCTGACCTCGGCGACATCGGTTGCGATCTGGTGCTTCAGGGCCTCCAGGCTCTCGAACTTGATCTCGTCTCTTAGCTTCCTGTGGAAGATCACCTCGATGGTCCTGCCGTACAGGTTGGCGTCGAAGTCGAGTATATGGGCCTCCAGCAGGGCGTCGCCATCCTCGGACACCGTCGGACGGTAACCGATATTGACCGCCGCCGGAAGGTAGCGATCGACCATCCTGACCTGGCAGGCATAGACCCCGTGCAGGGGAATCCTGCGCCGATGGGGATTGATGTTGCAGGTGGGGAAGCCCAGGTCGGTGCCGAGTTGCCTCCCCTTCTCCACCTCGCCGGTCATCGAATAGGGCCGACCGAGGAGTTGTTCTACCAGGTCGAACTCGGCGGCGGCCAGCCTCTCGCGGATGAAGGTGCTGCTGATGCGCTGGCCGTTACGCTCGTAGGCCACGGTCTCCAGCACCTCGAAGCCGTATTCCCTGCCCTTCTCCCTGAGCAGGGCGAAGTCGCCCTGGCGCTTGAATCCGAAGCGAAAATCATTGCCGACGATAAAGGCCTTCACGCCCAGTCCCTGTACCAGGATATTCTCGACCCAGGCCTCGGCGTCGAGTTCACTGGTCGTGCGGTCGAAGCGCAGTTGATACACGTATTCGATGCCGAAGCCATCCAGCAGCGCCAGTTTCTCCCGCAGCGAAGTCAGGCGCGCCGGGCAGTCGCCGTCGCTGCCGGCGAAGAACTCCTCCGGATGGGGCTCAATGAGGATCACCAGGCTCGGCAGGTCCAGCTCTTCAGCCTTGCTCTTGACCTGGTCGAGGATGAGCTGGTGCCCCAGGTGCACACCATCGAACTTGCCGATAGTGGCCACGCAGTGCTGCTCCAGCTGGGCAAACCGTTCTGGTTCGTCAACGATAATCATGGGAATTGGCGGACTGCCGGTCAAAAAGGGCGAGATTATACGCTTTTTCGCGGGTGAGTGCAGCGCCCGGGCTTGAGGCCGGCGCCGTGCCTCAATCGGACTCCCGCCCGGCCCCCTGCTCGCCGCGCCATCCGCGCAGCCCCCGGCGCAACAGCACCCGGGACAACGCGGCCAGACAGATGATCAGGACGCCCTGTCCGATGAAGGTGTTGACCACGGAGATGGTTTCCGGGCGGGTGGCGATGAAGAGCATGTTGACCAGGGTGGCGACGGCCAGAAGCGCGAGAACGGCGGCCGCGACCACCTGCAGGCCGGCTATGAATTTGTCCATGGGCCGA
Organism: Pseudohongiellaceae bacterium; assembly: GCA_040905005.1. Taxonomy (GTDB): domain Bacteria; phylum Pseudomonadota; class Gammaproteobacteria; order Pseudomonadales; family Pseudohongiellaceae; genus UBA9145. Next base: position 8,472 of record JBBDSI010000279.1, read on the forward strand.
TTATAAAAAGTTGTGGCCGGATATGCCATGAGCCTGTGTGTTGAATAGTGGCCTGGTTTGAAAGTTTCACTGTACTTGCCTGGCTGCGAGAGGGTGCGTCCATTTCATTTCAACCTGAGCTCCTACTGAGTGTCGACGAACTCCCTCGGCACTGATCGCTCAAGCGGTATCCCGCAGTAGATGACTGTCCAGGAAGACCTTGAGCCCCTCGGGGCCCATGAAGCGGTTCAGGGTCTTCTGCTCGGTCTTGCGTACGTCCACCACGATCAATCCCTCCAGCGAGTTATTGAACTTGGAGTGAATGTTGAAGCAGATCAGGCGGCCGTTCAGCGACAGGTAGTGGCGCAGCAGGACTGGCACCGCCTTGCCCGGATCGCAGCGGCCGATGAGCTTGCCGAGCATCTTCACGTTAGCCAACTCGGCCAGCATCGACTGTGACCACACCCGGTTGTCGACGCGGAGCGGTTTCAGCGGCTGCACCAGGTCGCTGAATTCCTGGGCGCGGAAATTGGTCAGCATGGTGTCCGCGATCAGGGACCGTGCCAGGTCGCTGTATTCCCTGGAGATACTCACCGAGCCGAACAAAGTGTGATACCTGGGCCTCTGCACCAGAATCTGGCCAATGCCACGCCACAGCAGGTCCAGGCAGGCGGGCCGGCGCTGGTAGTCCGGATGGATGAAGGAGCGCCCCATCTCGATGGCCGAACCCAGCTTGCGCGTAAAGGATTCGTCGTAGCGATACAGGGAGCGGGTATAGAGTCCCTTGACGCCGTGGCGGGCGACGATCTCGTCCACCAGGCCGACGCGATAGGCGCCGGCGATGCGCCGCTGCTGCTTGTCCCACAGGAACAGGTGCAGGTAGTGGGGATCGAAGCGATCCGAATCCCGGCTCAGGCCGGTGCCCTCGCCCACCGCGCGGAACGTCACCTCGCGGGCGATGGCGATCTGTTCCATGAGCACGCCCAGTTCGGCGAAGGGCGCGCAGTAGACATCGAACTCCTCGTGTTGCACCAGGCGATGCGGTGTCAGGCGCGCCAGCGCGGCCTCCACCTCGCTGGTGCTGGCGTGGGGACCCAGCTCGTCGATGCCCTGCAGGCTCAGCGCCTTCTGCTTCACAACCCTGCCGGCCAGGGCGTCGGTACTCACCCGCAGATAATCGGTCACGGCCTCGGCGCTCTGCAGCAGGCGTAGCTCCGGGGCCGGGATCGGCCGACCGATGGTCAGCGGCAGGGTGTAGCCGCGCTTGTTGGCCAGTTGCCGTGGCAGCAACAGGGTACGCAGGCGCGGATGGATCAGCCCGGCGGCATAGAAATAAGGGCTGTTGCGGCCGGCCACGTGGACCGGCACAGTGGTGGCCTGGTAGCGCTTGACGAGTTGCCCGGCGAGGCGGTTCCAGGCGCGGTCCTGGATGCGTCGATGGCTGAATTCGAAGGCTGACACCATGCCGGCGGGAAACAGGAGCACGGCCCCGCCCGCGCCCAGGTGCTTGTGCACCTGCTTGATGCCGGCGACATTGCCGGCGGCGGCGCTCTTCGCGAGCACGTTGACGCCGATGAACACGGGCGCCAGTTCGGGTATCCGACGCAGCAGTTCGTTGGTCAGCACCTTGAGGTCCGGGCGCACCGCCAGCAGGACGCGGGCGATGGCCATGCCCTCCAGCCCGCCGAGAGGATGATTGGCGACGATAAGTACCGGGCCGCTGGCGGGGATCTCCGCCAGGTTATCCCGCTGCGTGACATCCAGGGTCACGCCGAGGGCGCCCAGAGAGTAGTCGAGGAAATCGGCCGGGTTCATGTCGGGCCGGGGGCGGCCGTCGTAGATGTTGCCGAGGGGTTTCAGGCCCAGCGCCCGCTCCAGCAGCGCGGCAAGCGCCCTGGGCTTGACCGGGAGTCGACAGGGATTAGTCATTGGGCGGATAGCTTTTTACGAGGTTGGATTCATAACGCCAGGCGTCAAGGAACGCGCGGATTCCCGGCGGCTTGTGTCCGCGTTGCCGATTCGCGTGGCCAAGTGTAAACAGCGTCCGGTATTGTCGCAACAGCGTAGCCAGCGCGCCGCCGAGACCAGCGTCACGATCCCAGATGTTGATGGACTCGGCGCTGGCGCCATTGATCTCGATGATGGCGAAGTCGCGCCCCGCCTGCAGGCTGGCGACGTCACGAAACTTGATGTCCAGGCGCCCATAGTGAAAGCCGGGAATATCGGCGAAGACCCGGTCCAGGGTCTCACGCAGGGCGTCGCTGATCAGGTGCGCGCCATCGCGAAACACCGCGCCCCGGCAGTGACTGGCGGAGAACACCAGGCGCACCGGTTCGCCGGCGGCGACCACGCGCTCCCAGTCGTCAGCGAGTCGCTGCCGGTACAGGTGCGCAAGGTCACCGGCGCGGGGGTCGGCGGCCACGAGTTCAGCGAGCGTACGCTTGCCGTCACCGACCGCGAAGGGCGTGTACTTGAGCGTCAGGGAGGTAATGCGCCCCCGGGCTGCATCCGGCGCCCGCACATAGAACACGCCCGCCTCGGCCTCCCATTCGCTGAGCTGTTGGAACTGGATGTGCCCGCCGCGCGGGAAGGCCTCGAGATAGGCCTCGAGTTCGGCCTCGTCATGCAGCAGCCTGACGCCGGCGCCGCGACAGCCGATGTCGGGCTTGCCCACCACGGGCAGATGCAGGCCAGCCTCGCGCAACTTCTCTAGCACCTGTTGCCGCTGCTGCACCGCCGGTGCCGTGCCGACCGGGTAGACCAGCCAGGGCAGGATCCAGCGCCGGGCGTCGGGACCGGCCGCGTCGAACACGGCGGACTTGGGGACGCCCACCATGCCCGACAGGGGAATTGCCGGGTTGGCGATCAGGGGCAGGGTGAGACTGCGGTAGCGCAGGGCGAGCCACAGCCACTGCAGCGCCACCGGCAGGTACATCAGCCACATGGGCCAGAATTCGAATAGCGATGTGGAGCGCCCCTCGAGGTCCAGCGGCGGCATTCCCGCCGCCACGTGCACACTATTATTCCTGTTGTTTTCAGACACGGCCTTCATCCCTGGTAGAGTGCTGCGACCCGTTCATGCTGCCGATAGAATGAGCAGGCCCTGACGCGAACTATTTCGAACTATCCCGAACTATCCCGAATCATGCATGAACGACCCACTGCGGGCGCCGAACGACGGCGGTTCATTATGATTGCGGGCTAACAGACCGGCCCGGCGCGCTTTTTTGTTTCCTGCCGGTTATTTCCTGAAGTTTTTTTATTGCCGGCCTGGCGCGAGCGCAAGCCCCCGGCAGACGCCAATGGACCCATAGACCGCCGCGGCGGTGTTACCATCACCGACAGAAAAAGAAATCGGGGCTCTCGTCCATGCTTGGAAAAATTCTGCTCACCATTGTAGTCATTCTGCTGGCGTTCGTGGTACTGCGCCAACGCCATCAGGCGGAGAGGCGGCCACGGGGTAAAGACGCGGCACCGACGCCGGCGCAGAGCGCCGCCACCCGGGAACAGGAGAATTTCGCCAGGGACATGCGCTTCGCCGCCTATGCCTTCCTGGTGCTGATGGTGGGACTCGGCGGCATTCTCTATTACTTCCGCTGGCAGGACAACCACGCCATCCTCACGGTCACGCTGCACCGGGATGGCGAGCAGCAGCCGGTGATCTACCGGGTCTACAGGTATCAGATGGGCGAGCGTTCCTTCACCACCGTCGACGGCACCTCGGTCACGGTCGCCGCGAGTGAGCGCATGGAGGTTGAAGGGTTGGAGGAATAGCGGCTTGCCCTGTCCCGCCGGCGCGCGCGCTCGACTAATTCAGCGGGCTAGTTCGCGGCCTCGATGTCGATGCCGGTCAGCGCGTCGATATCGAAGCGGCGGCCCAGGGCGGCCAGGTCATTGCCGCTGATGTCGCCGACGATGTTGACCAGCACGGTCTCGTTGGGCTCGGCGACCATGATGGCGATGCCGTGGATGAGCTGGGCGTCGCCGGACATGCGCACGTAGATGTCCACGTGATCCTGATCCTCGCGCACTCGCACCACCCGCTCCCAGCCTTCCTGCTCGAGATCGCCGGCAATGTTCTCCATGGTGGCGGCGACTTCGTCCACCTCGGCGGCCTCACTGCGGAACACGTTGACCGTTACCCGCAGCAGCTTGGAAATGAAATCGGCCGCCTCCTGGTCCTCGGCCCTGATCAGATTGGTGACCATGGCCAGCAAGGGTTCCTTGAGGCTGATCTCCACCGTCGGTTCGGAATCCATCATCGCCGTCAGCGCCGAGAAATCGACGAAACCGGGATGGTCCTGCAGTGCGTCCTGGGCCATGGCCACCGGGATCAGACCCAGTACGCCCAGGGGAATCAGCCAGCGTGTCAACTTGTTCATGTCACTACCTCGTTGCAGCTCCCGCAGCGGCGACTGCCGGTGCGGAGATCATTAAATGGGGCCGTTGTTCAGGGCCGGCTCGTCCCGGTCGAGGGCTTCCTCGAAGGAGGCGTTCAGGCTCTCGCGCAGCGGCGTAATCAGGAAGCGCTCGCCGATCATCACCTCGGTGCGCTCACTCACTTCGTTCAGGTATTCGATGGCCAGGTTCAGGTCCCTGAGGGCGGCGGCCACTTCTTGCGGGCTGTAGTCGGCCGGCGCGGCAGTCGGGTTATCCGCCACCATGGGAGCCGGCGTCGGCTGCTCTTCGAGCAACGGCAGCAGAACCAGCGCCAGCACGACGACCAGCGCCGCCGGCATGGCGTAACGCAGGCCGGGATTGAGACCGGCGAGCCAGTCGCGTAACGATGTCAGCAGTCCTAGGCTACGCGCGTTCTCGTACACCGGATTCAGGACGCGGTTGTCGCAGTCGAGTGGCGGCAGCTCCAGCAGCTGGTCCTGCAGCACACGGGCATAGCGCAGTTCCGCGGCGCAGGCGCCGCAGCCGTGAACGTGCCTCATGAACACGTCCTGTTGCGCCGTGCTCAACTCCCCGTCCAGAAAGGTGTCGATCTGGAGCTGGGTCAAGTAGCACTGTGATTCGCTGTTGCCTGACATGTCGTGTTCCTGTTGCAGCCTGTGTTAATGAATACGTCCCGGCGCCGAAAAAGTTACCGCCTGCCGCGCCCGCCCTATCCGCTCTATTGGCGCCGTCCGAACGGGGTCACGGTGCCGGCGTCCTCACCCTTGACCTTGGCTTTGACCTTAACCCCGCCCTCGCCCCCGCCCTCGGCGGGTTGCGCCCAGGCGTCGAACAGTTCGCGCAATCGGGGGTTTTCACGCAGCCTGCGCCTGGCCCGGTGCAGATAGACTTTTACCTGGCTCTCGCTCATCTCCAGTGTCTTTTCGATCTCGGCGTAGCTCAGCCCCTGGATGTCGCGCATGATGACGATACTGCGGAAGGGATCGTCCAGGTGCGTGATGGCCTGCATCAGCTGCGCCTTAAAGGCCTCACGATCGCGCTCCCGGCCGGGATCCTCATCCTCGCCCTGGTCGTCGACCTCGGCATAATCATCCACCCGCTTCTGCACGGTCTGGCTGCGGCGGACATGATCGATCACCGCGTTGTGGGCGACACGCATCAGCCAGGCGCCAAGGCGGTCGTGATCGATCCGGCGCCAGTGCTGCCAGAGCTTGATGAAGACTTCCTGGGTGACGTCCTCGGCATCCTGGGGCACGCGCAGGCTATAGCGGGCAAAGGAGTAGATCCGTTGCCGGTGCTGTTCGATGGCCTGTTGGAACTGTGCGCGCATGTGCTGACAAGTACGGACGGGATAAAGATTAGTTACAGTAAGTCAAAGCGAAGTCTTAATACAGGCCGGACCGGGGCCGCGTCACCTGACGGCATAAAGCACGCATTCATCTCAAGCCGGTGCGTGGCCGTGGGGATGGTTGCTATACTCCGCTGCAAAGAAGAGGGGGCCCTTCCGCATACACACCATGAGAACTGCAATCTTCAGCCTGTTCAGCCTGTTACTGTCGGCGTCTTTCATCCAGACCGTCCAGGCGGCGGAGGAACTGGTGACACTGGTCGGCGGCGATCAGGTCAAGGTGCTCTATTTTGAGCCGAATGCCAGCGCCGAGGCACCGCCTCTGGCCATTCTCATCTCCGGGGGCTCCAACAGCGAATTCATGGCCCGCGCCCAGTTCTGGATGGGCAAGGAGATGGTTGCGCGTGGCTGGGCCATCGCTCTCCCGGTCTCCCCTGGCGGGCGCCATTATTTCGTCGACAACGCCGAACATTTCCCGGCCCTGATCGCCGACCTCCGGCGCATCCACACGCTGCGGCCGGGCCGAACACTGCTGGTGGGTATCTCCAGTGGCGGCAGCGCGGCGCTCGAGATCGCGGCACGCGATCCCCGGCAATACCTGGGCGTGGTGGCCACACCCGGCCGCCTGCACGAGGACACTGCGCTCGGCGCGCTGCAGGGCCTGCCAATCTTCCTGCGCGTCGGCGAGAAGGATGATTTCCGCTGGAACAAGCGCCTCGACCAGTTCATCAACCGACTCGAGGCCGCCGGCGCCCGGGTCGACGCGGCCGAAGTGCCGGGCGCCAAGCATATCTTCCCGCTGAACTGGGACGAACTGGAGCCCTGGCTGCAGCAGCTTCAGCAGTAGCCCGAAGCGGAGGGCGTGCTGCTTGCGTCTCAGTAACGCGCTTCCTCTATCCAGTAGTTGCTGACGATGCCATCCACGAACTCGATGGACAGGGTCTCGATGCGCTCTTCCTCCACGTCCACCGAAAACACCAGGAACAAACCCACCTCGGTATCCTTCTCCGAGCGATTGCGGTATTTCCAGATTTCCGTGCCGTCGGCATAGGTCAGCCTGGTGATGGGATCACCGAAGGAGGAACGAACGAATTCCTGGTCGCTGCGGCCTACCTGCAGACGGTTCACCTCGCCCTCGTTCCACACGGTCGTGATGGGACGGGAGTCGGAATCCACGGTCAACAGGCAGCCGGTCAACAGGACGGTGCCCGCCAGTAAGATAAGAGTCTTGATCATTATTGATACCCCGATGGGTGATTTTTATTGGTCGCCAGAGGTACTACACTGCCACTACGCTTACGCCGACCCCATCGGGATCAGGCTGGGCCGACGCCCCTGTCATTCTCTGTGACGCCCTCTACCGAAAAAGGTTACAAGCGGCGACCCGGACATGCTAGCTTGCGCGCCAGAATAAAAGCTGAACCCGCATACCCCGGGGCGCCATCCGGACCATGGATCATTTCAATCGCCTGTTTCCCCTCTGGGCGCTGCTGCTGTCGGGCATCGCCCTGGTCGCGCGGGATCTATTCCTGCCACTCGAGGCCGCCATCGTGCCGCTGCTCGCCGGCATCATGTTCATGATGGGACTGACCCTCACCGCAGCGGACTTTCGCCGCGTGGCGCAGAAGCCGCAGCCGATCCTGGTGGGCGTGGCGCTGCAGTTCCTGCTCATGCCCCTGCTGGCCCTGACCCTGGCCAGCATGCTGCAGTTGTCCAATCAGCTCACCGTGGGCATGGTCCTGGTGGGCAGTTGTGCCGGCGGCACGGCGTCCAACGTGATCACCTACCTGGCGCGGGGCGACGTGGCCCTGTCCATCAGCCTGACCATGACCTCGACGCTGATCGGCGTGCTCGCGACGCCGCTGCTGTGCGCCTTCTACCTCTCCCAGACTGTCGCCGTCGACGTCACCGGCATGCTCATGAACATCGTCCAGATCGTGCTGGCACCCGTGCTCTGCGGCGTGCTGCTCAAGCATTACGCCGCTCCTACGATCGCGCGCCTCGAGCCCCTGCTGCCGACTCTCGCCATCGTCTGTATTCTCATCATTATCGCCACCGTGGTGGCGCTCAACGGCGAGCGCCTCGTCGATGTCGGCCTGCTGACCCTGGTCGCCGTGATCGCCCACAATAGCCTCGGCCTCATGGGCGGTTATTACCTCAGCCGATTGTTCGGATTCGATCTGCGTCAGAGCCAGACCATCGCCATTGAGGTGGGGATGCAGAATTCCGGCCTGGGCGTCGCCCTGGCATTACAGTTCTTCTCTGCCACGGCGGCACTGCCCGGCGCGCTGTTCTCGGTGTGGCACAACATCAGCGGCTCGCTGCTCGCCGCACACTGGGCGCGTAAACGAGAGTCTATCGAATACGCTCTACGTGATCACAATCACATCGAACCGGAACAATGAGTAAATCAGCAGCGTGCTGCTGCTTAAGCAAGGGTGTTCTCCCCGCGAGGGTTGAACAAGCCAACGTCCCTCCCCGCTCGGGGGTGGTGACTCATCCCTCTCCCTCCCTGATGAGTGATCGCCCCCTTTTTTAAATGGCCCCTTCTACAGCGCTGGCTTTCGCGGCGCCGTTCACCTTTCCGCGCTTGCACTCATTCGGTGCAAAGCGACCCGCGCATCTTCGACATTTACGCGCACAATTGGTGCTTTTACAGGCGTCGTGTTAAAGTTTCGCCGATTTCCGGGAGTTGCTGGCGGCCCCTGGACCAAAGCAGGAACAAGCGCCGTCCGGGCACTGGGAACCGACCCGAAACGGGTCACGGCCCAGCCGGAGTCGATCCAATTTAAGGCAGGAGAGCAAGAATGAAATTGATAACCGCGATTATCAAACCGTTCAAGGCCGATGATGTCCGCGAGGCGTTATCCGAACTCGGCGTGAGCGGCATGACCATGACGGAAGTCAAGGGCTTCGGTCGGCAGAAAGGTCACACCGAGTTATATCGTGGTGCCGAGTACGTCATCGATTTTCTGCCCAAGGCGAAACTGGAGATCGCCGTGTCCGACGACATACTCGAGCCGGCTATCGAAGCCATCTGCAAGGCCGCGGGCACCGGGCAGATCGGTGACGGCAAGATCTTCGTGACTCCGCTGGAACAGAGCATCCGCATTCGTACGGGGGAGACCGACAACGACGCGCTGTAGAAAATAACAACAAGGAAAATCAGAGCAATGAAAACAATAAAGCCTGACTACCGCTTCCTTCTCAGCCTCGCCCTCCTGGTCACCCCCTCACTCAGCTTCGCCCAAGACGATCTCAACGGCGCCAACACCGCCTGGATTCTGACCTCCACCGCCCTGGTGCTGTTCATGACGCTGCCGGGGCTGTCGCTCTTCTACGCCGGCCTGGTACGCACCAAGAACGTGCTGTCGGTGCTGATGCAGTGCTTCTCCATCGCCGTAGTCATCTCCCTGTTGTGGCTCCTTGTCGGCTACAGCATCGCCTTCGGGCCGGCGGAGTCGGCCTGGTGGGGTGGTCTCAGCAAGACGTTGTTCAACGGTGTCGGCATCGATTCCATGTCAGGCGATATCCCGGAGACCGTGTTCGCCTCCTTCCAGATGACCTTCGCCATCATCACCCCGGCGCTGATCGTCGGCGCCTTTGTCGAGCGCATCAAGTTCTCCGCCATGCTGCTGTTCACCATCCTCTGGACCCTGCTCGTGTATTTCCCCGTGGCCAACTGGGTGTGGGGCGGCGGCTGGCTCGGCCAGCGCGGGCTGATCGATTTCGCCGGCGGCACCGTGGTGCATGTCACCGCCGGCGTCGGCGCCCTGGTGTTCGCCCTGATGCTGGGTCAGCGCAAGGATTTCCTCTCCGCCACGACCCTGCCCCATAACCTGACCATGAGCTTCACCGGCGCCGCCATGCTCTGGGTGGGCTGGTTCGGCTTCAACGCCGGCAGCGCGCTGGCGGCGGACAACGCCGCCGGCATGGCCATGCTGGTCACCCACATCTCCGCCGCCACCGGCGCCCTGACCTGGATGCTGATCGAGTGGATCAAGTTCGGCAAGCCGAGCGGCCTCGGCGCCATCACCGGCATGGTGGCCGGCCTGGCGACGATCACCCCGGCTTCGGGCTCGGTGGGACCGGCGGGCGCCCTGCTCGTCGGCTTCAGCGGCGGCTTCGCCTGTTATTTTGCCACCACCTATCTGAAGACGGGCCTGCGCATCGACGACAGCCTGGACGTGTTCCCGGTGCACGGCGTCGGCGGCATCGTGGGCACCTTCCTCGCTGGCGTCCTGGTGTCCGCCAATCTCGGCGTGTTCAGCGGCAACGGCTATGCCGAGGGCATGACCATGGGCTCGCAGGTGGCGGTGCAGCTACTGGGCATTCTCGCCGTCGCCCTGTACACCGCCGCGCTGACCTTCGGCATCGTCAAGCTTGTCGGTGTCATGACCGGCGGCGTCCGCGTCAGCCCGGAGCAAGAACAGCAGGGACTGGACATCACCGACCACGACGAGAAAGGCTATTCCATGTGATTGCCCGGGCAGCCGTAACGGCTGCCCGGACTCCCTCTGTCAGGGATTCTTGCGTAGAGTCGTAATGGCGTAGACCAGCTTGTTGCCTTGCGGGTCCGAAAACGTACAGGCCACGAGGCAGGTACTTTTGCCGTCACTGATCAGCTCTCCCAGCAGCAGGAAACGCGGCCCCGTCACCGGGGCCAGATAGTCGATGCGCATGTTGACAGTGGCTGACCACTGGAATTTGCCGCGGGGAAACAGTGTGCGCACGGTGTAGATCGAGATCATGTCGACGTAGGTGCCGGTAAAACCACCGAAAAGCTGCCGGCGCGGATTCATCAGGTGTTCGGGCAGATGAGCGTCCACTTCCACCAGCCCCGGTTCCTCCCTCAGGATGCGCCACTGCCCGGCTTCCACGAGATCACCGGCATGGTGACCTGGGCGGAAGAATACGGGCCTGTCGTCGTCGTTGTCAGGAGTGTCAGGAGTGTCGGGAGTCTCAGGCATGGCTATTCGGCGGCTACCTCATCAGCGGCCGCTGAGCATGGCGCAGATTCCCCGACTGGTCAATTCTGGTCGGCTGCCTATATACTGCCTGCCATAACGACAAGAATACGGAGTCCGTAATGCCCATCGCCCATCGTTTCGCCCCCAAACTGACCCGCACACTCACTGCCCTGCTCCTGAGCTGGAGTCCGGCCCTGCTGGCCAACGGCCTGCCCTTCGCCGAACCGGAGAGCGTGGGCCTGTCGTCCGAGCGCCTCGAACGCCTGCCCGCCGCCATGCAACGCTATATCGACAAGGAGCTGCTGGCCGGCGCCGTCACCCTGGTGGCGCGCGACGGGAAGGTCGTGCATTTTGGCGCCCAGGGCTGGCAGGATCGCGAGTCGAATCGGGCGATGCAGGAGGACAATATCTTCTTCCTTATGTCCATGACCAAGCCGATCGTCTCCGCTGCCCTGATGATGCTCTATGAGGAGGGGCACTTCCTGCTGACCGACCCGATCAGCGACTGGATACCGGAACTGGCGGACAAACAGGTGATCGTGCAGGATCAGTATGGCACCCACCGGGTCCCCCCGGCGCGCCCGGTTACCTTCCGCCACGTGCTGTCCCACACCGCCGGGCTCGACCCGGACCGGGAATTCTTGACGGAGGAGGAGCAATCCCTGCTGGCGCGGGAAGACAGCGTCGAGGCCACCCTGCTCAAACGCGCGCCGCTGCCGCTGGCGTTCCACCCCGGGGACGACTGGCAGTACGGCAGCTCCACCGATTATGTCGCGCTGCTGGTCGAGCGCATCGCCGGCGAACCACTGCAGGACTTCCTCAAGCGGCGCATCTTCGACCCGCTGCAAATGCCCGATACCTTTTACGAGGTGCCCGCCGACAAGGTGCACCGGGTGGCCTCGGTGTACAGCCCTTCCGGCCCCGGTCAGACCATCGAGCTGTCACGCACGGGCGAGTACAGCACCGAACCCTTCTTCGGCAGCGCCTATTACGGCGGGGTCGCGGGACTGTTCTCGACGGCCTCGGACTACTGGCGCTTCAGCCAGATGCTGCTGAACGGCGGTGAACTCGACGGCGTGCGCCTGCTGAGCCCCACCACGATCAACCTGATGATCAGCAACCACAGCGGCGACCATGACGTTTACGTGCGCGGTCCAGGCTACACCTTCGGCCTGGGCTTCGGCATCGTCAGCGATGTGGGGGCGGCGCGGGATCCGGCGTCGCCGGGCTCGTTCACCTGGGGAGGTGCCTGGGGTACCATTTTCTTCGTCGATCCGGTGGAACGCGTGGTCGGCATCATGATGACGCAGATCACGTCCTACAGCCATCTCAACGCCCGTCAGGAAGTGCCGATCACGATCATGCAGGCCATCACCGACAGTCATATCAACGGTGGCGGCATCACGGCATATCCCATCCTCGACTGACCTTTGTCGGAGCGTTAAAAAAGGGGCAATGCCCCCTTCTTTAATGCAGTCGTTGTAGCGCCTAACCCGAATATTGCAGCAGTGCACCTGCTCGGCTTTGGCTCCTGCGTCGCTCTAACGCCTACAACCCTGTAGGCGTGCGGCTGCCCCAGGGCACGCCCTCGCGACGGTGCACTGCTCCAATATCCGGGCTAACGCTGGTCGAGCAACTCGTAGATGCGGCGGATGGCCCGGGGGTCGACGCCCGGGCCGGTGAGTTGCGGGTAGTTCTCGCTATGGTTGCTCATGTCTATGTCTCCCGCCGCCTCCTCCCAGGCTACGCCCCGCGCATGCATGGCCGAGGCCTTGTCCCAGAGGTCGCGCAGGTAAGCCTGAAAGTTGGCGATCGGGTCCTTGCTGCGCATCACCGGGCCATGACCGGGCAGCAAGGTATCGAAGTCCAGCTCTTTCAGCCCTTCCAGCGAGGCCGGCCACTCATCGACATGGCCGTCGCCCATGTAGGCCAGCCCGGGCACCATCATGTCGCCGGTAAACACGAGGCGTTCCTGTGGCAGGTAGATGATGACGTCGCCACCGGTATGGGCGCGCCCGAAATGCAGCAACTGAATCTCACGGCTGCCGTCGGCCACCGCCTGGAACAGGGTCATCTTGTCCAGCAGGGTGATGTTGGGCGGCGTCGGTACCAATTCGTCGAGCGAGTTCATGTAGTCGCGCTGTACGCGGTGCCGTTCCTGTAACTGGGCCCGGCGCTCCGGGTCGGATTCCTGGGCGGCCTGGCGCTCGAGGTTGGCCACGGTGGCGGGCACCGGGTCGGTGAAGCTGCGATACGTGTTCTCCTCCAGCACATTGCCGAGCTCGCCATTCAGTTTGGCGCGGGTAAACTCATGGCCGATGATCTCCACACCGCGGGGAAACGCCTGATTGCCGTGGGCATGATCGAAGTGGTAGTGGCTGTTGACCAGGTAGCGCACCGGCTTGTCGGTGATCACCGCCAGGGACTCGATCAGGGCACGCGCGGCGGCGGGGGTGACGTGGGAATCCACCACCAGGGTATCGAACTCACCCACCAGCACCATGGCGTTACTCATGGTGTAGACCGAACCGGTGCCACTGACATGCCAGACGCCGTCGACCACCTCCTCGAAGCGATGGGAATCCGATTCAACGACCCGGCCCTGGGCCAGCAGCGCGGTGCTGAACAGGCAGAGCAGCAGGGTCAGCAGGCGATCAAGGAGTAGACGACGAGACATTGGCAGGCTTCCTGTTGTGATTGTGGTTGCGTCGACATTAGCCCAAGCCCCCGGCACTGTAAAGCGACAGTAGCCACTGAGCAAAAATGCCAAGTCGATTGGCGAAACTCGCCACCTGCACGCCCGGCCGAACCAGTCATTCTCGCTAACCTATTGTTATTTATTGAATTTAAATGTTGGCAAGCAATTTGCTCAGTTTGCTCAGGAGTACATAACAACCCTGTTATGACTCCATCAAGACGATCAGTGTAACCAGGCAGTCGCTGCACACGTCCAATGTTCAGGGTCCATTGACCCAAGCCAGGAAGAGGAAAACGTCATGCGAGCACTGAATCACACCCTGCGTCTGGGCACCGCCTCACTGCTGGCCATGGTGCTGGGCAGTTATGTCTTCGCCAGTACCGCCGAGGCATCCGGTCCGGAGAATCTCAGCCGCGTCAACGGCAGCGTGGAAGTCGGCGCCGGCGAGAACAGGGGCCGCGTGTCCACAGTCAATGGTTCCATCGTGATCGACCGCGACGCCAGTGCCGAAGAGGTCGAGACCGTCAATGGCCGAATCGAACTGCGCCGCGGTAGCCGGGTCACCGAAGCCGGCACCGTCAATGGCCGCATCCGGGTCGAGGAAGAGGTGCAGGTGGCGGGCGACCTGGGCACCGTCAACGGTGACATCAGGGTGCACAACGGCAGCCATATCGCCGGTCACGTGCGCACCGTCAACGGCAAGATCAGCCTGCACTCGGCCCAGGTCGGCGACTATGTACGCACCGCCAATGGCGACATCGAACTACGCGGCAGCGTGGTGGAAGGCGACATCATCTTCAAGGGCAGTCGGTCCTGGCTGGGTCGCCTGTTCAGCTTCGGCGGCGACCGCCGCCCCGACCTGGTGATCGATGCCGGCTCGGTGGTACGCGGCACCATCTATCTGCACCGGGAGGTCGACCTGCGTATCCATGAGGATGCCCAGGTGGGCGAGATCGTGCACAGCTACTGAGTATGCGAAAAAGGCTCCTCCGCAAAATCTGTGGGTAGATGTTTCGCTCGGAGAGGGTGCCA
>JBBDSI010000280.1:0-3810 GCA_040905005.1 Pseudohongiellaceae bacterium
CGCCGGGCGGGCACGAATTCGGTTTTAGCGCGTAGGCGAAATCTTATGGTTTTTTAGAAGAATGAAGAATCAGGAAGGCCTGACGGAGAAGCGATAACCGGCGCCGCGCACGGTCTGGATCAGCTTGGAATAATCGATCGCGGCGCCCTCAATCGAAGACAGCGCCTTGCGCAGGCGGCGGATGTGAACGTCGATAGTGCGCTCTTCCAGGTAGACATTGCCGCCCCACACCGAGTCCTGAATGTGGTCACGGCTGAACACCTTCTCCTGATTCAACAGGAAGAACTTCAGCAGGCGGAACTCGGTCGGCCCCATCTCCACCGGCTTGTCCTCGATGGAGATGCGGTGACTGGTGGGGTCCAGCTGCAGGTCGAAGACACGCAGCACCTTGTCATTCTGTTTGCCGTTGATGCGGCGCAGCACGGTCTTGATGCGGGCCACCAGTTCACGCGGCGAGAAGGGCTTGGTGACATAGTCGTCCACCCCCTCGCTGAGACCCTGCACCTTGTTGTCCTCACTGGTCTTGGCCGTGAGCATGATGATGGGCAGACTGGCGGTAATCTCGTCCCGGCGCAGGCGGCGGGCCAGCTCGATGCCGCTGCCGCCCGGCAACATCCAGTCCAGCAGCACCAGGTCGGGCTTTTGATCGATGATGGCCACGTGGGCATCGTGAGCGTTGGAGGCGGACAGGCTGTCGAACCCGGCCAGGTCCAGGGTGATGCCGACCATGTCGCGAATGGCCGCTTCGTCGTCAACTATCAGAATGGTAGGTTGATTATCGCTCATGCCATTGGTATCTAGCTCATTTCAGACGCTATTTTAAGGCAGCGGGTATTGCAGAATTATGACAGTTACGTGTGAAATCGTCACAAAAGTCAAGGTGTTGGCTGGATATGCTGGCCCTGACCTGTGCGGCCGGCCAGCGCTGCCAGAGAAAACGTCAGTCTGGCAGGGTAGCGGCAGGGCATGGCCAGCAGCGCACACATGCGCGTCAATCCGCGTCTGCCGGGCTCGTCCCCGACACCAGAAACACCGGCAATTCATCGGCGGGTTTTTCTGCCAGCTCCGCGTCCGTCAGGCGCGCATAGATTTCGATCAGATTGCCATCGGGGTCTTTTAGCCACAGCTCGTGCAGCGGCGTGCCCTTCCAGGTGGTACGCGGCGGCTTTTCGACATCGGCGGCAAACGCCAGGGCCTTGTGATAGGCATCGACCACTGACTGCCGATCGGCTACGCCGATGCCCAGATGATAGAGCGTATCGTGATGCAGGGTCTTGCCATCGGACACCAGCAGGACGAAGTTCAGGTTCAGATCGTCGCGTATGAAAGTGGCGTAGCGGTGAGTCCATTCCCGGGGCCAGGTATCCAGCAGCCAGGCATAAAACCGCGTGCTGGCGGGAAGGTCGCTGACGCGCAGGCTGCCGTGGAACTCCCTGGATAGCGGTGCAGCCGGCAAGTCCAGTAAGCCGGCCAGAATCTCCACGCGCATGCGGATCTGATCCCGCGCGGCGGCAAAATGTGCGGCAATTTCCTCCCGTGTCAGGTTGGCAGGACCGCCAGCCGGGTCGGCGAGGGGCCAATGCAGGCGTTCGCTGTGGCCCGGAAGCACCGGGCAGACCTCTTCGGCGCACAGCGTCACCACCAGATCGACTTTGTCGGTGTCGATGTCGTCGATGGCTTTCGATTCATGGTGGCTGATGTCGATGCCAATAGCCTGCATGGCGGCCACGGCGTGTGGATTGAGCCGGGTTGGCTCGGAACCGGCACTGACAACCTCGACCCCGGAACCCAGAATGTGTCGGGCCAGTCCCTCGGCCATCTGACTGCGGGCGGAATTGGCCACGCACAAGAACAGAATGCGGTTAAGGGACTTGGCTGATGTATTGCTGACCGTCATGGTTTTTCCGACTCCTGAATGGGTACCATCAGTACCGGGCGCCGGGCGGTTTCACAGAGCCTGGCAGCGGTGGCACCGATCACCTTGCTCTCCAACCATCCCTGACCGTGCTTGCCGACAATGATCAGCGTGCAATCCCGCTCCGTCGCGACCCGGGCGATGACGTCACAGGGTTTGCCCTCTTCCACCAGTACCGTGACCCGCTTTGCCTGAGGCGGTAGCCGCTCCCGGAGGTCGTTCAGTGCTGTGTCGACCTTGAGCCGCGAGGCGGGCGTATCGTCTTCAGACTCGGGCGTCAACACCGTTAGCAGATCGGTTTGTGTCGCGTTGGCGGCCAATGCGATGACTGCGCTTTCCGCACCACTGGCATGTTGGGAGAGGTCGGTGGCCAGCAGCACATGATCGAGGCTGTCTTTGCATACCGCCTCGCAGCGCTCCCGGGTCTCATCGGCACTGGGCTCCACCCATTCCAGGAGGACCGGCCGGGTGGTTTTACGAAGCAGGTCGCGGGCAACACTCCCGAGAAAGAGGCTGCGAACCCGATTTTGCCCCCGCGAGCCGATGACAACCAAGTCCGCGTCGGCATCGGCTGCGGCCGCCAATACTTCGACAGCCACGGCACCGGAGGTGCGTACAATGACTTCAACCTCAAGACCTGCCTCGCGCAGAGGTTTAGCGCTCTTCTCCAGCCAGTCCCTGTATTCGTCTTCATGGCCGTAGCCGGCAAACTGGTTATAGCCGACCTGGATCACATGGATGAGGGTGATCTTGTTAATGCCCCACTTCACCATTTCCGGCAGGCAGTCGAGAAGCGGCTCTTCGGCCGGTGACAGATCCAGGGCAACGAGCGCGGATGTGAACATCAGACTATCTCCTTTGCGGACGAAGTGACTTGGGGTTTACGCCCCGGGTCAGGAAACCAGTGACTGGTCCTGTTGGCGAATGCCACCAGGGAAAGCATCACCGGCACTTCCACCAGCACGCCGACCACGGTGACCAGGGCGGCGCCGGAATTGAGTCCGAACAGGCCGATGGCCACGGCCACGGCCAGTTCGAAGAAGTTGGACGTGCCGATCAGGGCGCAGGGGGCCGCGACGTTATAGGGAACGCGCCACAGGTAGGCCGCAGCATAGGCAATGGTAAAGATCCCATAGGACTGGATCAGCAATGGTACGGCGATCAGTGCGATCAATAGCGGTTGATCGAGAATGATCTGCCCCTGGAAACCGAACAGGAGTACTACCGTGGCCAACAGCCCCAGCACGGAAAAGGGTTTGATACGCGCAGTGAAGCGCGACACCTGCGCTTCGCCCTGCGGCCCGGGGCCGGCCGACCGGGTCAGCCGCATCCGGGTCAGGGCACCGGCCACCAGCGGAATGAGCACGTAGAGAAACACCGACAACAGCAGGGTTTCCCAGGGCACACTGATATCGGTGACACCCAGAAGCAGGGCGACAATCGGTGCAAAGGCAAAAATCATGATGACGTCGTTGAGAGAGACCTGTACCAGTGTGTAGGTGGCATCACCCCGGGTCAGCTGCGACCAGACAAACACCATGGCCGTACAGGGGGCGGCTCCCAGCAGAATCATGCCGGCGATGTATTGGCTGGCATTGGCCGGATCGATCAGGCCGACGAAGACATATTCAAAAAACAATACGCCCAATGCCGCCATGGTAAACGGCTTGATCAGCCAGTTGACCACCAGGGTGATCACCAGTCCCTTGGGGCGCTCGTGGATATGCTTGAGACTGGTGAAATCCACCGACACCATCATCGGATAGACCATGAACCAGATCAGTACCGCCACGACGAAGTTGACCGAGCCGTACTCCAGCCCGGCGAGCATCTGAAAGGCATCCGGGAGCAGAGTACCCAGGGTGAGGCCCGCGACGATGCAGAGGAAAACCCAC
>JBBDSI010000281.1:0-3741 GCA_040905005.1 Pseudohongiellaceae bacterium
TAAGTTACTTCTGCAACACCTTGTGCCCACAGTGCTTGCAAAAGCGGGCGTCGGGGTCGTGCCCGGTCGCCTCGCAGCTCTCACAGACATTGTTCGCGGGAATGTTGCGGCGGTTTTGCGCCTGCATTTCGTTCATCAACTCGGCGCCGATGATGCCGGTGGGTACGGCGATGATGGCATAGCCGCATATCATGGCGAACGCGGCGATGAGCTGTCCCAGCGGCGTCTGTGGCGTGATGTCACCATAGCCCACCGTGGTAACCGTCACGATCGCCCAATAGACAGACTCGGGAATGCTGGTGAAACCGTGCTCCGGCCCCTCGATGATGAACATGAGGGCACCAAAAATGACCATGATGGTCAACACGGAGAAGAGGAATATGAATATCTTGCGCCGGGCCTGTAGCAGCGCATTGACCAGCAGAGTGGCCTCGCCCATGTAGCGGAACAGCTTCAGAATGCGGAAGATGCGCAGCACACGCATGATGCGAATGACAACCAGCGACTGGGCGCCAGGCACAATGAACGCGATGTAGGTCGGCAGGATGGAGAAGAGGTCGATCAGCCCGTAGAAGCTGAAGATATAGGCGCGCTTGTCGGGAGTACTGTAGACCCTCAGGCCGTACTCGATGGTAAAGAGCAGGGTAAAAAGCCATTCCAGGCGCAGGAGCAGCACGCCGTAGGTCTCATGCACCGCCGCGATCGAATCGAGCAGCACGGCGCCGACCGAGCTGATGATCATGATGATCAGTACCAGGTCGAAGAGCTTGCCGGCCCGGGATTCGTAACCGAAGATGATGTCGTAGATGTGTTGCCGGGTAGTGATAGCGGATGTCTCGGCGCTTGTCAGGCTGTCTGTTGTCCAGGGCCGATTGGCATGCAGCGCCCGCTCACGACTTCATGACCAGGACGTCGCAGGGGCAGTCCTCGAGAATCTGCTCGGCGGTATTGCCGACGATTGCCCGCTCGATGATGTTGCGCGAAAGGGCGCCGATGACCAGCACGTTCGCATTCACCTCTCCCAGGTACTTCACCAGGGAGGGCACCAGTTCACCCTCGCTGAGTTCGATCGCCTCCTCGGGCAGGGAATGCTCCTCGAGCAGGTCCCTGACCTTGGACAGGTGGAAGTCCCTGATGCGGTCCAGGTGCTCCTTGGTTTCGCCTCCCATCGGGAAAAGTGTGCTGACGAACGGATAATAGGAGTGAAAGACCTTGGCCGGCTGGTCGAGCTGCCGCGACAGTTGGCCTGCCGCCGCCAGCAGGACGTGATCCAGGCGGGCCTGTTCATCCTTGCTGTGCATGGGGTCGATGGCCGTCACCACGCAGCCCTTGTCCTGCCAGGCGTTGGCTTTCACCAGCAGCAAGGGTGCGGGACACTTGCGGATCAGCCGCCAGTCGGTATTGGTGATCAGGGCGCGTTCCAGCACGCCATGATGGTGAGTGCTCTTGAGCACCAGGTCGGGCTTGCTGGCGCCGACCTCCTCGATGATTGCTTCGGCCAGGTGGTGTTTCTCTGTGAATTGACTCTTCGCCTTGAGCTTCTCTTTTTTACATTCGCTGACTACTTCCTCGAGTAGCTTCTGGTAATGCTCTGCGAACAGCTTGCGCTGCCGCTCGAAGAAATCGCCGTCTACACCCTCGTAGATATAGGAATGCTCGGTCAAGGTATTGGCGTTGTTGATGTAGAAGGTCAGGCCGGCGCCTGTGGCTCGTGCCAGCAGCTTCGCGCGATCGATCACGAAATCCCGTTCGACCGTGGGGTCAACTACCACCATGATGTTCTTGATCTTGTCCATTTCTTTCTCCTTGACCGCCTGTTCGGGGCATCCCGCCGCCCCGGCCGGGACAGCCTCGCTCTTACTTTATCACAACCGCATCACAGCCGCGGGCTAACGGCTGCGGCTTAACTGGCGTCCCGGATCATGTTACGGGCGATGATGATCTGCTGGATCTGGCTGGTGCCCTCGTAGAGCCGGAACAGGCGCACGTCGCGATAGAATCGCTCCACGGCGTATTCGGCCATGTAACCGGCGCCGCCGTGAATCTGTACTGCGCGATCGGCCACGCGTCCGACCATCTCCGTGGCGAACAGCTTGCAGGCCGAGGACTCGGTGCTGATGTTCTCTCCCTGATCACGCTTGCGCGCCGTTTCCAGCACCATGCACCTGGCCGCATAGGCCTCGGTCTTCGAGTCCGCCAGCATGGCCTGGATCAGTTGTTGTTCCGCAATGGGTTTGCCGAACTGCTTGCGTTGCAGCGCGTAGTCCAGGGCATCGCCGATCAGGCGCTCGGCCACGCCGACGCTGACGCCGGAGATGTGCAGGCGGCCACGGTCCAGCACCTTCATCGCAGAAACAAAGCCCTGGCCTTCCTCACCGATCAGATTGTCCGCGGGCACCCGGCAGTCCTCGAAGACCACGTCGCAGGTCATGGACCCGGCCTGGCCCATCTTCTTGTCGATCGTGCCGAGAGTGATGCCGGGCGTATCGCGTTCCACGATAAAGGACGAGATGCCGCGGGCGCCCTTGTTTGCCGGGTCCGTGCGTGCCATCACGTTAAAGGTATCGGCTACGTAGGCGTTGGTGATGTAGCGCTTGGTGCCGTTGAGGACGTAGTGGTCGCCGTCCCTGACCGCCGTGGTCTTGAGCGAGGCTGCGTCGGAACCGGCGTCCGGTTCGGTGAGACAGAAACAGCTGATGAACTCACCGCTGGCGAGCTTCGGCAGGTACTTCTGTTTTTGCTCCTCGGTGCCGTCGAAGACGAGTGCCGCCGAGCCGATCCCGTTGTTGGTGCCCATGATGGAGCGGAAGGCCGGGGAGGTGCGGCCGAGGGCGAAGGCGACCAGTATTTCCTCTTCCATGGTCAGGCCCAGACCGCCGTACTGCTCAGGGATCGTGAGCCCGAACAGGCCAAGCTCCTTCATCTCCTTGAGTATCTCGTCGGGCACCTTGCCCTCATCGGCGAGTTGCTCTTCCGCGGGCACCAGGCGATCCCGCACGAAGCGTTCAATCAGGTCGATGAGCTGATTGAGTGTTTCCTGATCTCGTATCATTGCAGAGTCCCAAATAGAGTCCCGAATAGAGTCCCGAATAGAGTCCCGAAAATAGTCGCCTGAGCCAGTTCTGTCCCGCAAGTAAGGCTACTTCAGAGTCTAATAGGGATACCCTCAGCGGTCCCTGAAATATCAGTTACTTGCGGCAAAAGACACTAGCACAGGCGCCCGGGTAATGCGACTGCGGGCACCGGCATTGCTGGGCTGGGCGAGCTTTCGGGCGCTGTGCTATTATTTCCGCCCCTGGCCTGTCCGGAGCCTTCCGCGTTTTGGAGAGTCATTCGCGCCAGGGTTCGAGCCGGACTTCAGGGACGCAGACCCGCTCGCACATTCCGCAAGAACAACGATTACAACGATTGCAGAGACCCGCGCATGCCCACTAAAGAACTCACAGAAGCCTTTGTCTATGACGGTGGCCGCTCCGCTTTCGGGCGCCACGCCGGTGCGCTGGCGCCGCTGCGACCGGACGATTTGCTGGCGCACATCATTCGCGAGCTCGTCGGCCGTAATGCCTTCGCGGCCGAGGCCTACGAAGACGTGATCATGGGCAATACCAACCAGGCCGGGGAAGACTGCCGCAATGTCGCCCGCTTTGCCGGGCTGCTGGCCGGCCTGCCGGTCGAGGTCGCCGGCCTCACGGTGAACCGACTCTGTGCCTCGGGCCTGGCCGCGACGCTGGCGGCGGCTAA
>JBBDSI010000282.1:0-3741 GCA_040905005.1 Pseudohongiellaceae bacterium
ATCGGCGGTGGCAGTTTCGGTACCGTCATCGCCAACATCATCGCCGAGAACGGGCACGAGCTGTGCTTCTGGATGCGCGACGCCGACGTCGCCCGCTGCGTTAATAGCACCCACGAGAACAGCAACTATCTGCCGGGATACCGCCTCAACGAGCGCGTGGTCGCGACGGCCGACATGGCGGACGCGGTCCGCGCCGCGGAGATCATCTTCGTCGCCGTGCCCAGTCGCTCTTTCCGTGAGGTGGTCAGGGAGGTGGTGAAACACGCGCCGGCCGCCGCCATCCTCATCAGCACCACCAAGGGCATCGAGGCCGGCAGCTTCAAGCTGATGAGCCAGATCCTGCAGGAGGAGTCTCCGGGGGCGCTGGTCGGGGTGTTGAGTGGTCCGAATCTGGCCAAGGAGATCGCCGGCAAACACCTGACCGGCACCGTCATCGCGAGCCCCAACGAGGAAGTGCGCGAGCGGGTGAAGGACATCCTCGCCTCGCGGACCTTCCGCGTCTATACCAACGATGACATGTTCGGTGTGGAACTCGGTGGCTCGCTGAAGAACATCTACGCCATCATCGCCGGCATGGCGGCCGCACTGGGCATGGGGTACAACACCAACAGCATGCTGGTGACCCGCAGCCTCACCGAGATGGCACGCCTCGGTCGCGAGCTGGGCGCCGACCCGATGACGTTCCTGGGCCTGGCGGGAGTGGGCGACCTGGTGGCCACCTGCTCGACGCCGCTCTCGCGCAACTACCGCATCGGCCAGTCACTGGGAGAGGGAAAGTCCATCGAGGAGGCGCTCAAGGCGGTCGGCCAGGTCGCCGAGGGCGTCAATACGGTCAAGCTGGTGAAGGAGAAGGCGGATGAACTGGGCGTTTACATGCCGCTGGCCAGTGGTCTGTACCGGATCATCTATGAAAATGAGTCTATCGACAATATCATAGCCTCGTTGATGCTCGGCGAGCAGGCGCTGGATGTTGAGTTTGCCGCCCACGACGAGAAGACACTCACTGAGGAGTAATCATGCCTGACGAACTGGACGATATTGTCGAGAACCTGAGCGAACCCTCTGCCTGGGTCCGAATCCTCTTCATGCTGGGATTCGCCGTCGGCTTCTATGTGGTGCTCGTGCCACTCATCGGTCTGTTGGCGCTCGCACAGGCTCTGTTCGCCGTGATCGGTGGTGAGCCCAATGACAACCTGCGTCGCTTCGGCGAGGGGCTGACGCTGTATGTCACCGAGATCCTGCAGTTCCTGTTCTACGACCGCCAGGAAAAGCCGTTTCCGTTCTCCAACTTCCCCGACGTGGATCGCGACGAGGACGACCCTGTCGGGAAGCCGTCGCCGGCCACCAGGCCGACTGCGAGTGCTGACGGTGTGCATAAAACGCCTGCGAGCGTGCCGGCTTCGAGTGCTGGCACTGCGCCTAAAGCGCCCGCCAGGAAAACAGTTACGAAGAAAGCCGCTGCGAAGAAGTCAGCGGCGAAGAAGTCGGTGGCGAAGAAGACCGCCAGCAGTAACAGCAAAAAGAAAGACGGCGCCGGCAAACCCGCGCCGGCCGCGGCTGCGACGACAGCTACCAAGTCGGGGGCTGAAGCTTCCGGCAAGGCGCAAGGCAGTGCCGGGCGTGATGATTCGGCCCCGGGGGACAAGTGATCCGCAGGTGGTCTGATGCCGTGGTCATTGACCTGAACCTCGACATAGGTTTCGACATAGGTCTCGATATGGGCGTCGACATAGCCATAGATATAAACTACGCCCGGTGAAGCTCTATCTGTTCAGACACGGAGAAGCCGAAGCGGCAGTCGCGGGTGACGCAGAGCGGCACCTGACGCAGGCCGGTTCCCGCCGCAACCGCGCCACCGCGGCGCTCTTCATGCAACGCGGAGTCGCGGTCGAACTGGCCCTGGTCAGCCCCTATGTGCGGGCCCACGAGACCGCCGCGGATCTTGCAGCCGAATTGGGCAATCTGGCTTTTCAGGAAAGTCATCTGCTTACACCTGACGCCGACGTGTCGGGCATTATAGAATTCCTCGAGCAGACCCCTGCCGGCAGTACACTGCTGGTCGGTCACAATCCACTGCTGTCGCGGCTGTTGTCCCTGCTGGTGGCGGGCGAGACCGCTGCCTGTCCCGGACTGGAGACCAGCGAACTGGCCTGCCTCAGTCTGGACGTGGTCGCCCCCGGCTGCGGCCAGATCGACTACCGGCTACGCGCCTGAGAGAGATGCAGACAACACGCTTACTGACAATAGTGCTGATGCTTTGCCAGCCCACCCTGACGCTGGCACAGCCGGCGGCGGGCGCGGGCAATCTTGGCGATCACCCGTTGCTCGATCGTTTCCCGGATTCGACTCTCGAAGAGATCGAGGTCGTGGAGGATGCCAATTACAGTCTCGTGCTGGGCTCGCTGCGACGCCAGCGTCAGGAGGTCGTGCCCGAGAATTCGGCACGCCTGCGCGGCGACGTCACCAAGCTGACTTATCAGGCGTCACAGAATTTCACCGGCGGCGAGGTGTACGAATATTTCGTCGAGCAGCTCGACCAGCGTGGCTATGAAGTGCTCTATTCCTGTACCGGGCGCGGCTGCGGCAGCAGCAACTACTGGGCCAATGACATCTTCGGCAACCGCATACTCTATGGTCCGGAGCGTAACCAGTATTTTATGGCCGTGCGCGTGGGCACGGACAACGACGCGGTTGCACACATGTCCATCTACGTCATCACCCGGGCCAACCGGCGCATCTATGCCTACGTGGAGATCGTCGAGGAAGAAGCGAGCGAGGGAGTAGTGGACGTCAGTTCTCCGGAACTGCTTGCGGCACTCAATGCGCAGGGCGGCGTGGCGCTGCCCATGATCGTGTTCGACGGTGACGAGCGACTGGCGCCGGAGACTAACCTCGCTCCCGTCGTCGACCTGCTACAGAGCGATCAGAGTCTGCAGTACTACGTGGTCGCGCATCTCGGGGGCGCGGCGCCGCTGGAGACACTTATACAGCGCTCCACGGCGCGGGCCGAGGTGCTGCGGCAGGCCCTGATCGAGCGGGGCGTCAACGGTGACCGGCTTGTCGCGCGGGGGGTGGGGCCGCTGGCACCAGTGTGCAACATCGGCAATTGCGCCGAGCGCGCGGAGCTGGTGTTGCGGCTGGACGACTGAGGAGGCGCGCTGGGCCAGCCGCGGGGCTAGCCGGGACCAGGGACCCTCTCAACTGATAAGCGACAGGAACTCGTTGCGCGTGCTGGACTTGTTGCGAAAGGCGCCGAGCATACAGGATGTGGTCATGACCGAATTCTGTTTCTCCACGCCGCGCATCATCATGCACATGTGTTGCGCCTCGATGATCACGGCCGCGCCCGCCGCACCAGTCTTCGCTATGATGCACTGGGCGATCTCGTTGGTCAGATTCTCCTGAATCTGCAAGCGCCGGGCAAACACATCCACCACGCGTGCTACCTTCGACAGGCCGATAACCTTGCCCTTGGGTATGTAGGCGACATGGCACTTGCCGATAAAGGGGAGCATGTGGTGTTCGCACATGGAATACAGTTCGATGTTCTTGACGATGACCATCTCGTCATTGTCGGAAGGGAAGAGGGCGTTGTTGATCACCTCGTCGATGTCCATGCTGTAACCCTGCATGAGAAAGCGCATGGCATTGGCCGCGCGCTTCGGGGTGTCGATCAGACCGGAGCGATCGGGATCTTCACCGATCGTCTTGAGTATTTCCAAATAGGCATTTTCCATGGGG
>JBBDSI010000283.1:0-3738 GCA_040905005.1 Pseudohongiellaceae bacterium
TCGCCGGCGCCAGTCTGGTGCTGGGCGTGGTCATTCCCCTGGTGCTGATGCTGGAATTCTCGCTGGCGGCAACGATCACCGTAATGCTGGCGTCATGGATCCTGTTGACCATGCTTAAGGACATCGCCAACAAGGTGGCGAACAAGCCAACGATCGGGCAGGGCCTGCGTGCCCTCCCGCTCAGCTACTGGGGCATGCAAATAGCGCATCTGGGTGTCGCCGTGCTGCTGGTGGGCGCCGCGCTCACCAGCTTCTTCAGCAGCGAACGCAGCGTGTTGCTGACCCCCGGGCAGAGCACGACGCTCGGCAACTACGAGTTTACGCTTGAAGGCACCGAGCCGATACGCGGTCCGAACTTTGTCGGCGACCGCGTCGAGATGACCGTGCGGCGGGGTGATGAGGTGATCAATACCCTGTACCCGGAGAAGCGCGTCTACCTGGCCAGCGGCTCTCCCTCAACGGAGATGGCGATTGATTCCGGTTTCCTGCGTGATTTGTTCGTCACCCTCGGTGAGCAGCGCGACGCCGCTGGCTGGACCATGACCATCTACGTCAAACCCTTCGTGCGCTGGGTCTGGCTGGCGGCCATACTGATGGCAATCGGTGGCACAACGGCGGCGCTGGACAAGCGCTACCGCCGCCTGCGACGCAAAGCGATAGAAGGCGAGACGGTTCCAACCAGGCCAGCAACGGACAAGCTGCAGACAGCCTCCTGAGGTCATCCATGCAACGATTGAAATTCTTCATTCCCGTGATTGCCTTCATCGCCCTGGCGGTGTTGCTCTGGCGTGGCCTGTACCTGGATACCACCGAACTGCCATCCATGCTCATCGACAAGCCCATGCCGGCTTTCGCGCTGACGACCGTGGACGGCAGGCCGGTGAGCAACGAGGATCTGCCCGACGAGATGTTCCTGCTCAATGTCTGGGGCAGTTACTGTTTGCCCTGCCTGGTGGAGCACCCGACCTTCATGCGCCTGTCGGAGGAGGGGGAGATCCCGGTGGTAGGCGTGAATTATCGTGACCGGCAGAACCTCGCCGTGGAGTGGCTGGAAGACAACGGCGATCCCTTCGCCTTCAGCATCCTCGATGAGTCTGGACGCTTCGGCATCGACCTGGGCGTGTACGGTGCACCGGAGACCTATCTGGTGGATGCCGATGGCGTGATCCGTTATCGCCATGTCAGCGTGCTCGACGAAGTCGTGTGGGAAGAGGAATTCCTGCCCGCCATCGCCGAATTGCAGACGGAATACTAGTTTGTTCCCCGTCGTCAGACAGCATCCCGTCAGGGGCAGCCTGTCCTTATTGGCGGTGCTGGTCCTGTTGACCCTGCTGCCGGCTGCGGCCGGCGCCCAGGTGGACACCTTCGAGTTCGACACGCCGGAACAGCAGGAGCGCTTCCGGCAACTGTCCGACGAGCTGCGCTGTCCCATGTGTCAGAACACGAACCTGAGCGGCTCCACCGGTGGCGTGGCCGCGGACCTGCGCCGCGAGGTCCATCGCATGATCGTGGACGGCTGGACCGATGCAGAGATCGAACAATTCATGTTCGAACGCTACGGCGATTTTATTTTCTATCGGCCGCGGCTGCGGGCAGAAACAATCCTGCTCTGGTTCGGCCCGTTACTCTTTCTCATCATAGGCGGTCTCGTGGCCTATTCGATCTGGCGCAAGGCGGGGGCGGTGGAGGAGAGCACGACGGTGCTGGACGAGAAACAACAGGAACGACTTCAGGCGCTTCTGGACAAGGATTCCTGAAGCGCGACCAAACGGCGCGAGCCAATTCGATTACTGGATTACAACTTGTTCTGGACTACAACCGCAGTACTTTTCATCCTCGCAACCCTGTTCGTGCTGGTGCCGCTCTGGCGCCGTCGCAAGAGCGAGTCATTCGAATCGGAGCAACTGCGCCGGTCGGCGAACATCGCGCTCTTTCACGAGCGTAACAACGAACTCGAGGCGGAGCTGGCGGCCGGCACGATCGATCGCGATCAATTCGATCGACTGGTGGCGGAACTGCAACACAATCTCCTGGCCGATGTAAGCGAGGTCGAAAAGGAGTCGATTGCCGAGCAGCAGAGTCGGGTCGGCAAGGTGGCCTCCGCTGCGCCTTTTGGCCTCAGCTTCCTGGTGCCGGTGGTGCTGGCCGTGCTGCTGCCGGTAGTGGCCTACCTGCTCTACAGCGAGTGGGGATTCCATGAGGAAGTGCAGCCCATGGAACTGTATCAGCGCACGCTGAACGCGCAGAGCGCCGAGGAGGCCCGCGACCTGATCTTCGCCCTCGGCGAAGTCGTCCAGGAGCAGGAGGATCAACCCTGGCCACGTTATTTCCTGGCCGAGAACCTGGCCAATGTCGGACTCTTCGAACAGGCGCAGCAATACTATCAGTTGGCGGCCGATCGCATTGGCGATTCCCCGGACCGCGCCATCATCCTCGGCAAGCTGGCGACGGCGATGTTCATCAATGCCGAGTTCGAGCTCACGCCCGAGATCGAGCGCCTGACCGAGGAGGCGCTCGCGATTAATCCGGGCACTGCGAGCGTCCTGCAACTGCTGGCGGCCAACGCGGTACAGACCGAGGACTGGCAATCCGCGATCGCTTACTGGCGACGGCTCATCCAGATCAACCCGAACTCTCGGGACGCCGATACCCTCCGGGAGCAGGTCGCGGCCGCCCAGCAGCGGCTCGGTGCGGAGTCGGCCGCTGTTGAGGGGCCGGTGGTCGAGCTGCACCTGGAGCTGGCCGAAGGCCTGCAACTGGATGCCAGGCTCAGGGTATTCGTCGCCGCCCGCAACGCGGCGCAAGAAGGCATGCCTCCGCTGGCGGTGGCGGAGCTGACAGTGGCGGATCTACCGGCGAGCATTCGTCTGGATAACCGTGACGCGGTGGGACCGTTCAATCTGGGCTCGGCGGAAGAGATCACGCTCTCGGCCCTGGTATCCCGGGCCGGGATAGCGAATCCGCAATCAGGCGACTATCGCGTTCTCTCCGAGCCGCTAACCCTGTCCGCAGAGCCGACCCAGGTAAACCTGACCATCAGCGAACAGGTGCCGTGAGAGTCCGCGCCGGCTGCGTTTGCCCGGGCTGGCTGTGTGCGCCCCAGGTCGTGACGTGTACTGGCCCGAATTCCTGACTATCGCGGTCGCCCACCTGTTCGCCGTGGCCTCGCCCGGGCCCGATTTCGCGGTTGTCACCCGGCAGAGCGTCAGCGCCGGCACCCGTGCCGGGCTATGGACCAGCCTGGGTGTCGGACTTGGTATCCTGGTGCACGTCAGCTACTGCATTCTTGGTGTGGCGGTGCTGCTCAGTCAGTCGCCGGTGCTGTTCAATGGCATGAAATGGGTGGCGGCGGCGTATCTGTCCTTTCTCGGCATCAAGGCAATTCGTGCGGCCCTGGCAGGCGGGGCGCCCGCTGTGGTCGCCGCCGACGATGCTTCGGTACGTATCGGCAGGGCGGTTCTGCTTGGCTTTCTTACCAACGGCCTGAATCCGAAAGCGACCCTGTTCTTCCTGGCGCTTTTCACCCTGGTCATCAGCCCGCAAACCCCTACAGTCATTCAGGTTATTTACGGGATCTATCTGGCGCTGGCCACCTTCGCCTGGTTCGCCCTGTTGTCGCTGCTGATCGGCAAGCCGCGAGTACGGCGCTTCCTGCAGGGCGCGGGTAACTGGTTCGAGGGGGGCATGGGGTTGGTGCTGATCCTGCTGGCCCTGCAACTGCTTCTGACCGCTACGATC
>JBBDSI010000284.1:0-3716 GCA_040905005.1 Pseudohongiellaceae bacterium
ACTTCACTCGCGACAACCTGGTTCAGTTGGTCATGTCGGTCGTGGCGCGGGATAATGGCGAAGCCACCAGCCGCTTCGATAATGCCAGCGGCATGCTGAGTGTGGATATCGACGCCGGCGCCCTCGGGTTTTTGAATCTGTCATTCACAATCTACGAGTCCGAACCGCAAGTGGTGATCCAGGCGCAACTGGAGTCGGCCGTGGAGCTGCCAACACCCGTGCCGAGCATGGCGCGATTCAATGTGTTCAATGGGGAGTTGCACCTGCCCGAGTTGGCCGTGGATGGCACCGTTTTGTTCCGCAACGTGGTGTTCACGCTCACCGACGAAGACAGCGCGCTGTTCACGCTGACGGCGTTCGAATAGCCAGCCCCACGCGATACCCCACCACGCTAACAGCTTGGGCATTTTGAAGGGCCGCTATGTTCGTTCATGAGTAATTCTGGTTGGGAAATTGATCATTGCCAGCCCTTTCGGAATTGGTCTATAGTCCTGTCAGAGGGTCCCTTGATCAGGTGTGTATTCCGGAGGTACTTCCAGTGTTTGTATCGGAACAGGTTCCCATCACCGAAACATCCCTTTCCTGCTATTTCAGCAAACGCCTCACTCATTACGCACAACGCTTCGAACCACCACCGCATGAAGACACCTGTTGGTATCTCGGTAACCTTCTCGATCGCTTCGGCCGTGCCGATCACCTCTACAGTTACGAGGATGGTCGCCTGACATTGCGTCCGCTGGCTCTGCTCTACGGTGACGCCATCGAGGCGCGCAATGAGAGAGAGCGCTGCCTGTTGCTACAGCAACTGGGTGACATGGCGCTGTTTCTTGGGGCCCTGTTTCCGCAACGCTTCGCTCGCCGTGGCATCCAGCAGGACTACTTCATCGGCATGGGAGGTGGTGCCTATGACTACCTCGCCGACAACGCCCGGCATAACCGCCACATCTTTGCGGAACTGGCCAACACCTTTACCCGCATGCTGGAGATGGTCGCCAATGCCTGTTCGCGCTCGCAGAAACTCGGCACCGAGGAGATCCTGGCGCTGTACCAGCGCTGGCTGCAGACGCGCGACCCGGTGGTCGCCAGTCAGTTGCGTGCGCTAGGCATCGAGCTGGAAGGCAGCGAACGGCTGCAGTAAGAGTGCCCACACGGGCCGGAGTTTGATCGGGATCAACGCGGCGCCTGCGTGTTACGCTAGTCTGGAACTGACCCCTGGTACAAAAAACAAATAGTGCAGCAAACGGAGAAGGAACTGACTCATGTCCATTATCAACAAGATTTTCGTCGTCATCGACCCTACCACCGATCAGCAGACCGCGCTGGATCGTACCGCCCGCATGACCTCGCGCAACGAGGCGCTCAGCCTGCATGTGTACTGCGCCGCCTACAACACCGCGTCGGCCGCTGACCCGGATGCCCTGGAGCGGGTTGAGGTCAGCCGGCAGCGCAGCTGGGTGGAGTCGCTGGTGGCACCGCTGCGCGAGCAGGGCACCGAGGTCGAGGTGGAGATCGAGTGGACCGATCAGTGGCGTGACGCGCTTGCCAAGGCTGCCGGGCGTTGCGGCGCCGACCTCATCGTCAAGGCCGCCAGCGCCCACCGTGTCGCCGGCAGGCGCCTGCTGAAGACCTCAGACTGGACGCTGTTGCGACACGCGCACTGCCCGGTGTATCTGGCCAAGGGTGGTGTGATTGACAAGGGGGCGACCTTCCTGCTCGCGCTTGACCTGAAGAAGGAAGATGATCTGCACAGTACACTCAACGAGCGCGTCATCAGGTTCGGTCAGTCGCTGGCAGAGAACGTCCCCGATTCCTCGCTGCACGCGGTCAACGCCTATGTCAGTTCGGAGCGCTACGTCTATCCGTCTGACCTGGCGGAGAAAGTGGGTATTCCGTCCCAGCAGGCCCATACCATCGAGGGCGCGCCGTCGAAAGTCATTGCCGAGGTGGCGAACTCGATCAAGGCCGACATGGTGATCATCGGCAATGTCTCGCGACAGGGGGCCAAGGCCGCCGTGATCGGTAATACCGCCGAAAAAGTGCTCGACGCCGTCGACGCCAATGTACTGGTGGTGACCGCGCAGTAAGTCGTCTCCACGGTCGGGCGCCCCGACGCTCGCCTGCCAACTCTGTTACTGTTCGGTATTCACTCGCCTATTACGATGGGCGGGCTTGGTTCGGCCGAGCAGTAACAGGAGGCACGATGACCGATTCCTATGAACCACCCCGCATCTGGCGCTGGGAGAAGGCGAGCGGTGGCCGTTTCGCCAACATCAACCGGCCCACGTCGGAGCCTACCCGTGAGCAGGCGTTGCCGGTGGGTAAGCACCCACTGCAGCTCTATTCACTCGCTACGCCCAACGGCCAGAAGGTCACGATCCTGCTGGAGGAACTGCTGGCACTGGGTGTCCGCGACGCCGAGTACGACGCCTGGCCGATCCAGATCGGTGACGGCGAGCAGTTCGGCAGTGGCTTCGTCGCCATCAATCCCAATGGTAAGATCCCGGCGCTGGTGGATCGCTCGGGCGACGAGCCGGTGCGGGTGTTCGAGTCCGGCGCCATCCTGTTCTATCTCGCGGAGAAGTTCGGCCGCTTCCTTCCTGCCGACCACGCCCGGCGCACGGAGTGCCTGAACTGGCTGTTCTGGCAGATGGGTGCCGCGCCCTATCTCGGTGGCGGCTTCGGCCACTTCTACGCGTACGCGCCGGAGCCCATGGAATACCCCATCGATCGTTTTACCATGGAGGCCAAGCGTCAGCTCGATGTACTGGACCGCCACCTGGCCGACAACGAGTACCTCGCCGACAGTGAATACTCCATCGCCGACATCGCCGTCTGGCCCTGGTACGGCGGCCTCGTCACCGGCAGTGTTTATGACGCGGTGGAGTTCCTGCAGGCCGAGAGCTATACCCACGTGTTGCGCTGGGCGCGGCAGATCGGGCAGCGCGAGCCAGTGCGCCGTGGCTGCATGGTCAACCGCACCTGGGGAGCGCCGGAGAAACAGCTGCATGAGCGTCATGCGGCTTCGGACTTCGATGAGCGCACGCAGGACAAGATTGGCGATCCGGATGCGGCAGGAGAGAAGCAGGGATGAATAGCTCGGGTAAACAACACGTGACGCATGTCGCCGCTGCCGTCTTCGCTGTCATCCGCAGGTCATAAACGGGTGTACACTGGAGCCTGAATCTTTCGTCCCCATTCAATCGATCTACGTGGCGACCGGACCTCAGACCAACTCATGCATTCGTTCCCTCTGATATTCCTGCTCGGCTTCTCCCTGTTGGTGTTTTCACGATCCGAGGCACAGGACCAGGTAGACGCCGGGTTCGACCTGCAGGCCCATCGCGGCGGCATGGGGCTGGTCGCGGAAGGCACTCTGCAGGCGTTCGCCAATGCCCTCGAGCTGGGGGTCAACACGCTGGAACTCGATACACAACTCACGGCGGATGGCCGCGTGGTGGTCACCCACGACCGCCAGGTGCAGGCCCGTAACTGTCAGGACACCGAGCCGGTCTTCGCCGGCGATCCGCAGTTTCCCTACGTGGGCAAGTACATCAAGGATCTTTCTCTGGCCCAGGTCAGGACGCTGGATTGCGGCTCGAGGCAAGTGGCTGGCTACTCCGAGCAACGTGTGGTACCTGGCGCTACCATGCCATTGCTGCGCGACGTGTTCGACCTGGTGCAACTGTATCGCGCCGACACGGTAATGCTCAATATAG
>JBBDSI010000285.1:0-3691 GCA_040905005.1 Pseudohongiellaceae bacterium
TCGAGCTGGGCGCCACGGACGAGGGTCCGGCAGGACCGCGTGGGGATTCCTTCTACGCCGGCTACTTCCGCGACCCGGACGGCAACAAGCTAAATTTCTTCTGCATTACCGAGCCGGCAGGAAACTGATCGGACGGCTTGCCGGATAACTTGCAGGATAGCCCCACCAGTTCGTGCCGGCATAGCCCGGCGCGAACTGGCGGGCTCCTTAAAGATTGCCGATCTTGCGTTCCAGATCGTAGCTGCGGTCGGTGACGATGCTCTCGAGCACGACCACGCGCTCCTTCAGATCCCTGAGCTGTTTCTCCAGATCCTCGGTGGACTGCCTGTCCACCTGTTGCTGCAGTTTGCCGAGTTCAGCGCTGGTCTTCTTCTTGTAATCCCAGTAGCGGTTGACGAACACAAGCATGGTGATGGGGATGAAAATCGCCATCATGACGCCGAACAGTTCCAGTGCTTCACCCATGGGATAGTCCTCTTGTTATGCCTCTGCACAGCTTGCTGCAAGGATCAGGCCAGTAGAAATATCCTTGCAAAACAACGAGATATTTATGCGCTGCGGAGCTGTGTCTGATAAAAGTACCAAGTGTAGGCGAAATTGACTATCGCCTTACAGAAAAACCCGGCACGCCGCAGGCGTCCGGGTTTTTCTAATCGGGCGTTTACGTGCGGCATTGCTAGCGCACGCCAAACGTCACTTGCCCTGAACGACCTCGTTGCGCAGTACGCCGACGCCGGATAACTCCACCTCATAGACGTCGCCGGGCACCATGGCGCGGGTACTGCCCATGGTGCCGGACCAGATCATGTCGCCGGGCTCCAGGGTGAAGTACTGGGAGATGTAGCTCACCATCTCTTCCATGCCGAAGATCAGGTCGGAGCTGTTTTCCCCCTGCACGACCTCGCCGTTCAGGCGACCGGTGATCTGGATGTTCTTGTAGTCGGCGCCCTGTACCAGGGCCGGACCGACGGCGTTGAAGCCGCGCGTGCCCTTGGCGCGCACCCACTGGATGTCGCCGCCCTGCCAGGAGCGTTCGCTGACGTCGTTACCGGCGGTGACGCCGAAGATGTAGTTCCCGGCCTCTGCCACCGACACGTTCTCGGCGCGGCGGCCGATGATGACTGCCATCTCGGCCTCGTAGTGCAGATTCTGTGACTCGGCCGGGCGCACGATGGGATCCTCGGGGCCGACGATGGAGCCGGGAGGCACGATAAACAGGCCCGGATATTCGGCCGGATCACCGGAGATGTGGCTGCGGAAATTAAAGGCGGTCATGAATACCAGCGACGGATCCACGGGTGCCTCCAGCCTGACATCCTCACGCTGGACAACGGCGCCAGTGTGCTCCAGGCCGAGATACGGCGCCTGACCGAGCTGATAGATGCCGTCATCGTGCACCATGCCCCAGTGGATCTCGCCGCCGTCCTGCGAATAGCGGACGAAGGTATTGGTATCCTGGGCCAGGGTAGCGGCGCTGAGCAGCGTCGCCATAACGGCCGCGATAAGTAGAGAGTATTGCTTCATTTCAACCTCCTGTTGAAGTCTCGTTCTGGAAATGGGTAGTGGGTAGTGGTGATTAACGGGGCATCGCGCGATCAAGCCCCGAACAACTTTTTTGGCTATTCACCTATGCTTCTTGTCACCTATGCTTCTTGTCACTCATGCTTCCTGGAAAGAGAGCCGATGCTACGCCCCGGACTAAAAACGGTCAACCGGAAACGGTCAACCGGACAGGCCACGGGCACGCTCATTCATCCTCTGCATGCTCTCGCTGCAGCTTGGCAAAGCCGATTGAATTCATCTCCTGGGCACGGCGACCAAACACGATCTTGTGCAGGGTGTCGGCAATGCAGTCCTGGAAATCGTCGACGTGCAGATAGGCCGAGACATTGCCGTCGGTGGGATCCAGCGCAATCTGCCTGAGATCGAGGCGGTGATCCTCGGTGATGATAATCACCGGCGTGGGCTTGCGGAACGGACTGCCCTTTTCCTCATTGCGCACGCGAAACAGGAACTGATCGCGCGGGCGCTTGTAGTTGTTCCAGCCGGTAATAATGCAGGACAGGCGATTAGTCGCCAGACCAAACAGGCGGTCATACTGCTTCAGGGCTTCGACAGCGTTGGTCTCGTTGTAGGTATTGATGGTGGTATAGAGTCCGGTCTGGCCGATGAGGCGCGCGCACTCGTCCACCAGCGTGTTGTTCAGGTCGTATAAAAGGACAACCGGTTTAAATTTCATAACCCTGGACTGTTTGTTCTTCTTGGGGCCTTCGCCGTCTCTCAGCGAGCGCGAAACGCGATGTTACTCGAGATCGGGTCTCTCGTCGTGCGCGTGGCGTTGGCGGGCACGGACGTGTCTTCGTAGCCGAAGCTTATCCCGAAAAGTATGCGGGTGCCATCCTCAATAGCGAATGCCTCACGCACCAGGTCGGGAAAATTGCGCATGGTGCCCATCGGGCAGCTGTGAATACCGAAGGCCACCATGGTGAGCATCAGGGTCTGCGCCCACATGCCCACGTCGATGGCCACCGTGGTACCGAACTCAGGCGCCATGCCGATGAAGGCGATGTGCGGCGCGTCGAAGAACTCGAAGTTGCGCAGTACGGCGTGGCGCCGGCCCTCCTTGTCGTGACGGCCAATGCCCATCTGTGAATACAGGGCAACGGCGCACTCTACCTGCCGGGTGCGGTATTCGTCCTTGAAATCACCCCGGTACTCGTAATCGGGATTGGGTGAGACCCCGGCTACCATGTTCTCGACCATCTGCCGCCGCAGGCGTTCCTTCAGCTCCCCCGAGGCCACGTAAGCCTTCCAGGGCTGGACATTGCAGTTGGACGGCGCCTGCTGGGCGATCTCGAAGAGTCGCTCCATGGTCTCACGCGGAACCTCCTTGTCGAGGAAACCGCGCACGGAGCGACGCGCGTAGATGGCATCGATCAGGCTCATGTCGGGATCGCTCAATTTGTCCTCTGCTGCATCAGTCACTTCTTGCTCCTTCACTTCACATGCATTGTAGGAGCCTGTCGGACTCACGCTGATCTACTGCGCTGGTTGGAGAGCGGTCCATTTTTCCGATCCTTTTCGTCAAATAGCTAAGGCTATTCTCCTCAAACGATCGAAAAACTGGCCTCGCTCTCCCACCATGCTCGCTACGATCGCCTGAGCCCGACAGGCTCCTAGCTGAGAATACGGCCGCCGTCCACGTCCACAGTGGTGCCGGTCACGAAGGCATTGTTCATGACGAACAGCAGCCCCTCGGCCACTTCTTCGGGCGTGCCCGGGCGCTTGATCAGGTGGGAGGCGGTCATGCCCTTGAGCTTTTCCGCCTTCTCCCCGCCCATCCAGTCGAACATGGCGGTGTCGATCGTGCCGGGTGACACCACATTAACCCGGATCGGCGCCATCTCCACAGCCAGGCAGCGAACCAGGTTTTCCACCGAGGCCCCGACACAGCTCAGCGGCGACTGCGCCGGCTTGATCTTGCGTGCCGGCGAGCCGCTAACGAGAGTGATGGCACCGTCCTGCGCCAGGTAGGGAGCGCCGGTGCGCACGACCTTGGCGTAGCCCCAGAGCTTGTCGTAGGCGGCCTTGAACTGTTCCTCGGTCTGCTCGAGGAAGGGCTTGAGGGTGCGCTCACCGCCGATGGCCGCCGAGACCAGGTGGTCGATGCGTCCGGCCTCCTCGAAGATCG
>JBBDSI010000286.1:0-1525 GCA_040905005.1 Pseudohongiellaceae bacterium
GCTTGGCGAGAGGAAATATCTTCTCTGTGAGCCCATAAATTCCGCGGACGAGCCCGAAAAAATAACCGAGAATGCAAATAAGGAAGGCAAACAGGGAAGGGATGACCTGCACGGTCCTGTCCATCGAATACGAGAGTCTCGCGGCGCTGCAAGCCGCGTTCATGCCGGTCTTTGACCACGGCGGCCTGTTCGTGCCCGGGTACAAGGGCGCCGCACTCGGCCGGCGCTTCTTCCTGCTGCTGACGCTGCCGGGCCAGACCGGTCCGCTGCCTGCGCTGGCCCGCTGCGCCTGGATTCAGCCTGCCAGGAATGCCCGGCGGCGGCCGGGGGGACTCGGCCTCAGGTTCGATGCCGATTGCGCGCACCTGAGAGAGCGTATAGAGGGTCTCCTGGCTGCGCGGGAATTCAAAGATGTGCCGAGTCACACATTTTAGTCACTGGCGAGATTTTCCCCGACATACTCGGCGATGGCGAGGCTGGCGGTGAGTCCGGGCGACTCGATGCCGAACAACTGCACGAGATCAGCGCCGCCGGATGCCGGCGTGCACTGAATGACGAAATCCGCTGGCGGGGAATCCGGGCCGACAAGCTTCGGGCGAATTCCGGCGTAGGCCGGGTGTAGTTTGTCGGCGTCGATTCCCGGGAAGTAGCGGGCGATGGCTCGGGCGAACACTTGCCGCTTGTCGGCGTCCACGTCGTAGTCGAGCCGCTCCACGTATTCGCTATCCGGACCGAAGCGAATCTGGCCGCCGAGATCCAGAGTGGAATGAATGCCGAGCCCGCGGGTGTTGCTGTCCGGCAGGGGATAGACGAGTTGGGAAAACGGCGCGGCGCCGCTGTAGCTGAAGTAGTCACCCTTGCATAGGTAAAGCGGGGGGACGGCGGCCTGGTCGCTGTCCTCGATGCGCGCGGCGAGTGCCTGTGCCTGTAGTCCGGCGCAGTTGATAAAGCGGCGACAGCGAAAGGCGAACGCTGCCCCCGCCGGGTCGCCCGGGGTCCGGGTGTGCACCTCTATGTCGTCGCGGCGATAGACAACCCGTTCGACGTGCGTGCCACCGGCATAGAGCAACCCGGCCTGCTGCGCCTCGGTGAGCAGGCAACGCATGTAGCTGTGGCTGTCGATGATGCCGGTAGAGGGTGAGAGCAGGGCGGCGGCCGCCCGGATTGCCGGCGCCCGGGTCGCCAGTTCCCTGCCGTCCAGCAGGCTGAGGTCGTCGACGCCGTTGGCCAGGGCCTGCTGGCGCAGGCGCTCAAGCTGTTGCGTCTCGCCCTCCTGGGCGACGATGAGTTTGCCGAGGCGGCGGTGGGGAATCTCGTGGCGCCGGCAATAGTCATAGAGCAGCGCCTTGCCGCGCACACACAACCGTGCCTTCAGGCTGTCCCGGGGATAATAGATGCCGGCATGGATGACCTCGCTGTTGCGGCTGCTGATGTGCTGGCCGATATCGCGCTCGGCATCCAGCAACACGATAGCGCCGCGCCGTGACGGTGCCGCACAGGCCAGGTGTCGGGCTATGGCGAGACC
>JBBDSI010000286.1:1625-3663 GCA_040905005.1 Pseudohongiellaceae bacterium
CGGAAGGTGAGGTTGATGCGCGCGGCCTCGAGCCCCTTCACCTTGGGTAGCTGATGCAGCCAATGCTGCTGCAGGGTCCCGCCCATGACCAGCAGCGACCCGCCGGGCAGTGATAGTCGATGTCGCTGACCCGTGCGCTTGTGGCGCAAATGGAAGGGTCTTGCGGCGCCCAGACTCAGGGAGGCGATCACCGGGGCCGGCCCCAGTTCCGCTTCGTCGTCCGCGTGCCAGGCGACGCTGTCGCGGCCATCCCGATAATAATTGAGCAGCACCGAGTTGAAGCCCGCCCCGGCGAGCGCCTCGACCTCGGTGCGCAGCTTCTGCACCGGAGCCGACCAGGGCAGGGGCTTCAGGCTCAGCCCGGAATAGCTGTAGGCGCTGTGGGGATCGCCCATCC
Source organism: Pseudohongiellaceae bacterium (assembly GCA_040905005.1). Taxonomy (GTDB): domain Bacteria; phylum Pseudomonadota; class Gammaproteobacteria; order Pseudomonadales; family Pseudohongiellaceae; genus UBA9145. Next base: position 2,023 of record JBBDSI010000286.1, read on the forward strand.
AGCATTGCAGCCGGGGCACGGGCAGTTCCCGGCCGTAGAGGCGGATGAGTTCCTGGCGCCAGGGCACGCTGTCGATGAGTGTGGTGAGCAGCGCCTCGGCGCGCTCGGCGCTCACGGCGTGGGGATACAGCCGCAGTTCGCCATCAGTTAACCGTATGTCTTCAAATGCGCTTTGATCTGACTGATTTTCAAAAAGATTTGCTTGCATCGACTGGTCGGTGGCTGGCTTGGGTCAGCTAAGGCATAATGCCCGCTTCGCTTTTCTGCAGCAATTAGGAATAAGGATACAGGAACTTGGACCGATTCGATTACGATTTCTTTGTCATCGGCGCCGGCTCCGGCGGCGTCCGCGCCGCCAGGGTGGCGGCCAGTCTCGGCGCGCGCGTGGCGGTGGCCGAGGAACGCTACTTCGGCGGCACCTGCGTCAACGTCGGCTGTGTGCCGAAGAAGCTGTTCAGCTACGCCGCCCACTTCCGGGACGACTTCGAGGACAGTCGCGGTTTCGGCTGGCAGCTGCCTGAGCCGACCTTCGACTGGCCCACGCTCCTTGCCAATAAAGACACTGAAATCAGACGCCTGAATGATATCTATAAGTCGATACTCGATAAAAACGAGGTGACAGTCTTTGAGGCGCGGGCAACCCTGGCCGGGCCGCACGAGGTACAGGTGGGCGACAAGCGCGTGACCGCCCGCGCGATCTTGCTGGCGGTGGGCGGCTGGCCCTGGGTGCCCGATTATCCGGGCCGGGAACACGCCATCACCTCCAACGAACTGTTTCATCTGCCGACGCTACCGAAGCACATGGTGATCCACGGCGCCGGCTATATCGCGGTGGAATTCGCCAGCATCTTCGCCCGCCTGGGGGTGGAGATCAGCCTCGTATTCCGTCGGGATAAGGTGCTGCGTGGCTTCGACGCGGACGTGCGCCAGTTTGTGACCACCGAACTAGAGCGCGATGTACGCCTGTATCGCGAAGATGATATCCAAAAAATTGAGAAGAATGGCAAAGACTTATGTGTATTTCTTAAGTCCGGGACTGAATTGGGGGCCGGCCAGGTCCTGTCGGCCACCGGGCGCTGGCCGCACACGGCCAATCTGGGTCTGGAACACGTCAACGTACGTCTCAGCTCCAGCGGCGGGATCTGTGTCAACGACGCCTATCAGACCGATGAGCCCAGCGTTTACGCCGTGGGCGATGTCATTGAGCGTGTGGCACTCACCCCGGTGGCGCTGGCCGAAGCGGAGATCGTCGCCAGAGCGCTGTTTGGCAATGAAAACACGCAGTTGGACTACCAGTATGTCGCCAGCGCCGTGTTCTGCCAGCCCAACGTGGGCTCGGTCGGGCTCACCGAAGAACAGGCCAGGGAAAAGGAGCTGGACTTCGATGTCTATATCAGCACCGTCAAACCCCTGAAACAGTCCCTGAGTCCAAGAGACGAACGGGCATTGCTGAAGATGCTCGTCGACAGGGACAGCGACCGCGTCATCGGACTGCATATCGCGGCGCCCGACGCGGGCGAGCTCATCCAGGGATTTTCGGTGGCCATCAACGCCGGCGCCACGAAAGCGGACTTCGACAGAACCCTGGGCATTCATCCGACACTGGCGGAAGAACTGGTCACCATGCGCAGCAAGCGCACG
>JBBDSI010000287.1:0-3654 GCA_040905005.1 Pseudohongiellaceae bacterium
GTACACAAGCAACAATCGGTGATGGATTGATTGCCTTGTTGGCCTATGCATTGCCGGCTTTTTTGTTCAAAGATGGTTTTTGGCTCTTTCGGAGGACCCCCAGAACATGGTCCGTCTTCCTGATCAGCGGTCTGTTGATAACTTTAGCACTCGAATTCATGGCTACCGAGGTCTTCGATCGCTGGCAATACAGCGAATCGATGGTAGTTCTCCCATTGTTAAATGTGGGATTGACGCCGGTTCTCCAGTGGCTGATATTGCCACCGCTGTACCTGTGGTTGTCCTCAGTCTTTCTGAGGGGGTTAATGGGAAACGATCTAAGCCCGATACACTAGTAATCAATCAAGTCACTCCGGTAATAACGGTCCAAACATTCAGCCTCTAAACAAGCTCTCAATCAACGGACAATCGGGCACATCTTCGCCGCTACAGGTCTGCACCGTATCCGCCAGGACTTTTTCTATTCGCCGCAGATCCTCGATCCTGTTGCGCACCGAACACAGGTGCTCCGATGCGCGTTTTTCAACTTCGCGGCAGGAAATCGCATTCTTGTCCACCAGCTCCAGCAGGCTCTTGAGGTCCTCGATTGCAAATCCCAACTCGCGCCCGCGCAGAATGAAACGCAGGCGGGAGACATGCGTCGCGTCGTATTGCCGGTAGCCGTTCGCGGAACGTAAGGGTGCCGGAATCAGGCCGGTCTTCTCGTAATAGCGGATGGTCTCGGCGTTGCAGCCGCTTAGCCTGGCCAGTTCGCCCCGTGTCATCGCTGCCATCTATCAGTTAACCCCCTATCAGTTAATCCCATTATTCCTTGACCCTGTATGGACTACAGGGTTTAGGGTGGCATGCAATCCAAAACAGCGCAAGTGGTGATCACAGCATGGTGTCCAACAGCAAGCCTGCTTATTACGGTGGCGAAAACGGCAACGCGAGCCTCTCGACCGGCCAGCCAGGCCGGAACCGGGAGCGCTTGCTGGCCACGGGCGGCGTCCTCGGTGCGCTTATCGCATCTTCCTGTTGCATCGCGCCCCTGTTGCTCGTCTCGCTGGGAATCAGCGGCGCCTGGATCGGCAATCTGACGGCACTGGAACCCTACAAGCCCGTGTTTTTGCTGGTGACAGCCCTGTTTCTCGGCGCCGCATTCTGGCATGTCTATGTCAAGCCAATCTATTTCAAGACCATCGGTTTAAAAACCAAGTCCGCCGAAGGCAGTTACTGCGCGCGGCCGGCCTCGTCGCTACTGATCCAGTTTGTACTGTGGACAGCCACGGTGCTGGCTCTGCTCTCAGCGACCGTCGATTATTGGGCGCCACTGTTTTACTAAGGACCCTCTGATTAATTCAATGCACTGACACTCACTCAAGCCCGAAACTGGAGATCAGAAGATGAAGCGAACAACGCTTATTGAAGCCACGGTTGCCGCGCTCGCCCTCGGTGGCGTTACCGCCGCGTTACTGCCAGCGGTCAGCGCGGATAACGAGACCCGACCGCAGGTGGCAACGACCGCCGAGACCGCGAATTTTACGGTTGAAAACATGACCTGCGCCCTGTGCCCGATCACGGTTCGCAAGGCGATGGAACAGGTGGAGGGCGTCCAATCGGTCGTCATCGATCTGGAAGCGAATAGCGCGACCGTGGTCTTCGACCCCGCCATCGCCGATCCCGCACAGATCGCGGCAGCTTCAACCAACGCCGGTTTCCCGGCCACGCCGGCGTCCTGACGCGGCAAAGCCACAATGGATGACAGGAAACTGCTGCGTATCAGTATTGTCGGGACGGTGATCGCCGCCCTGTGCTGCTTCACCCCGATACTTGTAATCCTGCTGGGTGTCGTCGGTCTATCGGCGCTCACCGGTTACCTGGATTATGTGCTGCTGCCGGCGCTGGCATTCTTCGTCGGCTTGACGGCCTATGCGCTCTGGCGCAAGGTCCACCGGGAAGAAAACAGTAACAATTAATACGGAGTACGCTGCTTGTCACATCTCAATACTCAGAACAAACCAGTCGATACAGAACCTGACGTGCTCGTGGTCGGAGCGGGATCGGCGGGTTTCTCCGCCGCCATCACCGCCGCCGGGGCCGGCGCCCGCGTCGTGCTGGCTGGCGAGGGCACACTCGGCGGCACCTGTGTCAACGTGGGCTGCGTGCCGTCCAAGACGCTCATCCGAGCCATGGAAGCGGTGCACGGCGGAAACAACGCCCAGCGCTTCGATGGCCTGAGCGGACGTGTGGACATAGCCGACTGGAAGGCGCTCGTCCAACAGAAGCAGGAGCTTGTCGACGAGCTGCGCAAGGCCAAATACGAAGATCTCCTGCCTGACTACGCCAACATCACCTATGTTCCCGGGCACACGCGTTTTACCGGTAACGGCGCTACCGGAGTGACCGTCGACGATGTCTGCTTTCGCCCCGGCAAGGTTATTCTTGCCACCGGTTCCTCCCCCACCCTGCCGGCGATAAACGGCATACAGAGCGTCCCGGTGCTGGACAGCACCGCCGCGCTGGAACTCGATACCCTGCCCCGGACACTACTGATCATCGGCGGCGGTATTATCGGTTGCGAACTGGGGCAGATGTTCGCCCGGGCCGGGGTCGGGGTGACGCTCTGTTGCCGCAGCCGGCTTCTGCCCGACTCGGACCCGCTGGTCAGCCGAGTCCTGGCCGAACAGTTTCGTCGGGAAGGCATCACGGTGTGTGAAGGGGTCGGCTATCAGAAGATCGAAGAGGCGGACAAGGCGGTGGCATTGACCTGTAAGTCGGCGGACGGCGAACGGCTCATCGTGGCCGAACGGGTACTGGCGGCAACCGGTCGCCGGCCCAATACCGCCGCGCTGCACCTGGACAAGGCCGGGGTCGGGCTCGATGCCCATGGCGGCGTCGAGGTCAACGCCTACATGCAGACGAGCAACCCCGACGTCTACGCGGCGGGGGATGTGACCGGCAGGGACCTTTACGTGTACATGGCCGCCTATGGCGGCAAGCTGGCGGCGCTGCATGCCACCGGCGGCAACGCGGCGGCCTATGACAATTCCACCATGCCCGCGGTGGTCTTCACCGACCCGCAACTGGCCACGGTGGGCCTGACCGAGACCCAGGCCCAGGCCCGTGGCCTGGCCGTTGCCACCAGCACCATCAACCTGGACCAGGTGCCGCGCTTCATCGCCTCGCGGCAGACCACCGGCTTCATCAAGCTGGTGGCGGAGGCCGAGACGGGGAGGCTGCTGGGCGCGACCATTCTCGCGCCCGAGGCCGGTGACAGCATCCAGACCGTGGTCTTGGCGCTGAAAGGCGGCCTGACCGCCACCGAGCTGGGCGACACCCTGTTCCCCTATCTCACCGCCGTGGAGGGCCTGAAACTGGCCGCCCAGGGGTTTACTCAGGATGTGAACAAGCTCTCCTGCTGCGCGGGTTAGACTTGCAGGGCTATCTCGCACAACCTCAAACTATCTCAAAGTCTCTCCTGAGCGGCGGATAAATCTGGGATAGCTCCCCGCGCCGGCAGCAACGACCGGTCGACTGCCAGCGCTTGTCTTGCCGGGGGCAAGAGACCACACTACTCCCATGCAAACACGTTTAACCCGGATATTGCACCAGTGCTTCGTCGCGAGGGTGTTCCAGGGTGCGTCATCCGTGGCTTTCGCGACCGAAGAACGC
>JBBDSI010000288.1:0-3642 GCA_040905005.1 Pseudohongiellaceae bacterium
CACCTGGCTGATCAGGCCCATGAGATAGACAGCGCTGTTTTCCGTGATGACCTTCACCTGGTCAGACGGAACCGCCTGGTCGGTCAGCATCCTGGTGCGGATTCTGGTAGCGATCACGGCATCGCTGCCCCAGGTGATGAAATCGGAGTTGTGACTCACATCCAACTCGTTATGAATGCGCTTGATCTTGCTGCTGGCCTGACTGGCGATTTCTGTAGCCCTGGACTTCAGGGCCTCAGTGGGCACCTGGCCCACGATCAGTACCACGCCATTGTGACTGTAGATTTTCAGGCGAGTCTTGCGGAAAGCGGGCTCCTGGGATTTCAGGTTGACGGCAATCTTGGTCTCTATGGAGCCGTCTTCGACTATGGCGCCCGCGGTGCGTTCCGTCGGGTCTTCCTGGATGCCCTGCGCCCCGGTAGTCTGCACGAGTATCGTGGTGCAGGACACATTGCCGAGTAGCAGGAGAACGATCAACAAGCGGAGCGGGTTCATTTCAGTCTCCTCCAAAAATCTGTGTGTCGATAAAATCGCAAAGGCAGTGGATCACCACCAGGTGTACTTCCTGAATGCGGGCCGTCCGTTCCGACGGCACACGAATCTCAACATCACCGGCAACCAGCATTCCCGCCATCCGGCCGCCGTCCTTGCCAGTGAGTGCGACGACCGCCATCTGGCGTTCGTGGGCGGCGCTGATCGCCTGAATGACGTTTGCTGAATTGCCACTGGTAGAGATGGCGAGCAGCACGTCACCCTCCTGGCCGAGTGCGCTTACCTGCTTGGAGAAGACCTCCTCGTAACTGTAATCATTGGCGATAGCGGTGAGTGTCGAGCTGTCCGTGGTCAGCGCCAGAGCCGGCAGCCCCGGTCGCTCCTTCTCGAAGCGATTCAACAGCTCGGCTGAAAAATGCTGGGCGTCGCCAGCCGAGCCGCCATTGCCGCAGGTGAGGATCTTCCCCTCGCTGAGCAGACACCGGACCATGAGATCGCCGGCTTCCTGAATCGGTTCCAGCAGTACTCTGGCGGATTCCTGCTTGGTCGCGATACTGTCGGCAAAATGGGCGCTGATGCGCTCTGTCAGATTCATGGTTCGGCTTCCATCGGTCTCCCTAATGCCGGTAAAGGCAATCATTGGGTTAATATCGGCAAGTCTCGCGCCTTGCTTACGCTTTCCGTCGCGGGATGGGAGTGAGTGGTACCCATTCCCGTTTACGGGCCGGGTATTTTACATGAATGCGTTGCGAATCCACTCTACGTGGAGACGCTTGCCGTCGGCGTTCCCGGTAACGGCGACGGCATCGAAGCGACAGGGAAGTTGCTGATACTGCCGGTGTCTGAGCAGAAAGCTCGATGCGGCCTTGCGCAGGCGCGTCTGCTTCGCGGCAGTGATGCTCTCCAGAGGAGAGCCAAAGTGGTCATTGCGGCGAAAGCGGACCTCCACGAAGACGAGGCACTGACCGTTGTCGTGCATGACCAGATCGATCTCGCCTTGACGACAACTGTAATTGCGCTGAATCAGGGTCAGGCCGCGACGGACAAGATAGCGTGCCACCTGGCTCTCGATGCGCTGCCCAAAATAGCGTGTCGTCTCCTGCCCGCTATCAAGCCGTTCCCTGAGCCATTTCATGTCGACGCCGCGAAGACCTGAAAGTCAGTCATCGCCCGTGGCGGCAGGGTTAGCGAGTGGTTGGGCGAGTCCGTTCTCGAAGCGGGCAACACGGAGCTGGCGGTGAATCTGCTGATTACCCGACATGGTCAGGTGCCCCGTGGCACCGGCAATGGCGGAGATTTCACCGCGTTTGAACTGTCCCAGCCGTGCATAGAGCATAAAGCTGTCGACGCCCATGGCGCGCAGGCGCTGCAGAGAGCCCTGTGCCTGGCGCAAGCTGGCATCGACCTGTTCCTTGAGTTCGCCATCGGGCTCGAGCAGCCAGGGGGCGTCCGTGAAGACGATACCGTCGAGGTCCAGGTTTTCGGCCGGATTCACCAGGCCATCGTTGATCGATGGCAGGGAGAATACGGGCAGGTCCTCGGCAAAATAAAAGGCCAGCGTTGGCTTGATCTGCCGTCCCTGCCGTGGATTGGCGATCAGGAAGATGAAATCGATATCGCCCCGGCGTCGTGGCGTGAACGACATGTTGCTGCGCGGTAACAGCTCGAGCAGGCGTTCAGCCCGTGCCTCGCTGGAATCGATCGCGAGCAGGCGCTTGATGACGTCGGCATAATCCGGATTGCCGTCATAGCTGGTGCGGGACACCAGGCGGCCGCCGCGGCCAGTCCAGCTACGGGCAAAGGTTTCCTGCAGGCGCAGGTAGTCTTCTGTGCCGGGAGTAATGACGGCGGCGTTGCGATGACCGCGCTGCCAGGCCAGGACCGCGGTCTGTTCTATCTCGTCCTCGGGGGCCAGGGCGTACTGGTACAGATTATCGGGGCCCGGTTCCGGCACGTCGGCATAGTTGAGCGCCAGGGTGGGCACAGGCAGGCTTCTTTGCTGGTGTAATTGCACGACCAGGGGCTTGTTCAGTGGTCCGATGATCAGGTCTGCTCCGGCACTGACCGCCTCGTCATAGATCGAGAAGACCGACGTGGCGCCGCTGCTGTCGAAGACAGAAAGTCTGGGAACCTCGCGGGATAGCTCCAGAGAGCGAAAGTAGGCGCTCAGGAACCCCTCCTGTATAGCGATGCCGGCGGGTTGTTGCAGAGGCAAAATCAGTGCGACGTGACGCGGTCGCGTCTGCCAGGCGAGTTCCAGAGCTTGAATGGCCGTAGGCGGAGTCTCGGCGCCGGCGTGTTGCGTCCAGGTTTGGCGCCATTGCGCCACGGCAGCCAATTGACTGGGGATGCTGAATTGATCCATGCGGTAGATGCGGGCAAGTTCGATCCAGCCCCGCAGCTCATAGCTGTTGGCGCTGTTGGCGAAGACGCTCAGGTCGTCGTTGTCCAGTTGCTCGAGTGTCATCCAGACCGAATCGTGGATCTCCTGACGCTCATCGGCAGTCGCAATACTGGCTCCCTGGACCAGGGTGCGCACGGCGGCAATCAGGTTGCCGGCATTCATCTCCGCCTGGCCCAGCAGTTCATAGAATTGCCGTGCCCGCACCGGGTAGCGCTGGGCGCTGAATTCCGGAGCCGCCTGCAAGGCACTCATGGCCGCCTCGTTCATCTGTAACTCGAGGGCCGTGCGCGCCTGGGCCAGCACGACATCGAGTCGTAGCTGTGTGTCGTTGATGGCCTCGGGATCGAGCGCACTGGCGAGTTGTTGCGCCTGGCGCAGGCGGCCGCCATCCAGCAGCGCATTGATGGCGCTGAGAGTCAGGCGTGTGGCCTCGTCGCCTGCGGCCGCGTCGGCCTGCTGCAATAGCTCCTCCACTGAGCTTGCGGTAGACTGCAACGCGGGTTCGGAAGCCTGCCGCTCCGGGGGCGCGCTGGCGCAGGCGGCCAACAGCAGCAAGAGCACCTGGGCCGCAGGCAGGCGCATTCGGCGTAGGCACGATGCGGCAGGGCCTGCGGCGCGAGCAGGGCGATCGCGGCGTGCGTGGCGAGAGTGGCGAGAGTGGCGATAGCGGCGAGAGTGGCGAGAGGTTCGGAAAAATTGCATGGTCTGGATTGCCAAAGTTGGCGGGCTGACGAAACACTGTTAGC
>JBBDSI010000289.1:0-3640 GCA_040905005.1 Pseudohongiellaceae bacterium
ATGAAAGTAACAGCCCGGGATATTCTCAAGGAAAAGGGTGGCCACCTGGTGACCATCAGTTCCGATGCGACCGTGCACCAGGCGCTGACCGTGATGACCCAGAACAGGGTGGGGGCCATCGTGGTTCTCGAGGACGAGAAGATCGTCGGCATCTGGACCGAGCGCGATCTGATGTTTCGCGTGCTGGAGGAGGGCTTCGATCCCAAGACCGCGCGCCTGAAGGATAATATGAGTACCAGCCTTATCTCTACCAACGTCAACGACCAGGCCTATCAGCTCTACGACAAGTTCCTCGGCCGCCGCATCCGCCATCTGCTGGTGGAGGAGGACGGCGAGTACATCGGCATCCTCTCGGTCGGCGATGTCATGAAAGCCACCCTGCGCCAGGCCAGCGATGAGCTCAGAGAACTCAACGAAATGGTGAGCCTGGAATACTACGAAAACTGGAAGGAAGTGCAGGCCCAGCGCTGACGACCCGGCGCCTCGCCCAATCCATTCCTCATGCCGGCTTGGCCCGCTGCCGCGCCATAAAATACTTGCCATCGCGGCGCCATCCGTGGCACCATTCAGGCGCTTTCGGGGCAGGTGTCATGCCCGTTCGCGGCGAAACCGACCCGTTGGCAACTGACCCAGAGTTACAGCTTTAAGGATTAATGCAGTTAGCTATTACATAGTTTTGTTCAGCAGCTGGACAGTAACTAGACAGCAGTTAGGCAGTTAGATAGTAGCTAGATAACGATAATAACGAGCCGAACTCTTTAACCTGATCCTCGCCTTGGCGCACAATCGCAACCGGAATGCTCGCGTTTTGGTTCGCATCAGTTTAATGGGCTCGCAGCGTAGTGTGGATAGTTTCAATGGGAAGTGACAGTCAGTCCGTGGCAATGATTGCCCGGCGGCGTGGCTCCAGAGCCTCGACTGCAGGACCGGCTACCCCCGCGCCCCAGGCGCGCAGATCGATCTCGAACGCCTCCCGCGCTGTCAGCATTTGTCTCCGAATCATTCCCGGTACCGGCAGCCCGCAGATGCATCTGCAGGCCATGCGGCAAGTTCGTGATTGCGGCGCGGTTAGTAGGGTTGGAGGGTGTTGCCAATGAGCCGTCTATCGTTATGCCTATCGTTACGCAAGAGGGCTGGACTGATTCTCAGGTAATACCTGCGCAGTAGGTCATGACCGCAGCTTCGCGGCATGGCAGTATACAGGTTTGGGTCGGCGCGCCTTCCACATGAACGATTCGAGATAAGCGGAGTCGGGTTTGGAAACAGCACAGACAGTATTTGAGGGGCTCCGGCCCTTCCTGTTCTATACCTCACTGGTATTGACCGTCGTGGTCACCATGCTGGTGCTGTCCTATGTGCTCGGCCAACGCACCAAGGGCCAGTACACCGATACCCCCTTCGAGTCCGGTATCATCTCCGTCGGCAGCGCCAAATTCCGCATCTCCGTACATTTCTACCTCACCGCCATTCTCTTCATCATCTTCGATCTCGAGGTTGTGTTCCTGGTGGCCTGGGCGGTGGCCGTGCGCGAGGCGGGCTGGCCGGGCTTCATCGAGATCTGCGTCTTCATCTTCATTCTCATGGTGGCGCTGTTCTATCTCTGGCGCATCGGCGCCCTGGACTGGCGCACCCAGACCCAGAAGCGCGAACTCAAGACCCTGGTCGGTCCCGGCGGGGTGGTGAACAAGAAGGAGTTCCGGCTATGAACTGGCAGTTACAGCCCGTCGACGAGGCCAAGTCCGCCAGGCCCGGTGGCGCCGAGGTGGACGACTTCATTCGCCGCAACGTGGTGATGACCACGCTCGAGGACATGGTGGCCTGGGGCCGCAAGAACTCGGTATGGCCCTTCAACTTCGGCCTGTCCTGCTGCTACGTGGAGATGGCCACGGCCATCACCAGTCGGCACGACGTGGCCCGCTTCGGCTCCGAGGTTATCCGCGGCACGCCGCGGCAGGCGGACATGATCATTATCGCCGGTACGGTGTTTACCAAGATGGCGCCGGTGGTGAAGCTGCTCCATGATCAGATGATGGATCCCAAGTGGGTGATCTCCATGGGTTCCTGCGCCAACTCCGGCGGTATGTACGACATCTACTCGGTGGTGCAGGGCGTCGACAAGTTCCTGCCCGTGGACGTGTACGTGTCCGGCTGCCCGCCGCGCCCGGAGGCCTTGCTGCAGGGGCTGATGCTGCTGCAGGAGGAGATCGGCCGGGAGCGGCGACCGCTGAGCTGGGTGCTGGGCGATCAGGGCATCTACCAGAAGGAGCCGACGCCGGTGCAGCGGGAACTGCGCCGACCGGAGCGCATCGCGGCGCGTGAGTTGCGCCCACCGGACGAAGTATAATTTTCATTTAAATCATATAATTAAGATATTTAGTTAAAGTAAATAATAAAATAGATAGTTAAAAATAGACAGTTAAAGAGATAGTTAAAGAGATCATGCAGGTCGCAGAAGACATACACACCGGCTCCGCGGGTGACCCGCTACTGGCGCAGCTGCGCGCCGAGTTCGGCTCCCGGCTGCTGGCCGAGCAGACGACCTGTGACGGCATCCCCACGGTGTGGGTGGACCGTGGCGACATCAAGGCCGTGCTCCGCTTCCTGCGCGAGGAGACCACGCCGGCCTTCGAGATGCTGTTCGACCTCACCGCCATCGACGAGCGCATGCGGGTTAATCGCGACGGGCAGCCGGCGGCGGACTTCACCGTCGTCTATCACCTGATGTCTTTCTCCGGCAATCGCGACGTGCGCGTGAAAGTGCCGCTGGCGGATGCCGACCTGCAACTGCCCACCGTGATCGAGCTGTGGCCGAACGCCAACTGGTACGAGCGCGAGACCTGGGACATGTTCGGTATCCGCTTCGAGGGCCATCCCAACCTCTATCGCATCATGCTGCCCACCTACTGGAAGGGGCACGCCCTGCGCAAGGAGCACCCGGCGCGGGCGACGGAGATGGAGCCCTATTACCTCGACTTCGAGAAGGAAGCCTTCGAGCAGGAGCACCTGAAATTCAAGCCGGAAGAGTGGGGCATGAAGCGGGAGTCGGAGACCTCCGAGTTCATGTTCCTGAATCTCGGCCCCAATCACCCCAGCGTCCATGGCGCCTTCCGCATCGCCCTGCAGCTCGATGGCGAGATCGTCGTCGACGCGGTGGCAGACATCGGCTATCACCATCGCGGCGCCGAGAAGATGGGCGAGCGCCAGTCCTGGCACACCTATATTCCCTACACCGATCGCATCGACTACCTGGGCGGGGTGATGAACAACCTGCCTTACGTGATGGCGGTGGAGAAGATGGCGGGGATCCAGGTGCCGGAGCGCGCGAAGACCATCCGCATCATGCTGGCGGAGATGTTCCGTATCTGCAGTCACCTGCTGTTCTACGGCACCTTCGCCCAGGATGTGGGGCAACTGTCACCTATCTTCTACATGTTCGTCGAGCGCGAACGCATCTTCAATATCATCGAGTCCATCACCGGCGGGCGCATGCACCCGAGCTGGTTCCGCATCGGTGGCGTCGCGGCGGACCTGCCCAAAGGCTGGGACACGCGCGTGCGCGAACTGCTGGAATTCATGCCCGCGCGCCTGGACGAATACGATGCCATGGTCATGAACAACGGCATCCTCAAGCGCCGCACCC
>JBBDSI010000290.1:0-3597 GCA_040905005.1 Pseudohongiellaceae bacterium
CTGCTGCACCCCACCGGCGGCATGGACCGCATCACCCAGGGCTTCCTCAACCATGTCGGTGAACGGGTGCGTTACCGCGCCATGGTCGCCTCGGTGGAGGTGACCGATGCCGGCGTCAACATCGCCTACGACCAGGACGGCCAGCGCCAGACGCTGCAGGCGGATTACTGTTTCAACTGCATCCCGACGCACCTGATGAGCGGGATCAGCAACAATTTCCCGAGCGACTACGTGCGCGCCCTGAAATATGTGCGCCGCGGCGAGGCCTATAAGGCCGCCTTCCAGGCCAAACGGCGCTTCTGGGAGGAAGAGGACATCTACGGCGGCATCAGCTGGATGAATAATCCCAGCCAGCAGATCTGGTATCCCTCCTGGGGCATTCACAAGGACAAGGGGGTCATCCTCGCCGCTTATGACTACGGCGGGGGTATGTATCACACTCTCATGACCCAGGAGGAGCGCATCGAGGCGCACCTGCGCGATGGCGAGAAGATACACCCGGATTACCGCAATCTGGTGGAGAAGCCGATCACCATCGCCTGGCACCGCATGAACCACATGCTGGGCTGTTCGGCCCGCTGGCAGCGCAGCTTCTCGGAGGGCTGGACCCACGAGGCGGAAGACAACTACCACACCCTGCAGTCCTCGTTGAACGGGCGACACTGGATGATCGGCGACCAGATCAGCATGCATTCCGCCTGGCAGGAGAGCGCGGTCATGTCCGCGCAGTGGGCGCTGGCCGATATGGATCAGCGGGTTCGCGCTGAGTTGGCTTAGTCCCTGAGACCCGCCAAACTGGATCGAGAGAGAGTCACCCATGAGAAAGTTAGTTCCGCTGTTTTTATTAGTCCTGCTCGGGCCCGCCATGGCGGCCGAGGAAGGGCGCGAGCCGTATGACAATCTATATTGTGATACCTGTCACGGCGCCGATGGTATCGGTAATGAAGGCGTGCAGGCGCCACGGCTGGCTGGCATGGAACCCTGGTACCTGCGCCGGCAGTTACAGAACTTCCGCGAGGGAATCCGCGGTATGCATCCCCAGGACACCCAGGGCCTGGCCATGCAGCCCATGGCGGCGAAACTGAACGACGCGGAGATCGATGAGGTGATCGAGTGGGTCGAAACCTGGGACTATGTGCCGGCCGAGCCCACCATCGCAGGCAACGCTACCGCCGGACGCCAGGCCTACCGGGTCTGCGCCAGTTGCCACGGCGCCAACGGCGAAGGCGTCGAGGCGCTGGGTGCGCCGCAGCTTGCCGGACAGAACGACTGGTACCTGATTACCCAATTGCAGAATTTCAGCGCCGGCTACCGCGGCGCCCACCCCCAGGACCCCTTCGGCCAGCAGATGATTCCCATGGCGCGGACCCTGCGCAACGACGAGGCGGTCCGTAACGTGGTGGCTTATATTAGTACCCTTTCTGGCGACTAGGAGTCCGGGCTAGCCCGGGCTAGCCCGCCTCGCCGGTGCGGGTTGAAAGGCTGTAGGCTGAGAGGTCGGGCGGCTCGCCTTGGTCTGTTGTGACAGGCGTCATATACTCACCACAGCGATTGCAGGCGCCGCTGCTGCCGCCTCATCATAATAAAGCCGGTCCGCCCTGTGCCCGGCACCGCTGCCTGTTGCAAGGAGCTATACCATGAGTCCTCTCGCCATTCTCAATCTGGTCCTGTTTGCCGCCCTGCTCAGCCTGCTGTTTCAATTGTCGCGCCGGGAGACCGGCCTGGGGCGACGGGTGCTTGCGGGTCTGGTTGCCGGTACGCTGTTCGGCTTCTACCTGCAATTCGCCTTTGGTTATTCCTCCGCGGTCAGTGCACAGACCCTGGAGTGGACCAACATCATCGCCAATGGCTACGTCAGCCTGCTGCGCATGATCATCATGCCGCTGATCCTGGTCACCATGATCGCGGCCGTAGTGAAGGTCGAAGAGATCAAGTCCCTGGGCAAGATCGGCGGCTCCGTCGTCGGCGTGCTGGTGGTCACCACCATGATCGCGGCGCTCATCGGCATCGCCATGGCGATATTGTTCGGGCTCAGCGCGGGCGACCTGGCCGCCGGTGCGCGAGAGCTGGCGCGGGCGGAAGTGCTCGAGTCGCGGCGCGGCTCCGTGGCCGACCTCAGCCTGCCGCAACTGCTGGTGAGCTTCATCCCGAGCAACATCTTCTACGACCTGACTGAGGCCCGCTCCACCTCCATCATCGCCGTGGTCATCTTCGGTCTGCTCTTCGGTATCGCTGCGCTGCTGGTGAGCGAAGAGAACGCGGAGCACGGCAAACGCCTGCGCGCCTTCATCGACACCGTCCAGGCCGTCGTCATGAGACTGGTGAAGATCATCATGAGTCTCACCCCCTACGGCGTACTGGCGCTGATGTCGCGGGTGATCGCCACCTCCGACGGCGGCGCCATCCTCACCCTGATCGGCTTCGTGGTGGCATCCTATGTCGCCATCGCCCTGATGTTCGCCGTGCATGCGTTGTTGATCGCCATGCTGGGTATCAACGTCAGAACCTATTTCGAAAAGGTCTGGTCGGTGTTGACCTTCGCGTTCATCACCCGCAGCTCTGCCGCGACCATCCCCCTGACCATTCGTGCCCAGATCGAGGAGTTGAAGGTACCGCCGCCCATCGCCAGCATCGCCGCCTCCTTCGGCGCCACCATCGGCCAGAACGGTTGCGCCGGTATCTATCCGGCCATGCTCGCGGTGATGGTGGCACCGACCATGGGGGTGGATATAGACCTCGGTTTCATCGCCAGCCTGGTGCTGATCATCGCCATCGGCTCGTTCGGCATCGCCGGCGTAGGCGGTGGCGCGACCAACGCCGCCCTGGTGGTGTTGCCGGCCATGGGCTTCCCGGTCACGGTAGCGGCACTGTTGATTTCCATCGAGCCGCTGATCGACATGGCGCGCACCGCCCTCAACGTCAACGGCGCCATTACCGCCGGCCTGATCACCAATCGCCTGTTTGGCAAGGAGGTCGAGGAGACACTGACCGACTATGAAGAACAGGTTCTGCAAGAGGGCTGAGCAACAGCCGCGATCATTCACCTGCTTTGCGATACCAATGCTGTCAGCAATAAAAATGCCTGTCAGCAGTTATTAGAGATGCCTATCAGCAACTATAAAGAGGAGAGCGCATGAACAAGATGAAGACACTGCGGCAGACCGCCGCCTGCCTGGCCCTGTTGGCGACGGCCAGCCTGAGTGGCGCCCAGGAGATCACACGCAACAACGAGGGCACCTACTTCTATACCAGTATCACCATTCCACCGGGGGCCGAGACCATGTACCTGAGTGGTTCCGGCGCCAGGCCGCTGGCGGACGGTTCCTGGGGCGACATGCGCCAGCAGACCGTCAATACCTTTGAGCGCTTCAGGGAGACCCTGGAGTCCCAGGGCTGGTCCATGAGCGACATCGTGCAGGTGCGCGCCTTCGCCGTCGCCGGCGAGGATGGCGAGCTGGACTTCGCCGGTTTCAACGAGGGCTACGCCCAGTTCTTCGGCACCGCCGGGAACCCCGCCAAGCCGGTGCGCTCGTTCGTGGAGATCGCGGGCCTGGTGGTCGATGGCTGGCTCATCGAGATCGAGATCCGCGCCGCGCG
>JBBDSI010000291.1:0-1069 GCA_040905005.1 Pseudohongiellaceae bacterium
CTGCGCGGCCGAACGCCCCCAATCTGCGATTGGGGGCTGGACCGGATTTACGGCGAGTCCCGATTGGACCTGCCCTCTCCCAGCCCAACTCGCACCAATCTGTATTTCAAACTAAACCACTACCCTTTATTTACGCTGGATTGCACAATTCAGAATCACTCTCTACGGCACGAAGCCGGGATCGGGCCGCCCGACCACACTGCGCTTCAGGACCAGGCGGTAAAACAGGACGGCGCCCAGGCCCAGCACCAGGCCGCTGACCAGGCCACCCACATGGGCGGCGGTGGCGATCCACGAACCCGCCACCATCTCCATGAGTATCAGGGCGATAACGAAAAACACAAACATGCTGTTGTTCAGCATCAGGTGCGAGCGGGGCATGAAATTGTGGATGACCCAGGCGTAGCCCACCAGCCCGTAGACGACGCCGGACATGCCGCCGAAGTTGTTGTACTGCACAGTGAGGTACTGGGTGGTATTGGCGGTGAAGCTGGTCAGAATCAC
This sequence comes from Pseudohongiellaceae bacterium, assembly GCA_040905005.1. Classification (GTDB taxonomy): domain Bacteria; phylum Pseudomonadota; class Gammaproteobacteria; order Pseudomonadales; family Pseudohongiellaceae; genus UBA9145. The sequence continues at coordinate 505 of JBBDSI010000291.1, forward strand.
CAGTCCCAGCAATACCCAGCCCGGCTGGATGGTCTCCAGTTGCCGCCCGAAATACCACAGCCACAGCATATTGAAGATCAGATGCAGCTCACCGAAGTGCAGGAGCATCGGCGTGAGGGTGCGCAGCGCCTCCGGGAGACTGCCGATATCCCCAAGCAGCGCCAGCAGGTTCTGCGAATTGAGCAGGGGATAGAAGAGGAAATCCACGCGATCGGCGCGGCCTCCCAGGCTGCTGACGGCGGCCACCAGCAGGCACAGGCCGATCAGTACCAGGGTGATCGGACTGGTACGCAACACCACCAGGGCCCGCGCGCTCATTGCCTGGCCGCCAACTCGCCCGCGGCCGCCGGAGGCCGCCGCTGCGGCGTGCAACTCGGGAGAACGCTGCCACTGGCTGAGGGCTTCGCGCACATAGGTCGCGGCCGCATCCGAGTCCACGTAGATGACCTGCTGCCCGGACTCTTCGCTGATGCGGTGCGGCAGCCCCTGCCGGCGCAGCACTTCGCTGAACCCGCTCAGGTCGACGCTGATGTCGAGACTGGCCGCTTCAATCATTGCTCTGTCA
>JBBDSI010000291.1:1169-3564 GCA_040905005.1 Pseudohongiellaceae bacterium
CGCACGATCAGCTCGTCGCCGGCGCTGGTGGTGAAGCGTTCCTCGCCGTCGCAGCTGAGCTGTGGCCGCAGCTTGCCCTTGGCCGCCACCATCAGGCGAATCTCGCTGTCGCCGTCGACGACGATGGGTCGGCTGCTGAGTGAATGGGGATACATGGGTACCAGGACGACGGCATTGAGATGCGGATGCATGATGGGTCCACCGGCGGACAACGCATAGGCCGTGGAGCCGGTGGGCGTGGCGACGATCAGGCCGTCGGACTCCTGGCTGTAGACGAAGGTGTCGTCGATAAAAAGCTCGAACTCGATCATCTGCGCGGCCATGCCCGGATGCAGGACCACGTCATTGAGCGCCGAGCCCAGGTGGGTCTCCTCAGACCCGTTGCGCAGGAACACATCCAGCAGAAAGCGCTTCTCGACGGTGAAGGCGCCGGACAGGACTTCCCCGAGGCGGGCCTCCAGTTCCTCCGGCAGGATGTCGGTGAGGAAGCCCAGCTTACCCCGGTTGACCCCGATCACCGCTACCTGATCGGACGCCATGGCCTTGGCGACGTTGAGCATGCTGCCATCACCGCCGACGACGATGACCAGGTCGCAGTGCTTCGATAGCTCGGTGCGGCTACACTGGCGCACGTCTGTTTCGCTCAGCAGCGTCGCCGTGTCGGCATCGAGGATCACGGCCAGGTCCCTGCCGTTGAGGTACTCGATGAGGCGCTGCAGTGTGTCCACCACACCGCTGTGATCGGGACGCCCGACCAGGCCGATTGTCTTGAATTGCTGCATGCGTTTGCTTCCCTGGCGTCCTGTCGCGCACCTCACTGGCATTTGCGGGACTGGACACCGACGCCGCGCAGTATAGCACGCCATCCCGGCGGCCGCGCCGCCCGGGCCCTGCACGAAACGCCGGCGCAGCGCGCCAGTTTTCAGGTCGCCGGGCACCCGCTTTATCGAGTAGAATCAGCCTGCTTCGCACGCGCGGGCGCGCCGGGGGAGCTATTGAGGGATAACTGAGAGAGTACTGAGGGAATAGAGGGACATGAACCTACCGACACTGGATGAAAACACCCGCATCGCGGTGCTGGGCCTGGGCTATGTCGGCCTGCCGCTGGCCCACGCGCTGGCGGCACGGCATGCCACCACCGGCTTCGACATCAACGCCCGCCGGGTGGAGGAACTGCGCCGCGGCCACGACCGCAACCTGGCCCTCAGCAGCGAAGAGTTACAGCAGGCGCGGCGCATCGACTATCACAGCGACCCGGCCTGCCTGGACGGCGCGGACATCTACATCGTCACCGCCCCAACCCCGGTGGACAAACAGAACCAGCCCGATCTGCGCCCCATCCTGGGGGCGGCGCGCCTGATCGCCGCCCACCTGCGCCCGGGCAACCTCGTCATCTTCGAGTCCACCGTCTACCCCGGCGCAACCGAGGAGGAGTGTGTACCGCTGCTCAGCGAGGTTTCCGGCCTGAGCTATAACGAGGAATTCTTCGTCGGCTACTCCCCCGAGCGCCTGAACCCCGGCGACGGCGGCCATGGCCTGGCCGACATCGTGAAAGTGACCTCCGGCTCTACACCGGAGGCGGCGGATCTCGTCGACCGTCTCTACGCCGGCATCATCACGGCAGGCACCTACCGCGCCAGCAGCATCAAGGTGGCCGAGGCCGCCAAGGTGATCGAGAACACGCAGCGGGATCTCAACATCGCCCTGGTCAACGAACTGGCGATCCTGTTTAACAAGCTCGGCATCGACACCCAGGAGGTGCTCGACGCCGCCGGCAGCAAATGGAACTTCCTGCCCTTCCGCCCCGGCCTGGTGGGAGGGCACTGCATCGGCGTGGATCCCTATTACCTGACCTACAAGGCGCAGCAGGTCGGCTACCACCCCGACGTCATCCTGGCCGGCCGGCGTATCAATGACGGCATGGGCCAGTACGTCGCCGAGCGGGTCATCCGCCTGATGCTGGGCAAGCGCATCCACGTGATCGATGCACGCATCCTCATTCTCGGCCTGGCCTTCAAGGAAAACTGCCCCGATACCCGCAACAGCCGCGTGTTCGACATCATCAGCACGCTCGAGTCCTATCACGCCAACGTCGAGGTGTACGACCCCTGGGTAGACCCGGAGGAGTCGCCACACCTGGTCGATGCGCTCACGCCCGGTCGCTATGACGCCGTCATCGTGGCGGTCGCCCATCGCCAGTTCGCGGACCTGGGGAGCGCCGGGATTCGCGCCCTGGGCAAGGCCTCCTCGACACTTTTCGACGTCAAGCACCTGCTCCCGAGCGAGGACGTCGATGGCAACCTGTAAACGGGTCTCTTGTACCAGGGGCTCTTATAAAAAGGGCTCGTCCGCGGAATTTATGGGCTCACAGAGAAGATATTTCCTCTCGCCAAGC
>JBBDSI010000292.1:0-3563 GCA_040905005.1 Pseudohongiellaceae bacterium
GCAAACTATCCCGACAACTAATATAGTCAGCTACTCTACATTGAAACCAAACCGGGAAATCGGGTCAATGCAGTCGCCGACCACCTCTGTAATCAATCTGATGCCGGCTCACCAAGAGACGAAAACAGGCACCCCCCCGGGAGACTCCTGATGTCTGAACTTAAAGCTTATCCGGTGTGGGACGCAGGTACGCGCTGGTTCCACTGGATCAATGTGTTGTGTGTGATTGGCCTGGTGGGCGTAGGTACCACCATCCTCTACGCCAACAACATCGACGCCTCCGATGCCGGCAAGGTCACTCTCAAAACGGTACATGCTTATATTGGCTATGTATTCGCCCTGAATCTGCTGTGGCGTTTCGTGTGGGCTTTTATGGGCAATCGCTATGCGCGCTGGCGCAGCATTCTGCCGGGGGGTAAAGGCTACTTTCATGCCCTGCGTAGCTACGTTACCGCCTTTATCTCCGGACCGCCGGAGAACTACCTGGGGCATAACCCGGTTGGCAGGATCGGCGTGACGGTGCTATTGATTCTCATGACGGTCCAGGCTGTCACCGGCCTGGTACTGGCTGGAACCGATCTGTTCTATCCGCCTTTCGGCTACTGGATTGCCCAGTGGGTTGCCGCCCCCGGCGTCGAACCCTCGACCCTGGTGCCTTACTCGCCCGAGATGTATGACAGCGCCGCCTGGGATGCCATGCGCGCGTTTCGCAGTCCGTTCATTACTTTGCATGAAACCAGTTTCTATGTGTTGCTTATTGTCATTGTGGTGCATGTTGCCAGTGTCGTTATCACCGAGAAGCGTGAAGGTGGAAGCCTGATTTCGGCTATGTTTACTGGCGAGAAAGTCATGCGTGGCGAACCGGTTGACAAGAGCGACGACTGACCTGCCGCACCAAACTGTTCGAGTTGCCCTCCGTTAGTATGACTCGAACCAAGGGTGCTGCGTTTCAACTGAAAACTGCAAAAACCTGACCAAACGCAACTACAATTTCTTGAATTCATGCATTATCCATCCTCGTCACATATCAGGTCGATGGAGGATTGTTCATTTGAAAAGTATCAGAATTGTATCGTGGGAAAATCACCCCGCGCTGGCGCGGCTGTTACTGGTCTGCGGCACGCTGTTATTGAGCATGCCACTACATTCCCAGACTCCGCTAAGTCTGACCGAGCAGGAACAGCTCCAGTATCTCAGAGAAGAGGAGAAGCTGGCCCGTGATGTCTACATTGCCCTGTATTCCTCTTCCGGCCTGAGCATTTTCGCCAACATCGCCCAATCGGAGCAGCGGCACATGGATGCTGTCCTGAGTCTGCTTGAAAACTACGGTCTTGCCGATCCGGCTGCAGGTAATGCCGAGGGGGTGTTTACCAACGCTGAGCTACAGAGTCTCTACGATCAATCGCTTGCGCAGGGGACAGTCTCAGCCACGGCGGCACTGGAAGTCGGCGTGCTGATAGAAGAAACCGATATTGCTGATCTGGAGGAAGCCATCGCGGCCACCGACAATTCGGCCATCATCCGCGTTTATAGCAATCTTCTCAAAGGTTCACGCAATCACCTCTCAGCCTTCAGCAACAACCTGGCTGCACTCGTTGGCGATGGTTCCGGAGGCCAGGGGAATTCTCCTCTGGACCCAGGCACGGCGGTCTATGAGCCGATCAGCCAATCGCTTTACATACCGGCAATGAATATTCCCAACGATGAGGGTGCGGTGATAGTTTACGATGTGATGTTCCGACTGATTGAGACGCTTCCGCAGACCTTTGAATTGATCGCCATAAACGAAACCACGAAACTGGCCAGCGACCTCCACGCAGTCTATGACCTGAATTCGAATACGTTCGTCGTGCCCCGGCTGGTGGTGGGTGCCCTTGCCGTTGATAGCGTCGCCGAAACTGAATATACGGCCCTGTTCAAGCTGATTCAGAATACGCCTGAGCAGGTGCTATTCACTCTTACCGAAATCACGGAGTTGTAATCATTCCGTACCAGCCCGTCATGCGCCTGTTCCAGTGAGACGGCTACCCCGTGACCTGGTGTCAGACAGGCGGCCGTGCGATCGAGCCGTGCTGCAAACACTGTCCGGGGCCCGGGGTGCAATGCTCCCCGGGCGCATCCGCTCAGTACTCGAAGCGCAGTCCGACCCTGAAGCCGCGTCCGGGTTCCGGTGCGTAGTTCTTCAGGAACGAGGCGTGGTTGCGGATCTCCTCATCCAGCAGGTTGTCACCCTTCAGGAACACCGTCAGCTCGCTGTCGCCGGCCAACAGCCAGTGGTAATCGGCGTAGAGCGATACTGACGTATAGGCATCCGTCGGCAGTTCCAGTTCACCCTCGTCGTCCTGAGCGAAGGCTCGGGTCGCATGCAGGTGCACAGTCCATGCCGGCCCGAAATAACGCAGTTCCGCCCCGAGTTTGGCCGGCGGGATGCGCGGTACGTTGCCGCCGCTGTCGAACTCGGCCCGCACCAGGTCACCAAACAGGCCGAACTCCAGCGTGCCGGCGGCGGTTTCCAGGAGGTTCATGGTTACCCTGCCCTCGAGGCCGCTGAACACTGCGTCCCTGGAGAGATAGCGGGCCAGAGGCTGCTCTTCGAACTCCTCGCCGCTGAAATCGAGGAAGATGTAATCGTCTATCTCGTTGTAATAGGCGCTGAGTTCGCCGGTCACCGGGCCCGCGTGCTGGCGAAAACCGAGCTCGATGTTGTTGGCGGTCTCCTGGTCCAGGTTCGGATTGCCGATCTCCAGAAGGCCGGTGGCGGCGTGGAGAATCAGGTCTTCGTCATCCGCCTTCTGCCGGCAGGTGCCGGCGTCCACATTGGACAGCAACTCCTCCACCGTCGGCGCGCGCTCGGAACGGGACAGGCCGAACAGCAGATTGGACGCCTCGTTCAGGTCGTAGAGCACGCTGCCGCTCAGGCTGATGCTTGTGTCGTCATAGCCGCACCCGGCGCTGGCATCCACCTCGCTGTTTTCCACGCGGAACCCCAGCTCGACACTGGCATTGCCGCCGGTGAAGCGCTCGACGCCGAAGAAGCCAAGGCTGCCGATGGCCGAGGCGGGAATGAAGGCTTCCTCGCCGATGGCGCTGAAGTCGGTGTCGTTCCACTGCAGGCCGTAGACGCCGGACCAGGCACCGGTGGCGACCCGTTCCAGCGTCATCCGACCCTCCAGTCCCTCGTTGCTGTAGAGCGTGCCCACTTCGGCTTCGCCGTCGGCGAAGGTCTCGATCTCTTTGTGCTGGTAGTCGGTATAGCCTATCGAGGCGCGGATGTTGTCGATCCAGCTATCGCTGAAGCGCAGCATGCCGCGGGCGTCGTAGCGGGTCTTGTCCAGGTCGATGCGCACGAACTCGACTTCCTCCTCGTGCTCATCCTCCTCGTGACCCTCTTCCTCATGCTCGTCCTCGCCATGCTCCTCCTCTTCATCCCCGTGAGCATGCCCGTGAGTGCCAGGCGGCAGACCGTAGTTGTTTTCCAGGTCGCTCACCGAGAAGCCGATAAAGCCGGCGTCGCCGATGAAGGAAAAGCCGGCGCTGCCACCCTGGGCCCTGGCATCGGAGTT
>JBBDSI010000293.1:0-3557 GCA_040905005.1 Pseudohongiellaceae bacterium
GCCTTCAGCCACTCGGCCATCTCTCCGTAATCTCTTGTATTCGATTATTGCGGTCTATTCTATCGGGAAACTCCACCTATATTGGACAAATACTTCGATCAGCCCTTAGCAGGGGGCACTGCCGCTGATTCGGAGCCGAGGTGTCGCTATAACACCAGCCCCGCTGCTCGCAGGATGTGCGGCCTTCAGCCACTCGGCCATCTCTCCGTGTTCTTGCTTTGTTTGTCTAGCTATCTATCCTCTATTAGGAAACTCCACATTAACGGCCAAGTACTTCGATCAACCCTTAGCAGGGGTTGCTGTAGTGCTGACAGTTTGAAAGAGGCTGCCTTCACTCGCATCGGCGCTGTGTCCGGTCTGGCGGTCCGGTAAACGCGCGCATGATAGCACAGCCCTTGATTGGTAAAGAACCTCGAGAATCAGTGAATTGCGTGCATTCTGGTAGTCAAATAACCTCATCAGACCGCAGTCTGTCGATCTCTGCGTCGCTATATTCCAGCTCTCTCAAAATCGCCTCGGTGTGTTCCCCCAGCGCGGGCACCGGGCCCGGGGTGGTGTCGAAGTGGTTGTTGCGGGCCGGGGGTCGCAGGGCGGGGAGGGGGCCCTCGGGAGTCTCGATGGTGGTGAAGCTGCCCAGTGCCTTGAGTTGCGGATGGGACCAGACGGCGGCCATGTCATTGAGTCGGGCCCAGGCGATACCCGCCTGGTCCAGTCGCTGCCCCAGTTCGTCGGTGCCGAGGCCGGCGAAACACTGCTGCAGCAGCGGGCGCAGCGTGTCACGGTTGGCTGAGCGTCCGCTGTTGTCGGCGAAGCGCGGGTCTCTCGCCAACTCGGGACGGGCCAGGATCTCATGACAGAGGGAGTGCCACTCCCGTTCGTTCTGCACGCCCAGCAGGATCTCCTCGTCATCGCCGGTGGCGAAAACGCCATAGGGATAGATGCTGGCGTGATCGCTACCGCTACGTGCCGGCGGCGGTTGACCGTCCAGGGCGTAGTACAGTGGATAACCCATCCATTCCGCCAGTGCCTCCAGCATGGAGATGGTGATCTCGCTGCCCTGGTCAGTGTGGGTGCGCTGCAATAGAGCCGCGAGGATGGCACTGAGAGCCTGGGTGCCGGCGGCGATGTCGGCGATGGAAATGCCGCTCTTGGCCGGGGCATCGGGGGAGCCGGTGATAGACAGCAGGCCGGCCTCGGCCTGTATCAGGAGGTCGTAGGCCTTGCGCTCGCGATAGGGGCCCGCGGCGCCATAGCCGGAGATATTGCAGACGATTAGCCGCGGATGATGCGCCTGCAGCGCCTGCCAGTGAAGTCCCAGCCGTTGCGCGGAAGCGGGCGCCAGGTTCTGCAGTAACACGTCGGACTTCGCAAGCAGACGCTCTAACACCGGCCCGGCTCCGGCGTGCTTGATGTCGAGCGTCATGCTCTGCTTGCCGCGGTTGCTCCAGACAAAGTGGGAGCTTTGACCCCTCGCCCTCGCGTCATAGTGACGGGCGAAATCGCCATGCTCGCGGCGTTCGATCTTGATTACCCGGGCACCCAACTCCGCCAGCTGCCGGCTGCAGTAGGGCGCAGCGATGGCGTGCTCGAGGCTGAGGACGGTGAGGCCGGTCAGCGGAGGCGGCTGCGAAGCCGTCATGCGGACGCTCCCTTCTCCATAGCGGTGGCATCCATGCACAGGCCTCCGTCGGCGTCCGCTACCCACAAGTGCCACTGTCCGTCTGCCAGCGCCCGGCCGGCGATGGTCATCGGCCGCTGTGCGAATACCGGCGTCAGCGCGCGGAAACGAAAGCTGGCCAGGCGCAGGCCGGGGCGAGCCTCCTGCAGCAACTCGATCATCTTTGTCGCCAGCAGCGGGCCGTGGACCACGAGATCGGGATAGTGTTCTTCGTCACGGGCGTAATCCCGGTCGAAGTGGATCCGGTGGGCGTTGAAGGTGAGGGCGGAGTAGCGGAACAGCAGCGTGGCATCGGCAACAAAGGGACGGGAGAAGTCCGCGCCGGACGGGGCTTCCTTGACAGCCGGCGGCAGCGCGCCTGCTTCCTGCGCCGCGCGAAACACCAGGGTCTGCTGCTCTTCCATTAACAGGGTGTAATCGTTGCGGTACTCGTGGCCGACATGGACAAAGGTCAGGACGCCAGAGCGGCCCTGCTTCTGCTCGATGCGGCGTATCGTTGATTGCCGGGTGAGAGTGTGGCCGATGCGTAGCGGCTGCCTGAAACTGAGCTCGCCGGCAGCCCACATGCGCCGCGGCAGCGGCACCGGGGGCAGGAAATCGCCGCGCCCGGGATGGCCGTCGCTGCCGAGCTGCGATTGCCGGGCCGGCTCGAGAAAATACAGCCAATGCCACAGGGGTGGGAGTGTATCGCCGGTCGCCGATGCCAGCGGCGGCAAGTCCAGCAGGGCACGCATGGCCCGTACCGGATAGGGGCCAATGGTTTCGCTGACGCGATGGCTGCGACCGAGATAGTCGGCGTAGGGTTGCTCCACTTGGCTCATGACAAGGCGTGGTCGACGAAAAACGTGACTGTAATTCATGCCCGGGTCAGTTGCCAGCATGGGGGCCGCGTTTTACCATGACGGCCCGAGTAACCGGACGCCAACGCAAGATGACTCATTCCCGCGATCCACAACCTGGCCCCAAGGGGCATCGACGATCCCTGCATTTCGTGCCGGGCGGCAACGAGCGCATGTTTGCCAGGGCCCTGGACCTGGCGGCGGATTCATTGATCCTGGACCTCGAGGACGCGGTAACTCCCGAGTACAAGGAGCGCGCCCGCGACGCCGTCTGCGAGTGGCTGCGCGACAACGATTTCGGCGGCAAGGAATGCCTGGTACGCATCAACCCCCAGGACAGCCCCTGGGGGCGTGCCGATCTGGAGGCCGTGGTCGCCTGCCGCCCTGACGGGCTGATGCTGCCCAAGGTGGTGACACGCGGCAACGTGGATGCCATCGACCAGATTGTCGGCTCGCTGGAGAGCGAACAAGGCATGACCGCCGGTGCCATCTCGCTGGTGCTGATCGGCGCGGAGCTGCCGGAAGCCGTGTTCAACCTGCCGGCCCTGGCACGCAATCCGCGGGTGGACGCCGTGACCTGGGGCGCCGAAGACCTGGGCGCCATACTCGGCGCCCATGCCAAGCGTGATGCCGACGGCAACTACCTCGAAGTGTTCAGCTACGTGCGCGCGACCTGCCTGCTGGCGGCCGCCGCCGCCGAGGCCCAGGCAGTGGATGCGGTCTATGTGGACTTCAGCGATACGAAAGGCCTGGAGAAGGAGGCGCTCACCGCCGCCGCCATGGGTTTTCGCGGCAAGCTGACCATCCATCCCGATCAGGTCGATATCGTTAATGCGGCATTCACCCCCGGGGAGGCGGCCGTCGCCGAGGCCCAGGCGCTGATCGAGGCGTTCGAGGCACAACAGGCAGGCGGTCACATGGCCTTCAGTTTCAATGGGCGCATGGTGGATGTGCCGCACCTGAAGAAGGCGCGCGAATTGCTGGCGCTGGCCGCCCGCATCAGCGGCCAGACGAGCTAGCCCGGGTAGCCCGGACTATTC
>JBBDSI010000294.1:0-3552 GCA_040905005.1 Pseudohongiellaceae bacterium
CAGGGCAGTCTCATGCCGATGCGCGGATACTATTTCTGCAGCTCCGCGATTGCTGAAGCTCCGTCAGAGTCAGTGCGCGGAAGTGCTGCCACAGGAACGCTCAGGCGTCCTGTCGGCACAAGGCGAAGTTGAGGATCTTGTAGCAGAGCTTGGCGGCGAGGAAGTCGCAGGCGTGTAATTCATCGCGCGGCGCCAGTTCCACCACGTCGGCGCCGACAATGCGGCAGACCCGGCTGGCGGCGCGGATGATGTCCATGGCGTCGTCCCAGAACAGGCCGCCCGGCTCGGGGGTGCCGGTAGCCGCCATCACACTGCCGTCGAAGCCGTCCAGGTCGAAGGTGAGGTAGACCGGCCGGTCCTTTAATGGGGCGACAATGGCGTCGATATCCCAGTCGCGCTTCTCCCGCGCCCAGTGAATATGCACGCGTTCGCGGTTCGCCTCCAGGAAGGGAATCTCTTCGGCGGAGATGTTGCGGATGCCGACCGACACCAGCGTGTCGATCGGTTCGTCCAGGCAGCGGCGCAGGGCGGCGGCGTGGGAATAGTGTTCCCCGCCGTAGCCGTCGCGCAGGTCGGCATGGGCATCGAAGTGCAGGATGGCCAGGTCGGGATAACGCCTGACGAAGGGGCGGATGGCGCCGGCGCTGAGTGAGTGCTCGCCACCCAGTGTCAGCGGGAACTTGTCCTGCGCTAACAGGGCTTCGATGGTCTCCTCGAGTTGTTCCAGCGCGGCGGGAATGCCGGGCATGATCGCCGGGGCCTCCAGCGTCGCCACGCCGTAGTCGCTGTAGCACTCGCGCCAGAACTCGTCGTCAAAGAGTTCCACCTGCTGCGAAGCCTCGAGGATGGCGGCCGGCCCGGCGCCGGTGCCGCCGCCGTAACTCACCGAGGCTTCCAGCCCGAAGGGCACGATGACGGCGCGAGCCTCGTCGGCACTTTGATTGTCCAGACCCAGGAAGCCCTGGGCTGAATTGCGGTAGATGAGTGACATGATTTACCTGTCGAACAGCTTGCTGAAGTGACGACGCTGGCGCTGCTTCCAGTGGCCGCGGTGCCAGGCATCGCTGGCCAGGAGCGGCAGCACGCTGGTGGCCTCGGCGTAGACCATCTGCTCGCGGGCGATGTCCACCTTGCCCCAGGAACAGGCTTCTTTCAGCGTGGAGCTGGAGCAGGCGCCGTCGCGGGAGTCGGCTACCGTTATCTGAATAGCGTACTTGTGCATGTCCACCGGCTTGCCGAGGATCTCGGCGCAGACCACGGTGTCCTGGGCGAAATTCTTCGGCACGCCGCCGCCGATCATCAGCAGGCCGGTGGTGCCGGCCGCGATCTTCACCTCGGTGAGCTCGCGGAAGTCGCGGATCGAATCCATCGTCAGGTGACGCTCGGGATTGCGCGCCTGGTGCAGCACCAGGCCGAAGCCGGCGCTGGAGTCGGTGAAGGCCGGGCAGAACACCGGCACGTCGTGTCGGAACGCCGTCTCCACCAGGGAGTCGTGCTTGTGTGCGTTGTCTACGCACCAGCGTCCCATCTCGCGGATGAACTCGCGCGAGGAGTAGGGGCGTGGTTCGAGGGAGTCGGCGATGGCGGCGATGGCGTGGTCGCAGGCCTGCAGGTTCTCCTCGTCGATCAGCGTGTCGTAGATGCGATCGATATAGAGATCGCGCAGGTCACGATCGTCCAGGTCCGGGCTGCCCTGGTAGTGCTTGAAACCCAGGGCTTCGAAGAAGTCCATGTCGACGATACTGGCGCCGGTGGCGACCACGGCATCCACCATGTTGTGCTCGATGAGGTCACGGTAGAGCTGCATGCAGCCACCGGCCGAGGTGGACCCGGCCAGGGTGAGAATGACGCTGCACTTCTCGTCGGCCAGCATCTCGTTATAAATCTCGGTGGCACGGGCCAGATCGCGCGAGGTGAAGGACATCTTGTCCATGGCGGCGACCAACGGCCGTGCGTCGAAGGACGTGATGTCGATGTGCTCCACTTCCCGCTGCAGCAATTGCTGCTTGCGGTCGGCTTGCCTGGCGGCTGCAGACTGGCTCATTGGTTGTCTCCCGGTAATTGTTCACTTTCCTGCGTCGGCAGGTAATGAGTTTGGGCATGACCGGCCGCATTGGCTCGCGCCAGGCCGTACATGGACAGCAGGGGCGCATCCGCCACTTCCACCAGCTCCGTGTGGTCGAAGCCATTGAACGTGGTGCGCAACTGCATGCTGTAGGCGCCGAGACCGAAGATCTCGATGTAGTCACCCTCGGCGATGTCGGTGGGCAGCAGGAACGGGCCCGGCATGAAGTCGATGCTGTCGCAGGTTGGACCGTACAGGCTGAATCCCGCCGACTCGGTCGACCCGGCTGCGCTTGTGCGCAGTGCCGCCACCGGAAAATTGAAACCGGGGTGACCCGCATCGAACAGCCCGCCATAAGTGCCGTCGTTGATGTACAGGGTGGTGTCTTTACGCAGTTCCACCCGTACCAGCAGCGAGGCGGCCTCGGCCACCAACGCGCGGCCAGGCTCGCACCACAGCTCGCAGGTCTCGGAGACCGGCATCTGTTCGAAACAGTCTGCGATGGCATTCACATAGTGCATCAGCGGCGGTGGGCTGCTGTCCGGATAGACGGACGGAAATCCTCCTCCGACATCGAGGATATCAATGATGACACCGGATTCGCGAATGCGGCGCGAGACCAGTTGCATGGCGTCGGCGTAGGCCTGCGGCTGCGTGAGTTGCGAGCCGGCGTGAAAGCACACGCCCAGACGCCGGGCGACCTGACGCGTCTTGAACAAAAGTGCTGCGGCCGGGGTGCCGGCGATGCCGAACTTGCCGGTGAGCTTCAGGCGCGAGCGGCGGTTGCACACCGACAGCCGCACGAACAGGTTGAGATCCTGCGCATCGCCGGTCTCTTCGAGGATCTTGCGCAGCTCGTCCTCACTGTCCAGGGCGAAGTCGCGGATGCCGAATTCGAAATAGGCGCGACGGATGCTCAGCCGGCTCTTGACCGGGTGCATGAAGGACAGCCGCGCCCCGGGGACGCGCGCATGCACATGCTCGATCTCCGATAGGGAGGCGACATCAAAATGCCTCAGGCCGGCGGCGGCGATGGTCTCGACGAAGTGGGGGTTGGTTTTAACCGCGAACAGCGTGCGTCCCGGGAAGTTGTCCAGGAACCAGCGGGTGGCTACCTGAGCGACATGAGGGCGGAGGCAATAGACAGGAAATTCTGGCCGTGTCGCGCACGCCATTGCGTAAGTGGAGATGTATTGTGACATTTCATAAAACCTCCTGTACGCAGTGGAACAAGGCGCCTGGAAACGGCTGGATGCGAGTTGTTACGCAGAACGATTCGAACTCAGAAACCGTTCCCGAAATCCTGGCGAGCGCGCAGTTTATGCGAATTGTGGCGCTTGTAAAGCAATTTCTCACCCCGAAACCAAGAAATTTACCACCCAATCCCCGGGTCATTCCGGTCGCCCGCGCCCGACAGACACCCAGGCAGCTACTCAGAGTAAACACAGCGAGTAAATACTCAGAGTAAATGCAGCGAGTAAACACTC
>JBBDSI010000295.1:0-3541 GCA_040905005.1 Pseudohongiellaceae bacterium
ATGATGACCCACCCCATGCACCTGCACGGCATGTGGAGCGACCTGGAGGACGCCAATGGCAACTTCCTGGTACGCCGCCATACGCTGCCGGTACAACCTGCCCAGCGGGTGAGCTTTTCGGTCACCGCCGATGCCCTGGGGCGCTGGGCCTGGCACTGTCATTTGCTGTTGCACATGGACGCCGGCATGTTTCGGGAGGTAGTTGTCGCATGAAGCACAGTCGCATGAAGCACAGGCAACGTTCATTGCAAGCAGTCCTCGCAATCCTCCTGGCCGGCCCCGGCCTGCTGCTGGCCAGTGCGGTCAGGGCCCAGGACCACGATGGCCACGCCGCAACGGCGACCCCCCATGATGATCACGGCGCTGCGCCACAGCCCGCGATGTCCCAGGACATGCCGATGACCCAGGGACAGGCAGAGGTGCGCGACCCGCACGCGTATTCGGGGGGCTATACCCGGACTTCGGGACCTTACGCATTACCTGAAGCGCAGCAACTGACGCTGGCGGATGAGACGGAATTTTACGGCCTGTGGGTCGACCGCTTCGAGACCCGCCGGGGCGAAGTGGAGGACTTTCAGGAATTTTCCGGATATGCCTGGTTCGGCAACAGCTACCGGCGTTTCATGCTGCGCTCGGAGCTGGAATGGCGTGATCTTACCATCGAAGAGTCCAAGACCGAGTTGTTGTATTCCCGGGCGGTCTCGCCATTCTGGAACATACAGGTCGGCGGGCGCTACGACCATGGTGATTTGGCGCATCGGGAATGGCTGGCGTTCGGCGTGTCCGGCCTGACACCTTACTGGATCGAGGTGAACGCGACCGCCTATGTCAACGCGGAAGGGCATTCCGCCGCCTCGATCGAGATGGAATACGATCTGTTGCTGAGTCAGCGCCTGATCTTGCAACCCAAGGTGGGCCTGGATTTCTTCGGCGATTCCGACCTGGAGGCGGGACACAGCAAGGGCCTGTCGAAGAGCAAGCTGGGCCTGCGCCTGCGTTACGAGATCAGCCGGCAATTCGCGCCCTACATCGGCTACGAGCGTGTGCATCACCACGGTGAGGCGGTCACCGTGTTCGAGTCGCTGGGACAACATCGGGAGACGCAATGGATCGCCGGTTTTCGTTTCTGGTTCTAACGAAGCGGTAGTGACCCGCGATTTCATACGGCTGGATACGCTTGACCTTGAAGTTAGATCAGGCTTTATAGCTGCGGCATTGATCCACTCGGCTTCAGCCAGGGAGAGAACATGAACGAGCACAAGCAGTCAGCGCCCGCCCCTGCAAATGCAGAGGCATTGCAGGACCCCGTCTGTGGCATGTCGGTGAGCAGGGAGTCAAAGCATCATCACCAGCATGCGGGCGAGGACTTCTATTTCTGCAGCGCAGGCTGCAAGGACAAGTTCGTCGCTGCGCCGGACAAGTATCTGGGGGACGCGGACGATCAGGAAGAGGCTGACCCCAGGGCCTGGTATACCTGTCCCATGCACCCGGAGATTCGCCAGCAGGGACCCGGCACCTGCCCCAAGTGCGGCATGGCGCTGGAGCCCGAAACACCCAGCCTGGAGGAAGAAGAGAACCCCGAACTGATCGACTTCCGGCGCCGTTTCTGGGTGTCCCTGCCGTTCACGCTGGTGGTGTTCGTGCTGGCCATGTTCGGCCATGGCCGCGGCTGGCTGCCCGAGGGTTGGCAGAACTGGGTGGAGTTGGTATTGGCGACGCCGGTGGTGCTGTGGGCGGGACTGCCGTTTTTTATCCGGGGGGCGCAATCCGTCAGCAACCGCAGCCCCAATATGTGGACCCTGATCGGCCTCGGCACCTCCCTGGCCTATCTCTATAGCCTGGTTGCCACTGTAGCGCCCCAGCTGTTCCCGGATTCCTTCGTGATGGATGGCCGGGTTGCGGTGTATTTCGAGGCCGCGGCGGTGATCATCTCTCTGACCCTGTTGGGTCAGCTCATGGAACTGCGGGCGCGCTCGCAGACATCGACGGCACTGCGGGCGTTACTGGACCTGGCACCGAAAACCGCCCGGCGTATCAGGGAAGACGGCAGCGATGAGGAGGTCCCGGTGGACGAGATTCGCGTGGGTGATCGCCTGCGCGTGACGCCGGGAGAGAAAATACCGGTGGACGGTGTCGTCGAGGAAGGCCGCAGTGCCGTGGATGAATCCATGCTCACCGGCGAACCCATTCCGGTCAGCAAGGAGAAGGACGACAAGGTCATCGGCGCGACGCTGAATACCAGCGGCGCCCTGGTGATTCGCTCGGAACTAGTGGGCGCGGACACCACCCTGTCACAGATCGTGCACATGGTGGCGCAGGCGCAGCGCTCCCGTGCGCCCATGCAAAAACTGGCCGACGTCGTGGCCGGCTATTTCGTGCTGGTCGTCGTAGCCATCGCCGTCCTAACCTTTCTCATTTGGGGTTTGTTCGGGCCGGAGCCCTCCTGGGTCTATGCACTGATCAACGCCGTGGCGGTATTGATCATCGCCTGCCCCTGTGCGCTCGGTCTGGCCACGCCCATGTCCATCATGGTGGCCACCGGCAAGGCGGCCACCTACGGCATCCTGTTCAAGGACGCGGCGGCCATCGAGGCCCTGCGTCGGGTCGACACCGTGGTGGTGGACAAGACCGGGACCCTGACCGAGGGCAAGCCGGTGTTTCGCGAGGCCAGGGCGCTCGGCGATGACTCGTCGGAGACGATTCTCGAGCTGGCTGCGAGCCTGGACCAGGGCAGCGAGCACCCGCTGGCCCGGGCCATCGTGGCCGCCGCCCGGGAGCAGGGCCTGACCCTGCAGCAGGTCGACGATTTCGATTCGGCCAGCGGCGTGGGCGTCTCGGGCCAGGTCCAGGAGAGAAAACTGTTGCTGGGTAACAGGGCTTTCCTGCAGCAGGCAGACATCGATCTCAGCGCCGCGGCCGAGGTCGCCGATGACATGCACGGCGAGGGCGCGAGCGTGATCTATCTGGCCGCAGACGGGAGGCTGATCGGTCTGTTGGCGGTGGCTGACCCGATCAAGGAAAGCACCCGTGAAGCCATCGAGGCCCTGCACGAACGCGGCCTGAAACTGGTCATGGCCACCGGCGATGGCGAGCGCACGGCGCGTGCCGTGGCCAAGAAGCTGGGCATCGACGAGGTGCACAGCGAGGTCACCCCGGAAGACAAGATGAAGCTGATCGAATCTCTGCAGCAGGGCCAGGCCCGCGTGGCGATGGCGGGCGACGGCATCAATGACGCCCCGGCCCTGGCCCGGGCCGATGTGGGTATCGCCATGGGCACCGGCACCGATGTGGCCATGAGCAGCGCCCAGATCACCCTGGTCAAGGGCGACCTGCGCGGTATCGCCCAGGCGCGCATCGTCTCCGAGCAGACCGTCGCCAACATGCGCCAGAACCTGATGTTCGCGCTGCTCTACAACAGCATCGGCGTGCCGGTGGCGGCCGGTGTCCTGTTTCCGTTCTTCGGCATCCTGCTGTCGCCGATGATCGCGGCACTGGCCATGAGCCTGAGCTCGGTGTCGGTAGTCAGTAATGCGCTCAGGCT
>JBBDSI010000296.1:0-3517 GCA_040905005.1 Pseudohongiellaceae bacterium
GGCACGACGGAGGATCCGTTCAGGCAACCCGCATTGCCGAACGATGCCCCTTCCCCGGGCGGGTCGGGATCGATCACCACCACCTTGTGGCCTTCGTGCTGCAGAGAATATGCGCTGACCATGCCGACGATCCCGGCCCCGATCACCACGACAGCCGCCTCGTCCCCCGACGTAACCATTATTTCAGCGTCTCCTTCGCTGGGCCTGCAATGCGCACCAGGTGCGGCATGAACCACAGTCCCGTCAGTATGATCAGCTCGACTCCGATTCGCGGCCAGACCGAATAGAGTTCGAGCAGGGTGATCAGCAATCCGCTGGCAACCAGAACCAGCCGCAGCGGCAGCCCGAGCGGCATGCGGAAATATCCGAACAGACCGACCGCCAGAATGGTCAACCCCAACAGGTTCACCAGAACTTGGCCAATGATCTCGACCCACGGCCCCTGCATCATGAGCGCCGGGGTATAGAGATAACTGAAGCCGATGATGAAGGCCGCCATGGCCAGTCTGAAGGCCACGAAGCCCGTTCGCATCGGCCCCGCCTTGGCGATCGAGGCCGCGGCATAGGAGGCCACCGAAACCGGCGGCGTGGCATCGGCCAGAATGGCGAAATAGAACACGAACATGTGCGCCCCGAGCATCGGCACGCCCATTGCGATCAGGATCGGCGCACCGATCGAGGCGCCGATGATGTAGGCCGCCGTCGTCGGGACGCCCATACCGAGGATCAGCGTCGTGAACATCAACAGAAAGCCTGCGATCAGCAGATTGCCGCCCGAGATCGAATTGACGATGGTCGACATCGAGATCACCAGGCCGGTCACCGTAAGGCAGGCCACGAACATGCCTGCCCCGGCACACGCCAGGGCGACGATCACCATGTTGCGTCCGCCCGTCGCCAGGACGTTGAATATCTGGCCGGGCGACATGCGCGTGTGCTTGCGCATCCAGGAACACACGACCACCGCCACGACGGACCAGAACGCAGCGAAGTGGGGCGAAAAATGCAGCAGCAGCAGCGCCAGCAGGACGACCACCGGAATGAGCAGATGCAGGTCGTCCAGGACGAGCCGCCAGGGAGGAATGTCTTCGGCCGCCATGCCCTGCAGGTTCAGCCGCTTCGCTTCCAGGTGCACGCACAGCAGCAGCATGAAGAAGTAGCACACGGCTCCGATCGTCGCCGCGATCATGATCTGGACGTATGGCGTGTTGGTGATCTCGGCCATCACGAAAGCGCCGGCGCCCATGATCGGCGGCATGATCTGGCCGCCGACGCTCGAGGCAGCTTCGACGCCACCGGCGAAGTGCCGGCGGTACCCGAGACGGATCATGGCAGGAATGGTGAACGAGCCGGTGGTGAAGACGTTTGCGGTGGACGACCCGCTGATCGTGCCGAACAGGGCGGAACTGACCACGGCAACCTTGCCTGGCCCTCCGGATTGACGTCCCGCAATCCGGGTTCCTGCATTGTGGAACAGCCGTCCCACGCCGCTGCCGTCGACGAACGCACCGAAGATGATGAAGATCGCCACCATGGTGGCCGAGATGCCAGTGATGGCACCATACATGCCCATGCCGTTCAGCAGGTACATGGTCTCGACGATTTCCGAATACGCCATGTCCCGGTAGCCAAGGATGCCCGGCATGTATTCGGTGACGAAGAGATAGCCGATTCCGACCGCCAGCAGCCCCGCCAGGACCGGCGTTACGGCGCGGCGGATGGCCTCGATGATCAGGACGGTCGCCAATGTGCCCATGGCGACTTCCATAGGCAGCAGCGGGTCGATGTTCTCGAAGCGCAGGTTGATCCGGAAGGCTTCGTGATAGGAATACCCGTGCGGCAGCAGCGCCAGGGCTGCCAGCCCCCAATCGACAGCCGACGGGTTGACGCTCGGGGAGTTTTTGCGCGCCGGGAAGAGAATGAAGGCAAGCGGCATCAGCATCAGCAGATGCAGCGAGCGCTGGGAGCGGGGCTCGTAGAACCCGAAGCCGGCTGTATAGAGGTGAAACAGCGTGACCGTCGCTGCCCAAACGATCACTGCCAGTCGGATCGACCCTGAAAGTTCACGCATTCATTGACCCGGCTCGTCGGAGATCCTGCAGGAGAGCGCATTGCGTATTTGCGGCCCGCGCTGCGCGGCAGAACGGCGAGGCATTCACCGGCTGTCCATCAGTCCGGTTCCATCGCGGGCGAAACGTCCAGCAGGCACCGCCTGCTGAACGCCGTTCGATGGCAGTCGGGTTCGTTCGCGGATCAGAGATACCCCTGCTCTTCGTAATAGCGCAGCGCACCGGGATGGACCGGCACGGGGCGCGTGTCGGCCGCGGTTTCGCAGTCGAACACGCTCATGCTGGCGTGGATGTCCGGCAGCTGTCCGGAGTTTTCGCATAGCGCCTTGGTGATGTTGTACACCACGTCTTCCGACAGGTCGGCAGAGACCATCAGCGTCGTCGCCATGACGATGGTCGGAACGGGACCGTCCTGGTATTCAGGATAGGTGTCGGCAGGGAACTCGTTGAGCGAGTAGCCGTACTGTTCGGAAAACTGCTGGCGCAGTTCTTCCGGCCATGCGACCAGTTCGCCGTCGCGGCCCTGCGACATGTCGATCACCGCCGCTCCCGGCGCACCCAGAACGATAAACACGTAATCGACCTGGCCGTCCTTGAAGGCGGAAGCCAGTTCGTTGTAGTCGCCCTGAACGATCTTGGCCCCGTTCGCACGCATGTCATCATAGGACGTGCCGTAATGTTCCATGACGAAGCGGAACGTCATTTCGTCCGACGACCCCGCCTTGGTCACACCGATGTCCACATCCTTTTCCTCGAAGACTTCAGCAAAGCCCAGCGGCGCGTCAGCCGCCTTGATGAAATGGATGTAGTTGTCGGAGAAGCTCTGTCCGATCATCATCAGCTTGTCGTGCTCGCGGCCCTCGTACAGGTTCGTCCCCTCGCGCGCCATCTTCGCAAAGATGTCGAGGCCCATGCCAAGCTGGCTCTGGCCCGCCTGGATCTTGGAGGGGTTGGCCGTGCCGCCGCCGGGGACAACCCTCACCTCCAGATCGGCCACGTCCTCTTCGAGAATGCTGGCCATACCGGACACCATCGTATACCAGCCGCCGCCCAACTGGCCGGCCACGAATTCCACCGTCTCGGCACTTGCCGAAGTCACCGACGAAGCCATGATCAGCGCCGCAGCCGCAAAAGTCGATCGTCGTAAAACCATAGTATAAGCTCCTCTGTTTTCGGTCCCCGGGCAAGAATTACGTGTTCTTGTTTATCTGCAATAGTAATTATTCAGCCCTGCCTTGGTTGGAGTCAATTTTAGTGGCAGGTGCCGCGACATGCAACGGCTTTTCTCCCGCCAGTCGAGCGCCCGGGCTCTCAGGCAAAGCGCTGCAGGCCGTAATGCGTGAGATCGATGTTCTGCGGCACGCCGGCGATCATGCCGGCGACGAGTCGACCTGTCTTGGGGCCGCCCGTGAGGCCGATGTGCTGGTGCCCGAAGGCCGCGAACACGC
>JBBDSI010000297.1:0-16264 GCA_040905005.1 Pseudohongiellaceae bacterium
TTTCCGGGCAGCAGATCAATGACGTCGTCGCGTTTCTGATGACGCAAACCTGATCCGGGTTGCGGGGCAGGGCTGTCGCTACCGCCCCGAATTAGCCGGTGCTTAAACCCCACAAGGGCGCCTGGATTTTGAAGAGCGACATCCCACATGGTTGCCCGTTTGTTGTTTTATATCGCTCACAAGGCTCAAAGGTACAAGGGGGGTGTTTCCACAGTTCAATAGTTTCGATAATAGTTTCGATAATAGTTTCGATGTTGTGTGAGTTAACCGCTAGAGGTAGCATTGGGCCGAAGCTATCCTGAATAACAACAAGAGCAGGCGCATGGCACAGCGCGTACTACCTATCCCCAGTCACATCCATCGCCTGCTGCTGGTGGCAGCTCTTCTTGGCATTCCGTTACTCAGCAGTGGTCAGTCCACTACGCCTTTTGGCCTGACCAGGCAGGGCGATGTCAATCCCGCCGCGGCTATCGTGGCGGCGCCCGGGTCCCGCGCGCAGGGCTGGCTGGCCCAGGGCCGGTCCGAGGTGCTGGCTCGCCACGGCATGGTGGCCACCAGCGATACTCTGGCCGCCCAGGCCGGGCTGGAAATACTGCAGCAGGGTGGCAACGCCATCGATGCGGCGGTGGCCGCGGCGGCGGTACTGGACGTGACCTCCCAGAATGATACCGGGCTTGCCGGCGATCTCTTTGCCCTGGTGTACAGCGCCAGAGACGGGAAGCTCTATGCCCTGAACTCCGCCGGCTGGGCTCCGGCGGGCTGGACGCCAGACTATTTCAGGGAAACCCTGGGCGTGGACCAGGTGCCTTTTACCGGCGTCAATGCCGCTACGGTGCCGGGCGCCGTCTCCGGCTATGCCGCCCTGCTGGAACGTTTCGGTACCCTTGGATTCCAGGAAACCCTGGCCCGGGCGGCCCAGATTGCCGAGGAGGGCTGGGGCCAGGCCGAGCGCCGCCACCGCGACCTGGTCAGCGTGCGGGAAAAGCTCAGTGATGACCCGGACTCGGCCGCGGTGTTCCTGAACGACGGGGAAGTGCCGCCGCTGTACAGCATCATCCGCAACCCGGGGCTGGCCGAGGCGCTACGCCTGATCCAGAGCCAGGGCCGCGAGGCTTTCTATGAAGGTCCCATCGCCGATGCCATCGTCGCCAAGGTGCAAAGCGCGGGCGGTGTCATGACCCACGCCGACCTGGCCGAATTCGAATCGGAGTGGGTAGAGCCCATCAGCACCAACTATCATGGCTACGACGTTTTTCAACTGCCCCCGCCGGGCCAGGGATTCGCCGCCCTGGAGATGCTGAATATCCTGGAGGTCTGCGCGCCGGTGCACGGCCTGGACCTGGGCGCGCTGGGGCCGAACCATCCCGACTACTGGCACTTCATGGTGGAAGCCAAGAAACTCGCTTACTCGGACCTGCACGCCTACAACGCCGATCCCCTGTTCGCCGACGTGCCCGTGGAGCGGCTGTTGTCCAAGGACTACGCCGAGTCTTTATGTGACCGCATCGACATGGACCGGGCCGCGGAGCCATCGGTCAAGGGCGGGCTGGACGGCGGCACGGTTTATCTCGCCACCGCCGACCGCTGGGGCAACATGGTGTCCCTCATTCACAGTATCTATGCCGTCTACGGCAGCGGCATGACCATTCCGCCCTACGGCATGATGCTGCACAATCGCGGTGTCGGCTTTTCCCTGGATGAGGACCATCCCAACGTGGTCGCTCCGCGCAAACGCCCATTCCATTCCATCATCGCCGGCTTCGTCATGCAGGACGGCGAGCCGCTGCTGGCCTTTGGCAACATGGGCGGCTCGGTGCAACCGGAGACTCACGCCCAGCACGTGGTGAACATGATCGATCACGGCATGAACGTGCAGATGACCACCGACGTGGCGCGCTTTACCCATAATCAGAATCGCAACCTGCTGTCCCTGGAAAATGCCCTGTTCGAGCTGGTGGGGCCGGCCCTGCAGGCCAGGGGGCACGAGGTGCGTACCGTCACCGGCGGCAGTGTGGGTGGCTACCAGGGGATCCTGTTCACTCGCGACCCGGACCTGCCGGTGCCGGAGTTTTCGCAGCAGAGCATCCTTGAGGACCATCCGGTCAACGGCGTCTACCGCGCCGGGTCGGACCATCGCAAGGACGGCCAGGCGGTAGGCTGGTAGCAGCCGACTGGCCCGGACTATTCATGAACAAGCTACTGCGGACGCCGATATGCCTGATTTCATGAGTAATCCAGTGCAGTCGGCTGATCCGGATAAAACGTCACGAGTCCTGCGACAGGGCCCGGCGAGAAAATGGAGGTTCACCATGCGCGGCGCATGTCTTACCGCTGTCCTTGCTGTTTGCTGGCTATCCACCACCTCGGCCCAGTTGCAGCAGGAGGTGTTCACGGTGGAGACCCTGCCGGAGCCGGGTCCCAACTGGTTCATTGCCAAGACCAATAACGGCGGCTATATCTTCGACGCCGAGAGCGGCGAGATGCAGGGCCTGTTGTCCCTGTCGCGGCGCACGCCCGCAGTCACCCTCTCCCGCGACCGGGGCGAGTTTTACGCACCGGAATCCTACATGTCCCGCGGCGTGCGCGGCGTGCGTACCGACGTGGTGACCGTCTATGATTTCGAGAATCTGAGCCCCATCGCGGAGGTGGAGATCCCCAATCACATGGCGCGCCTGTCGGTGCGCAACCACGTGGGCCTGTTGAATAACGAGCGCCACCTGGCGGTATTGAATATGAATCCGGGGCACTCGGTGTCAATCGTTGACGTCATCGATCGCGTGTTTGTCTACGAAATATCGACCCCGGGCTGCGCGGTAATCCTGCCGGTGGCGGAAAACGACTTCCTGATGGTGTGCGGCGACGGCACGCTGCAACTGATTCAACTGGATATCAGCGGATTCGAAGTCAACCGCGCCCGTAGCGAGGTGTTCTTCGACGTGCAGGAGGACGCGGTCTTCGACCGTACTGCCCGCACGGCCGACGGCTGGCTTCTCATCACCCACTCCGGCACGGTCTTCGAAGTCAGCGTCAGCGGCGAGCAGATCAACATCGGCGAGCCCTGGTCCATCGTGCCGGAAGGCGAGGAAGACTGGCGCCCCGGTGGAGACGAGTTCCTGAGCGTGCACCAGGAAACAGGGCTCCTGTACGTCGCCATGCACCAGGGGCCAGTGGATACCCACCATGAGCCCGGCCAAGAGATTTGGTTGGTGAGCGTCGAATCCCGCCGCCGGATCCTGCGCAAGGCCATGGACTCGCCGGTGACAAGCCTGATGGTGACCCAGGAAACCGCGCCCAGGCTGATCGCCGCCAGCGAGGAAGGGACCGAGGTATACGATGCCTTCACCCTCGCCCATGAGCGCACCATCGTGGCGCCGAGCGCCGCCCTGTTCGAGGACTTTTAAGCCGTGCTCGATACCTTGATTTTCCGCTGCCTCGCCCTGGGCCTGGCACTGCTTTTTGTCGCGGCCGGCCTGCATAAATTGGGACATCAGGCCCGGTTCAAGGGAATACTCGCAGATTACCGGCTGCTGCTGGGCATGCTGATACCGCTCGCGGGCATCCTGATTCCGGTGTTGGAGATCGCCCTGGGGGCCGGTTGGCTGCTTCTGGCCCTGCGCGCCGGGGCCCTGGCGGTGGTTTCCTGGGGCAGCGCCCTGTTGCTGTTCATCTATGCCCTGGCCATCGGCGTCAATCTGGCGCGCGGGCGGCGACATATCGACTGCGGCTGTGGCCTGGCCGCCGGCCCGGACCCTGACGGCATGGGCCACCCGTTGTCCCCCTGGCAGGTGTTGCGCAATCTGGTCCTGGCAGCCCTGGCCCTGCTGCCACTGGCCGGCATCCGCCCGCGGGAGCCGGTGCTGCTGGATCAGTTCGTGTTAGCCCTGGCGCTGGCGGCGCTGCTTCTCCTCTATGCCGCCCTGAACCAGTTGCTCGGCAATCAGGGCGCCATCAATTCCTGGAGAAAGCCCCATGCTTGAGGCGCTGATCATTTCCAATATTCTGGCATGGCTGGTCATTATCCTGCTTGCCCTGCTGGTTTTCGCCCTGGCGCGGCAGGTGGGTGTGTTGCACGAGCGGGTCGCCCCCGCCGGCGCGCTGTTGCCCACCTCCGGCCCTAAGGTGGGGGAGCTGACCCGAAAACTGATGGTAACGACGTTGACCGGGGACAAACTCACCCTGGGGGGTAGCGAGAGAGATGGCGAGAGAGGCGGCGAGAGAGGCATCGAGAGAGACGGGCGGGCGACCCTGATCCTGTTCGTTTCGCCTACCTGTCCCGTGTGCAAGACGCTGGTACCGACGGCGAAGTCCCTGGCGAGAGTGGAAAGCAGCCGCCTGCAATTGATCTTCGCCAGCGACGGGGATTCCCTGGAACAACACCAGGCCTATGCCCGCGACCTGGACCTGGCTGCCTACCCCTATACCATTTCCCAGGAATTGGGCATGGTCTTCGGCGTCAGCAAACTACCCTTTGCTGTGCTCATCGGCGGAGACGGCATACTGATTAGCAAGGGGCTGGTCAATAGCCGGGAACACCTCGAAAGCCTGATCGAGTCTATGGACAGCGGTGTATCCACTCTGCAGGATTACATCAAGAACGCAAACGGCGCAGCCCGGCCAGAGACGTTGGAGCAGACATCATGAGACTGGAACGAGTCATCGATCATACCTGTTACTGGGTCGACGCCAACGCCCGCCGCATGACCCTGGCGCTGGCGCGCCGGATATCCCGCCGCAGCTTTCTTTCCCGGCTCGGCATGATGATGGCTGGCGTCGCGTCTTTGCCGCTATTGCCGGTGGCGCGCAGCTTTGCCCAGAATCCGATCCAGGAGATAGGCGATCCGCAAAGTTGTGACTACTGGCGCTATTGTGCCATGAGCGGCACACTGTGCTCCTGTTGCGGTGGTTCCCAGACGTCGTGTCCCCCCGGCGCCGAACGTTCACCGATCACCTGGGTGGGCACCTGCCGCAATCCCGTGGACGATAGGGATTATCTGATGTCTTACAATGACTGCTGCGGCAAGGCGGTCTGCGCCCGCTGTTCCTGTCACAACACGGAAGGCGACAAGCCCGTCTACTTTAATAGCAACAGCAACACAGTACTCTGGTGCTTCGGCACCGAAAATACCAGCTATCACTGCACCGTATCCCTGGTACTGGGAGCGGCCGATGAATAAGCGCTCGACCGGGCCGATAGCCGCATTGCCCCTGCTTGGCCTGCTAGCTCTGCTCGCCGGGGGCGATGTGCTGGCCGCCAGCGCCAGGACCAATTACCTGCAGTACTGCAGCGGTTGTCACCGGCCCACCGGCGAAGGCAAGGCGCCGAACGTGCCGACGCTGCACGGCGAGCTGGGCAGGATGGTGGCGGTGCCGGCGATGCGCTCCTACCTGTTCCGGGTCCCGGGCGCCGCCCACACGCCCTTGTCGGACGCGGAGTTGGTAGCTGTGGTCAACTGGGTGTTGATGGAATTCAACAAAGAGACGCTGCCAGAAAAATTCCAGCCCATCACTGCTGAAGAAGCGGCGCGATGGCGCCAGGACATACTGGCCGACCCCCTCAGATACAGAGAGGAGCACTGGGGGGCTTACGACTGGAAGTAGGGAGCCAGTGGGCCGCTTGCAAAGTTAGGTAACTGTTCGCTTTGTCTTCTCGATTTGCCATGACCAGATAAGGGCGCCGCTTACCAGCCACAGCTACGATCTGCGTTCTGCTCCTGCAGCCAGCTCATCAGCGGCGAAAAATACTCGACCAGGGCGGTTCCATCCATCTCGCGTGTGCCGGTGAAGGCTTCCAGCGCCTCCGGCCAGGGCCGCGATGCCCCCATCTCCAGCATGGCATTGAAGCGCTCACCGACTGCCGTAGAACCATAGATTGAGCAACGATGCAGCGGTCCCTGCCAGCCGGCGATTTCGCAGGCCGCCTTGTGGAACTGGAACTGCAGGATGCGGGCGATGAAATAACGTTCATAGGAGACGTTGCCCGGAATGTGGTACTTGCCACCTGCGTCGAACAGCTCCGCGGACCTGGCATTCGGTGGACGCACGCCCTGATATTCCTCGCGCAGATTCCACCAGCCTTCGTTGTAGGTCTCAGGTGTCAGTTCCCCTGAGAACACCTGCCAGCGCCACTTGTCCATCAGCAGACCAAAGGGCAGGAACGCCACGCCGTCAAGTGCCGCAGACATCAACAGGCCGACGTCGCCCGAGGCATCAGGCACCGTCTCGATCAGGCCAATCTGCTGCAGATAGGCGGGGGTGATGGACAGGGAGATCATGTCGCCGATGGCTTCGTGGAAACCGCCGTTGGCGCCCGTCTGGAAGATGACGGACTGATCCTGATAGGCGCGCTGATAGTAATTGTGGCCCAGTTCATGGTGGACTGTCCTGAAGTCGTCCGCGTTAACGGCCGTGCACATCTTGATGCGGATATCATCCGCCCAATCCAGATTCCAGGCTGAGGCATGACACGCTGCTTCGCGGCCTTCCGGCCTGACGATCTGCGAGCGCTCCCAGAATGTTTCAGGCAGCGGGTCAAAGCCCAGGGAGGAGAAAAACGCCTCGCCCGTCTCGACCATGCGCTGCGCGTCATAGTCGTTTGCGCGTAGCTGCTCCGTCAGATCATAGCCCGCAGCGCCCGCCTCCGGTACCATCAGATCCTCAATGTTGCCCCAGGACTGCGCCCACATGTTACCGAGCAGGTCCGCGCGAATAGGTGCATTCAGTGGCACGATATCATCGCCGTAGGCTTCATTCAGTTCCCCGCGCACGTGGCAATGCAGTTCGTCGTACAGTGGCTTGACCTGCCCCCAGAGGCGGTCCATCTCCGCAGCAAATCCATCCGGCGTCAGGTCATAGCGCGAGCGCCACATGGCGCCCACGTCCTCGTAGCCCAGTTCGCGGGCGCCCTCATTGGCCAGCTCGACCATCTGTGTGTAGTCACTCTTGATGCTGTTGCCATCCGCATCCGCTGTAGCCGGCACCATGCGCCACTTCGTCCAGATTTCCTCCAGCCTGGCCGGGTCGCGGATTTCGCCCATCAGGTTCTCCAACTCCGAGCGCGGAACCATCTGACCGTCCAGCTCGATCCTGCCGGTCTCATACGCAGCCCCCATGCGGGTATTGATCTCGGCCAGTTCCGCCGCCGCTCCCGGACGCTGCGGCGCTGGCAGGTTCAGACCCAGCTTGATCATCTCCAGCTTGCGCCGCATCTCCTGCGGCAGCTCGATGTCATTAAAGCGTTTGGCCTCATTGGCGAAACGGACCCCCATCTCGGTGGATTCCGTGTCCGCGCGGGTGAGCAGCCAGTTCGTGTCAAAGTTGATGTAGGTCTGCTGGACCCAGGCGGTGCGGGCGGAGAACTCGCCGAATTCTCGAGTCCATTCTTCCACTTCCGCGCTGAAGGCGGTGGCATCATCGCTGGTTGGAGCCTGGGCGGCGGACTGGGTAATCTGGGCGGCGGGGCCCGGGCTCGCCGTCCCTTCCGGAGCCTCATTGCAGGCAGCAAGTAGCAGAGCGGCGGATGCCGAGAGGAAGAGTTTGCCAGAGTGGCGGAAGCGGTTACTGATCATTGTAAAGGTCCTTATATGTCACCAATCAATTGCTGAGGATTGTATTGGGATCGCGGGTTTGAGACCAGGCATTACAGCAGGCACATAACTGGATAAGCCCCGGCTTGGGGGATACCTTTAAACCGTCGTACACACAACTGACCCCATCCACAGCCCTGTGGGCTGACCCGGATCGGGGGATTCATGATTTCCTGCAGTGCCCCTTCTACAGGAGGTACCAACCATGAACACGCCGTGCAATACACTGTCGAGATTGATGGCGTCGTCAGTCAGATCGGCGCCAAGACCATCTCTCCGGACGGCCGAGTGTTGACCATTGTCATTCAGTATCCCGATTCTGACCAGGCGAACCAGATTCTGCGCTTCAACCGGCGACGCTAACCCCAATCCGCTGTCAGGGGGTTACAAAAACCGAACGGGCTAGGCCGGCAGCTTCAGGGATCCAGGGTCCAGTCGAAGCGATAGCTGACTGCGTCCACGCGTACCGGTTCGTCGTTGACGATACGCGGCTCAAATCGAAGTCGCGCCGCGGCTTCTCTCGCCGTACTTTCAAACACGCCCACCGGTTCGCTGTCGATGACGCGAATATTTTCTATGCCTCCGGTTTCCGTCACGTCGAAATGCACGACCACATAGCCTTCGATGCCGTCTGCGCGGGCTGTCGGAGGGTAGTCGGGGGTAATGTAGCGCATGGGGATGAGCTCGCGAAATTCCACTACCCGGGTTTCGGGTTCCACCAGAACCTGGTCCCGGTCTTCCAGTTCATAGCGGAATACGAAACGGATATCGTCCACCACCCGATCCTGAGTGTTCTCGAAACGCAGACGCCTCGCTGCATTGGTGGCGGATCGTTCGAAGTAACCCGGTGGTTGGGTCTGGATAATTTCAATGCTGTTGCCGATTACGGCGCCGGCGGGATCAACGGAAAAATTGAGCAATACCCAACCTTCCAGGTTGAGTGAGCGGGCGCGCAGCGGGTAAAACGGCTCCGGCGTACTGGTGGAAACCAGGCCGCGGATAAAATTCGGCGGTGGAGTGAGGGCCACATCGGTGCTTGCGGCGCGATTGTCTGTTGACAGACCGCTGCAGGCAGACAGCAACACAGCACAGCCGATAGTAACGACGCCCAGTAGTCGGGAAAAAATGGGTCGGGGAAAAATGGGCAGGCAGGGGAGTCCGTGCCGGGTATGGAATTGTGTCATGTTGTTATCCCGTCGAGGTCATCCGGCAGGGGCAGATACTCTTTTGGGCAAACAGCCGTCCGCAGTTCGTTCATGAATAGTCCGGGCCAGTTCTAAAAGGTGGCGCGTATCTTGAAGGCCAGTTGCATGCCACTGCCGTTACAGTAATCTTCGATTTCCTCGACGATGCCATTGGCGGTGGCACCGACGAACCGCGTGCGGATTCGGCAAAATTCTTTTTCAGTAAGGTTCTGCGATTCCAGCCGGAAGATCATATTACCAAAAGCCTTTTTCTCCACAAATGCAGAGACGTAGGGCATTTCGATGCGGGTTTCGGTATCGATAATATCGATCTCGGTGCGCCCGCTGCCGCCGTTAGACTCGTTGGAGTAATTGAACCCGTAGGTAAGTCCCAGGTCGGTGATGTCATGTCGGAAACCCAGGTTCAACGACCAGCGGTTAGTGCCTTCCTGACGGCGTTCGATGCCGAGGAAGGGATCGATTATTTCAGAATCCCGCAGCCGTATGCCGGTGGTCAGCAGGGCATTGGGCAGACCGACCATTGGTAGACGGGTACTGACATCCAGATTCAATCCGTAGCGCTTGCCGTCGCCGATGTTACCTCGGGCCGACTGCAGGTTATCTTCGCTAGGTGACACATCTACGCGCCCAATGACATCTTCGAGATTGCGATACCAGAACTGGGAGTTCACCACGCCCAGGTTCTCCGGCAGGCGAATTTCCAGGTTGACTTCGTAGCGCCAGGATTGCTCTTGGCGAATCCCCGGGTTCCCGGCCTGGGTATTCTGGTCTTCGTCACTGCCGTCCACTGAGGCACTGAAATCGGAAAAGCTCAGTTGTTCCACATCCTTGCGTACGCCCGCACGCAGTTGCAGGCTATTGGTGATGTTGAAACGATAATCAAGATTCGGTTTGACGAAGAGGAAACTACGGCTATTGCTCACATCGCCGGATTGCTCAATGGTGGATGATTCCACCACCACGGAGCTTTCCAGGCTCATGCGGTCATTGAGTTGCCAGTTGTGCACGGCAAAGGGTTCGTAGCGCACCTCTTCCACCGTGGAGCTGCTGTTATCAATGTCAACCGGTACCAGGCCACCGAATTCCGCTGACGGCTCGCCATTACCATTTGTGCCCAGCCTGAGGTTGGAGTCGCGAATGGTCTGGGCACTCTCCAGGCCGACTTCCATGCCCTGGGCGGCATCCACGTTCCAGGTGTAGGAGGTGCGTACGATGCGCTCCCTGTCCCGACCCTGGTTAAGCAGGAAAAGGTTCTTACGATTCTCACCCCCGATGACATCGAAACGATTACGGGTGAATTCGAAGTCGCGGTCATTGACGATAAACAGCACCCGATACTTGCTACCATCGTCGAAACCGTATTCATAGTCACCACCCACTTCCCAGTTGTCGCGCATGCTCTCATTGTCTTCTACCTGCCGCTCGCTGGTCTGGTTATGCACATCATTGATCAGACGGTCGACTGTGATGGGCGTTGTGCCTCTGGTTTCATAAAGGGCATTGAACTGAATGAGGTGATTACCAAGGGTGTAGCCGATACTGCCGGATGTCTGGAGCTGGGATTCGTCGCGCAATTGCTCTTCAAAGCGAGTCTCCTGTAACTCGCCACTGGCGTTATAGCTGAATTCGCGACTTTTGGAGGCGCGATAACGTGGATCAAGCTCGAGGGCAAGCAGATAATTAAGGTCACCGCTCTGAGCACTGTAGGAGAGCTGGGCGCCGGGATCGACAGTGCCGTCACGGCTGCGATCCATACGCACCTCGACAGTGGTGCTGGAGCGGGACGGAGTGTCCAGTAACACCACGTTGACTACCTGGCCACCGCCGCGCACGCCCAGTTCCTCGGAGGAGCCGCGGATGATTTCGATATAGTCCACCTGGTCAGCGGATAGTCGGCTGAGCTGACTGCGGCTTTCATTGCTTTTGCCAGT
The DNA here is from genome assembly GCA_040905005.1 of Pseudohongiellaceae bacterium. Lineage (GTDB taxonomy): Bacteria > Pseudomonadota > Gammaproteobacteria > Pseudomonadales > Pseudohongiellaceae > UBA9145. Next base: position 10,720 of record JBBDSI010000297.1, read on the forward strand.
CATGCGCTGGCCATTAATCAGCACCTCGCCCGCACCGGAACCAAGGCCCCGGCCACCGCCACCACCGCGCAGGGCCAGGCTGATACCGGGAATCCGGTTCAACATGTCATTGGCTGAGACAGGGAAAAACTCGGCAAAATAATCCGCCGGATAGACAATGGTGGAGTCATCCGAGGGATCTTCCTGATTGGCAACCTGTTGCGCGCTGGCGGTGGTTACCAGCAGTGACAGACACAGGCCCAGCAGTGTGCTGTGTAAATTGTTTGACTCAGTAATCATGGAAGGAAGATGGCAGCGGTTAGCAATTGAAGCCGTTGCAGAGTCGAATAAGTTTGATAAAGCTATTGAATTCGTGATTATAGAACCTCGAAGTCAGCCAATCTGTGGCAATTTGGAGAGAATCCAGTTTAGCGTCCTGATTTATAGGAAGAATTAAAGCTATCTCCGCAGCAGTGGTTTGTCCAGTTTCGTGACTGGGGAACAGGCTGAAACCCTTTAATCAGTCGGAAGCCCACGAGTTCCTCCCCCGTTTTTTGAGCCTACAACTGGGAAAGGGATTCGATGAAGCCGTAATCCACGGCCTGGGTCAGGTCGATGTGATGGTGCCGCGACGGCATGGGGTATTTCAGCCCTGTTGCACAATTGAACAGTACTACCCGTTCGTCCGGCCGGATGCGCCCGCCGGCCAGTTCCTGTTTTAGCGCGGCCAGGGTGGCGGCGCCCTCGGGGCATAGCAGCAGGCCCTCGCTGACGGCGCATTCCCGCTGCGCGCTGCTGATCGCCTCGTCGGACACGGCGGTGGCGAAACCGCCGCTCTCGCGCACCGCATCCAGAATGAGAAAATCACCGACCGCGGCCGGCACCCGTATCCCCGCGGCCACGGTGTGGGGGTTCGGCCAGGGCTCGGCATGGCGCTCGCCCGCGGCAAAGGCTTTGACGATCGGGGCGCAGCCCTCGGCCTGCACCGCCACCATGCGCGGTCGTTTGGCGCCGATCCAGCCCACGGCCTCGAGCTCGGCAAAAGCCTTCCACATGCCGATCAGTCCCGTGCCTCCACCGGTGGGATAAAGAATGACATCCGGCACATCCCAGCCGAGCTGTTCCGCCAGCTCCAGCCCCATGGTCTTCTTGCCCTCGATGCGGTAAGGCTCCTTCAGGGTGGAGGCATCGAACCAGCCCATGACGTCCTTGCCCTCGGCCACGATGCGGCCGCAGTCGTTGATGTAGCCGTTGGCGAGAAAAGTGTGGGCCCCCAGGTAGGCGATTTCTTCCACGTTCACACTCGGCGTGTCTTCGGGGCAGAAGACGAAGGCCTCGATGCCGGCACGGGCGCAGTAGGCCGCCAGCGCGGCGCCCGCATTGCCGTTGGTGGGCATGGCCATGCGCTTGACGCCCAGTTCCCGGGCCATGGACACAGCCAGGGCGAGCCCCCTGGCCTTGAAGGAGCCGGTGGGCAGACGCCCTTCGTCCTTGATAAGCAAATCGCCGCAGCCCAGTTGCCGCTGCAACTTCGAGGCGGGCAGCAGCGGTGTCATGATCTCGCCCAGGCGCACAATATTGGCGGCATCGCGCACCGGCAGGAACTCCCGGTAGCGCCAGAACTCGGGCAGGCGCTCTGCCAGATCCTCCCTGCGGACAGCCTTTGCCAGCGCCTCCAGGTCGTAGCGCACCAGCAGGGGCTTGCCTGCCTGCGACAGACCATGCAACTGGCCCGCCGGATAGGTGTCGCCGGTGTAGCTGCACTCGAGGTGGGATACGAAATTGGGGAGATTGCTCATCTTGAGATACATTCGACAAATAACAGATTCAATATCGCGTGCCCGCATTATGGCACTGGCAACAGGGTCCAGGCTGCATTTCTTTTCTGTGACTATTCACTTACTATTTTATTGGTGTGCCTGGGCGTCGCGCACCGGGAATTGAAGACGACTTTTAGTCAACGCTAACGGCACAGGGATCTACCCGATCTGGGCTTGGCCGGTTATGGTAGTATCTTCCAGCGCTCGACATCAGCGAATGCACTTAATAGCGGGACTTTACCCTTGAGTCAGATTGTACGCAAACGCATGTGGCTTCTTGCCTGGTTGCTGCTGGTCTCCGCTCCCCTGCTGACCATGATCATGGTGCCGGTTCCCGCACGCGGCGGCCTGAAATGGGAGGCCGGCATTGCCCTGGGCTTCGCCGGCCTGAGTCTGCTTGTGCTGCAGTTCCTGCTCACCGCCCGGATGCGCTGGCTGACGGCTCCCTTCGGCGTCGACCTGATCTACCATTTCCACCGCTATCTGGGTCTGGTTCTCCTTTCCGTCGTCATCGCCCATCCTGTGCTGCTGTTCATACATCGTCCCGACCTGATCGCAGACGTTCCCGGATTGCTGGCCGGATGGCCCATGCTCAGCGGCGTACTGGCGCTGGGCCTGATGTTGCTGATCGCGATCACTTCGCTCTGGCGCAAGCGTCTGCGGCTGCCCTATAACCGCTGGCGGATCGTGCATCTGCTGCTGGCGTTGGTCAGCATCGGCCTGGCCCTCGCCCATATGGATGGCATCGGCTACTACAGCTCCGCGCCGGTCATGCGCAGCCTGTGGGCGCTCATCGCGCTGTCCGCCATTCTGGTGATCGTCGTGGTGCGCATAGCACGACCCTGGCGGCTGAGCCGCCGGCCCTGGCAGATCGACAGCATCACGCCCGAGCGCGGCGATACCTGGACACTGACCCTGTCCCCCACAGGCCATGCCGGCATTGACTTTCTACCCGGTCAGTTCGCCTGGCTCAGTCTCGGCCATTCTCCGTTCATCATGCAGGAGCATCCTTTCTCCATTGCCTCGGCGCCACGCCCGGACGACCCCCGACTGCGCTTCGCCATCAAGGCCCTGGGGGATTTCACCCGGACCATCGGCTCACTTCCGCCGGGATCCAAAGCTTGTGTCGACGGTCCCTATGGCGTGTTCAGTCACAGCCATTACCCGCAGGCAGCGGGTTTCGTTTTCCTCGGAGCCGGTATCGGCATAGCCCCAATGCTGAGTATGCTCGAGGCGCTTTCCAATAAGGGAGACACCCGACCACATTACCTGTTCACGGCCCATAGTGATCTGAACCGCATTCCCTGTGACCAGGCACTGCGTGCGGCGAGCGCCGGGCTGAACCTGACCCGCATCACCCTGCTGGAACAGTTGCCGGACCACACCCTCGCGGATCGCGCGGATGACAATGAGACACTCGTGAAAGGCTGGCTGAGCCGGGAGATTCTCGAACGGCATCTTCCGGAAGATCGCCGTCACTATCACTATTTCCTCTGTGGCCCGTTACCGATGTTGCGCGCCGCAGAGGGTTTCCTGCATGAACTGGGCGCGCCCATGCGCAACATCCACACCGAACTGTTTGACATGGCCTGACGGCCGCTGGAGAGGACGACATGCGTGAGCGAAAGGCAATACTGGTGGCGCTGAGTAGCGGCCTGCTGCTTGTGGTCCTGGCGCTGCTGTTCGGCTGGCAGCAGGGCGTGCGTATGGAGCGCCTGGGCGAGAGCCTGGATCCGCGCGACTGGCAGGCGCTGTATCCGCTGCATGTGCGCTCGTACCTGCGCGGCGCGGAACATGGCAGCGCAGAAGCGACCGATCGGCTGGCAGCCAACCCGTTCAGGGAGCGCGCCTGGGCAGGTAATGCCTTTTCGCTCGAATATAATGCGGCCCGTGCCCACAATTTTGCCCAGTCAGACCAGCAGCAGAGCCGGCGTACCCAGGAACGGGAGCAGCCGGCCGGCTGCATCAACTGCCATGCGGCCGAGGCTCCCCGGCTCATCGAGACCCTCGGTTGGGACGGGCTGCACGCCATGTCCTACAACGACCTGCGCGGGGAGCTGCACGTCGGCAGCAGTTGTCTGGACTGTCACGACCCGCGGAGCATGGAGCTGCGCATTACGCGCCCCGCCTTGCGCAACGCGCTGCTCGCCAATGACATCGACCCGGATCAGGCCAGTCGGCAGGACATGCGCAGTTACGTCTGCGCGCAGTGCCATGTGGAATACTATTTCGAGAACGCCGGCAATCGGCTGACCCTGCCGTGGTCCAGCGGACGCGGCCTGGAAGACATCGAGCAACACTATGACAACATCGGCTTCAGTGACTGGACACACGCAGAGACCGGCGTCGGTCTGGTCAAGGTCCAGCATCCGAACTTCGAGTTGCACGAGGCGGGCGCGCACGGCACTCGCGACATCGCCTGCGCCGACTGTCATATGCCGCAGATACAGGAAGATGGCGTGCAGATCAGTGACCACTGGATACGCAGCCCCCTGGCGCAGCCGCAACAGGCCTGCATGAACTGTCACCGCGGCACGGTGCAACGGCTAATGCAACGCACTATCTCTTTGCAGCAGCTTACCCGCTCCCTGTTGGGCAACACCGAAGCGGCGCTGGCGGACCTGATGGACGCCATCGTCACAGCCCGGGAGTCCGGAGCCCCGGACGAGGCGCTGCGCGAGGCCGGGCAGGCTCACCGCCGCGCCCAGTTACGCTGGGATTTCATCGATGCCGACGCCTCGCGCGGATTCCACGGAGGGCAGGAGGCGGTGCGGCTGCTCTCCGAGGCCATCGACATGGCGCGTGCCGGAGAAGACAGCGCCCGCGGGATACAGGCAGGGACAGGCGCCCCGTGAGAGGCGACCAGCGGCGTTATCCGATGAGCCTCGCATACACATCACCGCTGCCATGGGTGATGCGTTGCAGCTCCTCCAGCATCTGTTCGGGCGGCCACCAGCGCTGCGACTGCAGGCGGTGAGTCTCGCCGGGTGCCAGGTTATATTCGTATTCGCCCAGCTCTTCGAGGCGGCGGATGCAGTCCAGCGCGATATCCATCGTGGCAGGGATGTATTCAAATGACAGAGCGGCCAGCGGACAGGACAGCCCCTGCAGTACCGCCAGCTCGAAGCCCTCGACATCAATCTTGCAGAAGCGTGGCTCGCCCCACCTTGCAATCAGCGCATCCAGGGTCGTCACCGGCACGTTCACCTGCCGGTCCCATTGCACGCTCCGAAATGAAGGGTCCTGCTGCACGCGGGACATCCAGTCGCGGGACAGCGTGGTGACGGTGGGCGTGCGGGTGCTGATGTGCAGCGTCGCCTCACCCGCCTCGGCACCGACGGCTTCCTCCACCAGCGTGATGTCCGGGTCATGGCCATAGCGTCGCCGCAGCGTCTCCATCAACAGCGGCTGTGGCTCCACGGCCACCGTGCGGGCACCCAACGCCTGCCAGGCGCGCAATCGGTTGCCGACATGCGCGCCGATATCGAAGCACAGGTCGCCGGGTTGGATGAACTGCCCGTAGATGCGGCGCATCCGCGCCTGCCGGCCGGGGATACCGTAGTACATCAACAATGAACGCCACAAACCCCAGCGTTCCCGCCAACCGGCCCGCGCCATCACTCGATCCTCCTAGTCTACGGGGAAAGCCTCCGGGGAAAGTCTCCGGGGAATACTTCCACAAAATGTTCGTGTAGTCGACCCATGTGCGACACCAGGACCTCGGTTTCCGGCACACTCTCCGGGTG
>JBBDSI010000297.1:16364-20994 GCA_040905005.1 Pseudohongiellaceae bacterium
CGGACATCTATGCCCGAGGGCGCCTGATACAGGCGCAGGCCGAATTCGGAAATCACCGCGAACACATGGTCAAAAATATCCGACTGCACCGCCTCATAAGGCACCCAGCTCGTATTGTTACAGAATCCATAGATTTCCAGGGGAATGCCTTGAGGTCCGGGGGCCAGCTGGCGCACCATGTGGGTCAGGTCGTGATTGATGTGCTTGTTGGCCCCGAGATACGCCGTAAGATAGGCGCGGAAGATTCCCAGGTTGGTCAGCTTGCGGCCATTGACAGGTGAGCTGGGGTCAATGCCCTGTTCATTGTTATCTCTTTCGATTTCCTTGAGCTTGCTTTCAATATAGCTGGTCAGCAGCTGCGCCTTGCGCAGACGCGCCAGGTCATCCTCGTTCAGAAATCTGATGCTGGCGGCATCCACATTGATGGCACGCTTGATGCGGCGGCCGCCCATATACTCGATATTACGCCAGTTCTTGAAGGAATCAGAAATCAGGGAGTAGCTTGGAATCGCGGTAATGGTCTTGTCCCAGTTGCGCACCTTGACTGTGGTGAGGCTGATGTCAATCACATCACCATCAGCGCCATACTTGGGCATCTCCAGCCAGTCCCCCACCGCCAGCATGTTGTTGGCCGACAACTGTATGCCCGCCATCAGGCCCAGTATCGGGTCCTTGAAGATCAACAATACCACGGCGGTCATGGCGCCCAGGCCGCTGAAGAGGAGCATCGGCGATTCGCCTATAACCAGGGCTACCGCGACGATCACGGCGATGCAGGCGCCCACCAGTTTGACGCTTTGAAAAATGCCGCGCAGGGGCAATTTGCCGACGTTCTCCATCTTCAGATAGATTTCTTCCAGCACATTGAGCAGGGAAAACAGGGACAGGAGAGTGAAGAGAATCACCCACAGTTGGGCGACAACCTCGATCGTTCCCAGAATGACGGAATCTTCCTGCAGCCAGATGCGAGCCTGGGCATAGAAAATGACCCCCTGTAAGACCAGCGCCAGCCGCGTGAACAGATTGTGGCCGAACAGGGACTTGCGCCAGGCCTGCTGGCCCGCCCGGGCACTGTTACCGAGAAAGCGCAGCACAATAACGTGCAGGACAACATGGACAATGAGGGCAGTGATGGCTAGCAGGGACAAGACAACCAGCAGATAGGTGCCCTCGTTATCGGCCAGGCCAATGCGTTCTATCCACAACAGCAAATACTCATTCATGTCGGGGTTCCCTGTCGCTCAAGCGGGTAAAATATAACGATGGGCGGCAGACATCAAATCAGACTTCCTGCGAGCCCGGATATTGCACAACGCTTATTGGAGATCCTTTGTCGCCGCAGCGGAGGGCAACCGAAATCTGGCCTGGGATCTGATGAGGATCATTGTCACCCAGAGTGATATCCGGGACACGCGGGGCAGAAAAACTTCTACGGTTCCGCGGCGAGACGCCTGATCAGCACGGCGCTCAATTGCGCCCGTTCCACCAGGGAGCTGATGCGTGCCTCCTCCCGGTTGGAGTGGGCGCCGGAGCCGGCCACGCCGAGTGAATCCAGCGTCGGCAGGCCCACGGCCTGGGTGAGGGAGCCGTCGGTGCCGCCACCGGAGTCGGTGACACCCAACTCCTGGCCCAGCAGGCGGCCGATGGCGCGGGTCTTCTCCAGCAGGTAGTCGGATTCTTCGGTGGGGATCTTGGGTGGGCGGTGCAGGTTGACCCAGCTCTCGCTGGTGATCTCGCCGGAGTCCACCGGGTAGCTGTAGACCTGGCCGAAGATCTCCTCGAAGCGGGCCGCGGCGTCGATACCCTGTTCCGGCTGCGGATAGCGCAGGTCGACGAAGGCCTCGGCGCAGGGCGCGACGGTGTTGCGCGCCTCGCCGCCACTGATGATGCCGACGTTGACGGTCACGCCGCTCTCGTAGTCGGTCATGTTCTCTATCTCGACGATCTTGTAGGCCAGTTCCTTGATGGCGGAGCGACCCTGCTCGTGGGCGCCGCCGGCGTGCGAGGCCCTGCCGTTGATCACCAGCCGCGCCTGGCCCAGGCCCTTGCGCTGGCGGGTGAGGGTGTCCGCGCCGGAGGACTCGTAGACCAGGCCCCAGTCATGCTGCAGCGCCTGTTCTTCGAGGTATTGGCGTGAGGACAGCGAACCCATCTCCTCGTCGCTGTTCAGTAAGACGGTGACCGCCATGTCCTCCAGCTCGGCAAATTCCGCCAGCGCCTTCAGGGCGTAGAGCATCACCACCAGGCCGCCCTTCATGTCGGCGACGCCGGGGCCGTACATCGTGTCGCCCTCGCGGCGGAATTCCTGGAACGGGCTGTCCGGCGGAAACACGGTGTCCAAGTGTCCCATTAACAGCAGCCGGTTACTGTCGCCCGGTTTGCTGGCCAGCAGGTGGTCGGCAACATCGACGCTGTAGCCGCTGCCCGGGCAGCTTGGCATCTCGATGATCGCGCCGGGCAGGGTCGAGGTGCTAAACCCCAGTTCCCGCAGTTCCCGGCGAAAGAGGGCGGCGATGGCATCGACTCCTGTCTTGTTGAGGCTGCCCGAGTTCATGTTGGTGAGTCGCTCGAGCAGGGACAGCATCTCGGCGTCCCGGCCCTCGAGCCACTCCACCAGCCGCCGTTCGTCGGCGTTGAGAGCGGGTTCCACCGCCTCCGCGGCGGACAGGGCGGGCGCCAGCAGGGTGAGGCTGGAGACAAGCAGCAGGAGAGAGACGGCAGACTGGCGCAAGATATTCATGGGATCGTCACATCACTTTTTTGAACGCTGTGGGCGCAGTATAAAGAATTCCGCCGCGTTTGACTCCCCAGGGGGCTCTGTATTAATAGGGGTTCTGTATTAAGAGGGGCTCTGTATTAACAGGACGTTGTATTAATCAGGCGCTGGCCTATAATGCAGCGGCCATGTCCGTATCCGAGCCGCCAATCCTCCGCGTCAGTCACCTCAACAAGATCTATGCCGGTGGCTTCGAGGCGCTCAAGGACATCAACCTGGAGATCCGCAAGGGCGAGATCATCGCCCTGCTTGGTCCCAACGGCGCCGGCAAAACCACTCTCATCTCCATCATCTGCGGCATCGTCCGGCCCAGCTCGGGCGAGGTGACCGTCGCCGGCTTCGACATCATCCGCGACTTCCGCCAGACCCGGTCCAGGATCGGGCTCGTGCCCCAGGAATTGACCACGGACTCTTTCGAGACGGTATGGAACACCGTGTCCTTCAGCCGCGGCCTGTTCGGCAAGGCGCCCAACCCCGCACACATCGAGAAGGTACTGAAGGATTTGTCGCTGTGGGACAAGAAGGACAGCCAGATAATGACGCTGTCCGGCGGCATGAAGCGGCGCGTGCTCATCGCCAAGGCGCTCTCCCACGAACCCAGCGTGCTGTTCCTCGACGAGCCCAGTGCCGGTGTGGACGTCTCCCTGCGCAAGGACATGTGGAACATCGTGCGCAAGCTGCAGGCCAGGGGCGTCACCATCATCCTGACCACGCATTACATCGAGGAGGCGGAAGAGATCGCCGAGCGCGTCGCGGTCATCAATGGCGGCGAGATCATTCTCATCGACGACAAGCACAGCCTCATGCAGAAACTGGGCAAGAAGCAGTTGCTGCTGGAGCTCAACGAATCCATCGATGCCATTCCCGAGCACCTGGCGCAATACGAACTGGAACTGACCGGCGACGGCAAGCGCCTGGTCTATACCTTCGCGACCACCGGCGAGCGCACCGGCATCACCTCACTGCTGGACGACCTGCGTGGGGCGCAATTGCATTTTCACGACCTCAATACCACCCAGAGCTCACTGGAAGAGATCTTCGTCAGCCTGGTCAACGAGGACGGCAAGGAGCAGGGCTGAGTCATGAACTGGTACGGCATACTGGCAATCTATCGCTTCGAGATGGCGCGCACCCGGCGCACGCTGATGCAGAGTATCGTGGCGCCCGTCATCACCACGTCGCTTTATTTCATCGTCTTCGGCGCGGCCATCGGCTCCCGCATTCAGCAGGTGGAGGGCATATCCTATGGTGCCTTTATCGTGCCCGGGCTGATCATGCTGAACCTGTTGACCCACAGCATCTCCAACGCCTCCTTCGGTATCTATTTTCCCAAGTTCGTCGGTACGGTCTACGAGATGCTGTCGGCGCCGATCTCGACGGTCGAAGTGGTGCTGGGCTATGTCGGCGCGGCGGCGACGAAGTCCATCATACTCGGCCTGATCATCCTGGTGACCGCGTCCTTCTTCATCGACCTGCAGATGGCGCACCCGATTGTCATGATGCTGTTCATCGTGCTGACCTCGGTGTCCTTCAGCCTGCTCGGCTTCATCCTCGGCATCTGGGCGGACAACTTCGAGAAACTCTCCGTCGTACCCATGCTGCTCATCACGCCGTTGGTCTTCCTCGGGGGCAGCTTCTATTCCACCGACATGCTGCCGCCGTTGTGGGAGACGGTGTCCCACTTCAACCCGGTGCTGTACCTGGTCAGCGGCCTGCGCTGGAGCTTCTACGAGATCGCCGAGGTCAACATCTGGGTCAGCCTGTTGAGCGTGGTCCTGTTTCTCGTTATCTGCCTGGCCATCGTCGCCTATATGTTCAAGACCGGCTACAAGCTGCGTAGCTGATTCGCACGCA
>JBBDSI010000298.1:0-3484 GCA_040905005.1 Pseudohongiellaceae bacterium
TGGGTTTACACTTTCAGTACACCAGGCCGATCTCCCGCAGCCTCTGCTGCAGAAATTCACCGGCGGTGATGGGCGCATAGCGGGGGCCGCTCCTGTCAACGCACTGCGGCAGACAGTCGAGGCTGGCGCGGGCATGGGGATGCAGGAAGAAGGGCATCGAGTAGCGCGATTCATCCCGATCATTCGAATTGACGACCCGGTGTACCGTGGCGGGCAGCACATCGTTGGTCAGCCGCGACATCATGTCGCCGGTGTCGAGCACGATCTCGTCGGGCTCACTCTCCACCGGCAACCAGTTGCCCCTGCGGTCGTAAAGCTCCAGGCCGGAGTCGGTCGCCCCCACCAGCAGGGTCAGCAGGTTGATGTCGGCATGGGGCGCGGCGCGCATGGCATTGTGGGTGTCCAGACCTTCCTTGTGGGTGTCCAGACCTTCCAGACCCTCTGCCTCCAGACCCTCCATCTCGGGGTAATGCAGCAATCGCAGCACCGACTGCCCGTCGGTGACCATGTCGCGGAAGAAATCGGGGTCGAGTTTCAGCGCCTGACCCAGCGCGTCCAACATGATCTTGCCCAACTGTTCCATATCCAGGTACAGGGCCTGAAAACAGGGGCGGAAGGCGGGAATCTCGTCCGGCCAGACATTGTCGGTATAGACGCCGAAGTAGGGGCTGTCGGGGGCCACGTCGGGGCCGATGTGCCAGAACTCCTTCAGGTCCGAATGGGGATTGCCTCGGGCGTTCTCGCGGCCGAAGGCCGTGAAGCCGCGGGCGCCACCGCTGCCGCTGTCATACCGGAGCTTGCTTGCCGTCGGCAGGGCGAAGAAATCGCGGGCCAGTGCGTAGGCCTGATCAAGCCGCTCACGGGTGATCGGGTGGTCGCGCAGAATGACGAAGCCGTGTTCCCTGAGGCCCTCGAACAAACGTTGACGAAACGTCTCCGGGTCCCTGTGCAGGTCCGTCAGGCTGAGGCGGGTGATGCTGTCGCTCATGGAATGACTGAGGCTTCGGGTCGCTGCGGCCGCTCCGACTCAGTGTTGGCTGTGATCCATCGCCTCGTCGGTATCGTGATCCATGGTCGCCGCGGCGCCAGCCGCGCGGCCGCCGGCCATCATCAGGTGATGGTCGGCGTGGTGATCGCCGAGCGCCATGAAACCGAAGAAGCCGAGGCCGCGAATTTTCGCCGCCTCGTCTGTCTGCGCGGCGCTCAGGCTGAGTTCGACACCGTCATCGCGCAGGCGGGTGCTGATCTGCCAGTCCAGTTCACGCCCCATCTGCAGCGCATGGGTGGGGACCATGCGCTGGATCGCCTCCACCGTACGCGAGTCGGGGCCGCTGACGAGGTAGCGGTTGCCGCCATCGATAGGCTCAACCTCGGCCTCGGCCATCATCACGACCCTGTCCATGTCGACCAGATGCTGGCGCAGGGCGGCGATGTTAATGCGGGTCCAGTCGGTCTCGGGATTCGCCTGCAGTTGCGCTATCACGTCCTGGATCACCGTGAAGGCACTCTGACCGGTGGGCGCCGTCGCGGGTGCGGCAGCACCCATGTTGCCGCGACCACCACGCATCATGCCGCCGCCGTCACCGCCGCGATTCATCCGGCCGCCGCCATCACCACGGTTCATCGCGCCACCCTGACCGCCGCCGCGCGTCATCCTTTCCTCCTGATCGCCCTCATCCTGGGTGTCGGGCTGGTGGCCGGGCTGGTGGCCAGAGTGGTCCTGTTGCGCCAGGGCGATGCCAGAGCACAGGCCGAGGCCCAGGATCATCAGGGCGGTTAAAACAGGATTTTGTCGATAACTCATGGCAGACTCCTCATCGTACTCAATTTTGACTATTGGGCATTCAGCGCAACATAGCCTTCTAAGTTTATAATACTCCTACATGGCGTCACAGCGCCTGCCGCAGATCAATAACTCTGTCTTTTTGCCACTGCCCGTGGCGCGCGGGCCAGGCGTCTGACATGTATCAATAAGTACACAGTACGCAGTCGCTATACTTTTAATGTTAATAACTGATGGAAATCCTATGAGCAGGCACACGATGATGAACCGTCGCAAGTTTCTCCGCACCTCGGCACTGGCCACGGCGGGTGCGTTCTCGCCCTCGGGGCTTTTCGGCCAGTCGCGGGCGCGCAACCCGCTGCGGATTCCCGCGCTGCAGACCGGCGAACTGCGCCAGGGCCGCCGGCATTATTCCCTGGAAGCGCGGTCGGGGACGAGCCGTTTCCTGTCTGGTCTGGACACGCCCACGATCGGCTTCAACGGCGACTATCTTGGCCCGACGCTGCGTCTACGCAACGGTGAGGATGTGCGCATCGCTGTCGATAATCGTCTCGACGAGCCCACCACCGTGCACTGGCACGGCCTGCACGTGCCGGCCATCGCCGACGGCGGTCCGCACCAGGTGATCGAGGCCGGTGGGAGCTGGCGGGCGGAGTTCCAGGTGCGGCAGCCGGCGGGGCCCTTCTGGTATCACTCCCATCTCATCGACAGGACCGGCGAGCAGGTCTACCGGGGACTGGCCGGCATGATCCTGCTGGAGGATGATGAAAGCGAGGCGCTGGAACTGCCCCGGGACTATGGCGTCGACGACATCCCGCTCATCATCCAGGACCGGCGCTTCAACGAGGATGGCTCGTTCCGCTACATCGATTCAAACCGGGACATCATGTTCGGTCTGCACGGCGACTCGATCCTGGTGAACGGGACCCACGATCCCTATTTCGTCCCGGTCACGCGCAAGGTGCGCTTTCGCCTCCTGAATGGCTCCAATGCCCGCACCTACCGCCTCGCCTTCAGCGACGGGCGCCGCTTCCAGCAGCTCGCCGGTGATGGCAGTTTCCTGGCGCAACCGCTCACCATGACGGAGGTGACGCTGGCACCAGCCGAGCGTTGCGAGATAGTCGCCGACTTCGCCGACGGCGCACCGGTCAATCTGGTGAGCCTGCCGCTGCCCGCCGATTCGCCGTACCGCGCTAGCGGCATGATGGGACGCATGCACGGCAATCTGTCCGACCAGGCGTTTCAGCTCCTCGCCATCGAGCCGCAGTCGCAACTGACGGCCTCGCCGGCGCTTCCCGCGCTACTCACCAGCGTGCCGGACCTCGAGGCGGCCGGCGTCGATCGCCTGCGTCGCTTCGAACTGGGCATGGTCATGGGCATGATGGGCGGTGGTGGTCGGCGCGGCGGCATGGACGGCGGCCGGTTCTCCATCAACGGCGCCAATATGCACATGATGACCATCAACGAACGGGTGCCGCTGGGCTCGACGGAGATCTGGGAGATCCATAACGACACGATGATGATGCACCCGTTCCACATCCATCACAGCCAGTTTCAGGTCAAAGACCGTGACGGTCGGCCGCCGCACGCGTCCGAGCGGGGCTTCAAGGACACCGTCAAGGTGGGCGCCGGCGAGACCGTGCGGGTCGTCATGGCGTTCGAGCGTTTTGCCGACCCGGTGCATGCCTATATGTACCACTG
>JBBDSI010000299.1:0-3478 GCA_040905005.1 Pseudohongiellaceae bacterium
TAGAGAAGAACGGGGAAACCCGGATTTTATTCCATGCGTCGATACCGTCGATGCCGGGACGGGCGATCAATACACAGCGGATAATGGACAGCACATGAGCGACAACCAGCCCAACGACCTGGAACAACGCCTGCGTCGGGCCGAGGCCGACAAGACAGGCACCTACGACAAGCGCACCGAACACCTCAACGCCGACGGCAGCGGCCGCTTCATCAACCGGCTGATCCTGGAGGACTCTCCCTACCTGCTGCAACATGCCCATAACCCCGTGGACTGGTACCCCTGGGGCGAGGAGGCCTTCGCCCGCGCGCGCGACGAGCACAAGCCCGTCTTCCTGTCCATCGGCTACTCCACCTGCCATTGGTGTCATGTCATGGAGGTGGAGAGTTTCGATAATGTTGAAGTGGCAAAGCAACTCAATGCTGACTTCATTTGCATCAAGATGGACCGGGAGCAATATCCGGACATCGACGAGGTCTACATGACCGGCGTGCAACTCATGTCCGGGCAGGGTGGCTGGCCGATGTCGAACTTCCTGTTGCCTGACGGCCGGCCCTTCTTCGCCGCCACTTATTTTCCGCCGCCCACCTTCCTCAAGCTGCTTGAGCAGATCGCCGCCGCCTGGGCGGAGAAATACGACGAGCTCGAGACGAGCGCCGCCAGTGTGGATGCCGCCATCAAGCGCATCCTCGGCGAGCACAAGGCGGTGGCTTCCCTGGATTCCCGGGCCGCACGCGGTTGCGTTGAGGCGCTCCTGAAGCGCGAGGACCGGCAGGACGGCGGCCTGGCCGGCGCGCCGAAGTTTCCCCAGGAGCCGCTGTTGCTGTTCATGCTGGACCGGGCCGCGCGCGACGGCGATGCCGGGGCCCTGGCATTCGTCGAGCGCGCCCTGGACGGCATGGTGGCGGGTGGCATCCATGACCAGGTGGCCGGTGGCTTCCATCGCTACAGTGTCGACCAGTATTGGCTGGTGCCCCATTTCGAGAAGATGTTGTACAACCAGTCGCAACTGGCACTGGTCCTGCTCGAGGCCTGGCGCCAGACTGGCAGGGAAGGCTATCGACGGGTGCTGACCCGGACGCTGGACTATGTCTGCCGCGATCTGCAGCATCCCGATGGCGGTTTCTATTCGGCGACCGATGCCGATAGCGAGGGGGAGGAAGGCACGTTTTTCCTGTGGACCCAGAAGCAGCTGCAGGAAGTGCTCGATGCGGAGGAATACGCCCTGGCGACTGAGGTGTTCGATATCAGCAGCGAGGGCAACTTCGAGGGGTCTAATATCCTCTGCCTGCCAAGGCCGCTGGAGGAGGTGGCCGCCGCGGGTGGCGAGAACTTCCTTGCGCGCCTCGATGCGATTCTGGAAAAGTTATACCTGGCGCGGGAACGCCGGGTGCATCCGCTGCGGGACGACAAACTGATCGTGGCGTGGAACGGCACCATGATCCACGCCCTGGCGCTGGCCGGTCACGCCCTGAAGCGGGGCGACTGGGTGGCGGCGGCGGAACGCGCCGCGGCCTGTCTCGAGGCGAAGAATGTCGGCGGCGATGGCCGGCTCGCCCGCATCTGCCTGGACGGCACGGTGTCTATCCCCGGCCAGCTCGAGGATTACGCCAACTTCGCCCAGGCCCTGATCACGCTGCACGATGTCAGCGTCAACGGCGACTACCTGCAATTGGCGGCGTCGCTTATGAACTACTGCCTGGAGCACTTCGTCGATGCGCAGCACGGCAGCTTCTACCTCAGCCCGGCCGATCAGCACGGTCCGCAGCTCACGCGCTCGCGTAGCGCCGCGGACGGCGCCACCCTGGCGGCCGTGGCCACCGCCGGCGAGTGCCTGCAGCGCCTCCGGGAGCGCGCCGCGCGCCTGGACGACAACCCGGGCGAGCTGTATTACCAGTCCCGCATCGACAGGGCACTCGCGAGCCAGCACGCCGCGATCAACGAGCACCCGCTCAGCCACACGAGCCTGCTGCGGCTCATCGAGCACGTAAACAATGGCACCCTGGAAAGCATCCGTTACGCCGGTGCCGGCCTGGTGCGCGTGTCCACCGCCAGGCAGACGGACGCGGCGGGCCTCGACATCGCTATCACCCTGAGCATCGCGCCCGGCTGGCACCTGACCGCCGCCGGCCAGACGCTGGAACACGCCGTGCCCATGGCGCTGGCCGCCGATCAGGGCTGGTCGTTGCAGGAGGTGCACTACCCCGAGGCGCTGACTTCAATCAAGACTGCAGATGGCGAGACTCTCGCCACCCACGAGGGCGAGGTGACGCTGACGGTGGTGTTGCGAAAAGTAGTGCTGCGCGAAGACGCGAGTGCAGAGGCCGCGTCGGCGAGGCTGGCGCTGACGCTGCAGCTCTGCGACGACAGCCAATGCCTGCTGCCGGAGACCCTGACGCTGCTGGTCTGAGCGGCTCAGCGCCGGACGCGCGCCTCGGCGAAATCGGCCGCCAGCGCCTCGGTAAGCGTGGCCGCCGCCAGCTCACGCTGCTCGCCGTCCGGGCTGAACACCGATTCGAAGAAGGACACGATCGCTACCTGGGTAATCATCTGCTGCCGCCCCGGGTGCAGCGCCGGTTGCAGGACGTCCTCGCAGATGCCCGGCAGGTCACGGCCACGGTCCACGCCGATGGCCGCTGTGCCCAGTTCGTCGAACAGCGCATTGGGATTCTCGCCCAGCGCCGCCAGGACCGCGGAGCAGCCCAGCGAATCCGGCGTCTCCATGAAGCGAAAGGCGGGCTCGGCTATGTCGGCGAAGCCGAGGTGGGAGCCGGCCTCGATGCCCACCAACGCTAGATTGTCGGCCCGCGCGGTGAGATCCGCGGCGTTGCGTTCATATTCGATCAGGGCGTCGGCGGTGCCGGCGACGGCCAGGAAGGGTACGGCGGTAGTCTCGAAGAACAGCGGTGCAAACACCGCCGAGGGGCCGGCGATGGCCACGGCAGCGGACACCCGCGGGTCGCGCAGCTCGGCATGGTAGGTGCTGAGGAGGGTGGTGAGCCCGCCCAGGGAATAGCCGCTGAGGCCGATGCGACTGCCGTCGATGGGGCCGTTGAAGGGCTTGTCGGCCCCG
Source organism: Pseudohongiellaceae bacterium (assembly GCA_040905005.1). Taxonomy (GTDB): domain Bacteria; phylum Pseudomonadota; class Gammaproteobacteria; order Pseudomonadales; family Pseudohongiellaceae; genus UBA9145. Next base: position 3,074 of record JBBDSI010000299.1, read on the forward strand.
TCGAGGGCCAGTACCGAATCGATGAGGAAGCTGACATCACCGGGTTGGTTGACCACGTCTGCGGCATTGGCGCCGCCGGGCGTACCGCCGGAGGTCAGCGGGTAGTCCGTCGCCACGACCACGTAGCCGCGGCTGGCCAGCGCCTCCATCAGGTAGGGCATCTCGGTGCGGGAAGAGAGGATGCCGTGGCTGTGAACGATCAGCGGCAGGCTGTCGCCGTCGTAGTCGCGCGGGTACCACAGGGTAGAGGGCAGCGTCCGCGACGGCGCGCCGGGCGCCTCGCCGTTGGCCGCGGTGCGCCGGGACTCGTCCACGAAGGTGAGTTCGACCTGGCCGACAGTATAGGGTCCCGGCTCGAGCCAGGCGGCGCTGAGGGAGTCTGCTGCGGGCCGCTCGGGAGCTGTG
>JBBDSI010000300.1:0-3461 GCA_040905005.1 Pseudohongiellaceae bacterium
TGAGCTCACCGTAGACGACGCCGCGCTGCATGCTGGTCTCGATGGGCACGAAGAAGCCATAGTCCTTGAAAGTGATGCGCGCATAGGTGTCGCCGTCCATCAGGATCATCCAGCAGCCCTTGGCCTGACACACCTCGGTGATCTGCCCTGCGATCTTCACTTGCTTACTGGCGCCCGATTCCAGGCCGGCAATGGCGGCCCGGAGGCTGACCGGCGCCGGGTCGGCGGGCATGGTTGCGCCGAAGGACTGGTCGGCGTTGAAGGGCGTGTCGGCCAGGGCCAGGCCGGCGGCCCCGGCAATGAGGCCAATAAGTAGGGTCTTGAATGTGCGCATAATCGGGCTCCCAAGCAGAAACAGGCTATCTGAGAAGTATTCTCATTAAGCGACAAAACCCCCGACCCTGTCAAACCTGGGTCCGATCCGCGTCAGTAAAGGCCTCTCGCCAGGAAGTCGGAATTTAAATCCATTCGGGCACAATCACAACTTGGCGTGCTTGGCGTCTTGGCGAGAATCTCTAAACTAAGCCTGTGGAGTGCACTGCTCAGGGATGAGATGAATTGTCAGAACGGAGGCACTGCCGGACCTGGGAAACAGAGCCCTTTTGTGTTCACCAGAATCTCTCGCCAAGACGCCAAGCACGCCAAGTTGAGGCCGGGGTCTTATTGTTCAATTGTTCAGTGTGCCGACATTCTGGAGCGAGTTGGTATGCCAGGGTGGTGTGACTGGCCGTGTGGGAGCAAATTGCACTGGGCCTGTGGGCGTCATATCATCGGCCCCGTTCAACCCAACACAATCCGGCCCCGCGCCGGGGAATAATAAGGATAACAACCATGCTTGTGTACGGTGTCGCCCTGCTTTCCGCCTGTCTCATCGCCGGTATGCTCATCGGAGAATTACTCGGCGTGGCCCTCAGTGTCCAGGCCAACGTCGGCGGCGTGGGCATTGCCATGCTGTTCCTGGTGCTGATCAGCACCTCCCAGCGCTTCAAGACCCTGACCGAGGGCGCTGCTGGAGATGGCATCAAGTTCTGGAGCGCCATGTATATTCCCATCGTCGTGGCCATGGCCGCACAGCAGGACGTGGCGGGGGCATTGGACGGGGGCATTCTCGCCCTCGTGGCCGGGGTAGCCGCGGTGGTGGTCAGCTTCGCCCTGGTGCCCGTGCTGAGCAGGATCGGCAAGGACGAGCCGGTGGATTCTTCGCCGGAAGAGGAGGGACCGCGCTAGTGGACATCCTCGAAACAGTCTTCGTCCGCAATAACCTCATTGTCGCCTTCGTTGTCGTGGGCGTGACCATCTGGATCTCCTACCTGCTGGCCAACCGGCTTACCAACGGCCGCATCCACGGCTCCGCCATCGCCATCGCCCTCGGCCTGCTCGCCGCCTATTTCGGCGGCGTCGCCACCGGCGGCAGTAACGGCGTGGCCGATCTCGCCCTGCTCGGCGGCATCGGCCTGATGGGCGGCGGCATGCTGCGCGACTTCGCCATCGTCGCCACAGCCTTCGGTGTGCAGCTATCGGAACTGAAAAAGGCCGGCCTGGCCGGGGTCGTCTCCATCTTCGCCGGCGTCGCAGTGTCCTTCATCGTCGGCGCCGCCATCGCGGTGATGTTCGGCTATACCGACCCGGCCGAGATCACGACCATCGGCGCCGGCGCGGTCACCTATATCGTCGGCCCGGTGACCGGCGAGGCCATTGGCGCCTCGGGCGACGTCATCACCTTAAGCGTGGCCGCCGGCCTGGTGAAATCCATTTTGGTCATGATAGGCACGCCCCTGGTGGCAAAGCTTATCGGCCTGGACAATCCCCAGTCGGCCATGGTGTTCGGCGGCCTGATGGGCACCACCAGCGGCGTCGCCGCCGGGTTGGCCGCGACCGACCCGCGCCTGGTGCCCTATGGCGCCATGACGGCCACTTTCTATACCGGCGTGGGCTGTCTTCTGGGCCCGTCCATTCTGTTTTTCATTGTCAGCGCCCTGTTCCCGGTCTGAGCCGGGACAGGTCGCGACCAATCCACGTTTTCCGGAGTCGTAAATCATGCCAGCCAATGCCTTTTCACATCTGCGCGACGACAACGCCCGCACCGCCCTGGTCGACGGCGACGAGTCCTTCAGCTACGGCGAGGTGAATCAACGCATCAGTCGCTTCGCCACCGGCCTGCTGGATGGCAAGTCGGACCTGGAAGAGGAGCGCATCGCCTTCTTCTTCCCCGCCTGCCTGGACTACGTGACCGTGATGCACGGTGTGTGGCGCGCCGGCGGCATCGCCGTACCGCTGAACGTGGCCTCGGCGGTGGCGGAGCTGGACCATTATCTCACCTCTGCCAACGTCAAACGCCTGATCGCGGGCGAGGAGTATCACGATTCCCTGCGCGCGCTCTGCGACGAACTCGACATCAGACTTTTAGCCGTGAGCGACGTGATCGCGGAGACGGCCGGCGAGCTGCCCGACATCCAGCCCGAACGTCGCGCCATGATGCTGTTTACCAGCGGCACCACCAACAAGCCCAAGGGCGTGGTCAGCACCCACAAGACCGTCCGCGCCCAGATCACCACGCTGATCGATGCCTGGGCCTGGAGCGAGGGCGACGTCATCCCCCTGTTCCTACCGCTGCACCACATCCACGGCATCATCAATATACTGAGCTGCGGCCTGTGGGCCGGCGCCCGTGTGCACCTGTTCGCGAAATTCGACGCGGCGCGCATCTGCGACGAAGTAGCAGCCGGCACGTATAACGTGTTCATGGCGGTGCCAACCATCTACGTCAAACTCATGCAGTACTTCGACACCCTGGACGAGGCGCAGGTGAAGGAGATCTGTGACGGCTTCCGCCCCATGCGCCTGAACATCTCCGGCTCCGCCGCCTGCCCGGTGAAGCTGTTCGAGCAATGGCAGGAACTCACCGGCCAGGTGCTTCTGGAGCGCTACGGCATGACCGAGATCGGCATGGGACTCTCCAACCCCTACGATGGTGAGCGCCGCGCCGGTTATGTGGGACAACCGCTCCCTGGCGTCGAGGCGCAGCTCTTCGACGAGGACAACAAACCGGTCAATGAAGAAGGCACGCCCGGCGAGATCCGCATCAAGGGCGATAACGTGTTCCTCGAGTACTGGGACAACGAGAAGGCCACGAAGGAGAGCTTCCGGGACGGCTGGTTCTGCACCGGCGACGTCGCCGTGGTGGAGGACGGCTACTACCGCATCATGGGCCGCTCCTCGGTGGACATCATCAAGTCCGGCGGCTACAAGCTCTCGGCCCTGGAGATCGAGGGTGTGCTGCTCACCCATCCCGCCATCGCCGAGGTGGCGGTCATCGGCGCGGAGGACGAGACCTGGGGCGAGGCGGTGACCGCGTTCATCGGCCTGAAGGAGGGCAAGTCGCTGGAATACGAAGACCTCAAGGCCTGGTGCGACGGCAAGATGTCCGCCTACAAGATCCCCAAGCGCATCGAGATCATCGA
>JBBDSI010000301.1:0-3457 GCA_040905005.1 Pseudohongiellaceae bacterium
GGCGGCTACTACACCTTCATCCTGGCGAAGGCCGTCGGCCCGGACGGCACGGTCTATGCCCAGAACACGCCGCGCGGCCTCAACTTCGAGGAAGACCGCCAGGACATCACCCAGGGCGAGGCACTCGAGAACAAGATCCTTCGCGGCAATCTGGATAATGTGGTGCACCTGGTACAGCGACTGGAAGAGATCGAGTTGCCAGCGCAATCGCTGGACGCCGTCATCGTCGCTCAGGTCCTGCATGACTACTACAATCCCAACCCCGAGCGCGCCCTGGCGATGCTGGAGCATATCTATTCCCTGCTCAAGCCCGGCGGCGTGGCAGGGGTGATGGATCACGTGGGCCTGGCCGGTAACGACAACCGCGCGCTGCACCGCATGCGCATCGAAGACGCCGTCGCCGTGGCCGAGGCGGCCGGCTTCCGCGTGGAGTCCAGCGACCTGCTACGCAATCCGAACGACCTCCACGCGCGCAGCATTTTCGATCCGCGCCTGAACCGCAATACCGACCGCTTTCTGCTGAAGCTCACCAGGCCGGAGTAACTGGCAAGCACCCGGCCCAAGCCACCTCTTTTTACCTGTGCGTGCTCCGCGTATCCGGCCTGACAGGCACCCCGCCTGCCAAAGCACCTCCTTGGCGTGCTTGGCGCCTTGGCGAGAGACCCTTTACTCTGCTCGATCGGAGCCTCGGCGCAGGATCGGGGCAGGCGCGTCGCTGGTGCTTCTCCCGGTCAACTGACAAAAGTTTTCTCGCCAGGACGCCAAGCACGCCAGGTTGGGCGCGGTGGTTTCCTGCGGCCCGAGTCTCCTCCTTCCTCTGTGTGCTCAGCGTATCCGGACTGACAGGCACCCCGCCTGCCAAGCACCTCCTTGGCGTGCTTGGCGCCTTGGCGAGAGACCCTTGGCTCCGCTCGATCGGGGCCTCGACGCAGGGTCGGGGCAGGCGCGTCGCTGGTGCTTCTCCCGGCCAACTGATAAAAGTTTTCTCGCCAAGACGCCAAGCACGCCAAGTTGAGCGCGGTGGTTTCCTGGCGCCTGGCGCAACAGGAAGTCCATGGCCCGTTCGCCGGGAATCTGCTACGCTCCTTGACGTCCGCCCAAACCGCAAAACCGCCATGAAAAGAAAAGATCCAGTGCGACTACGCGAACTCTATGCCAGTGACCCCGGCGCGGCCGATCAGCGCCTCTGGGGTCGCCGCAGCAGCGCCCTGACCCGCCGCGGTTTCCTCCGTGGCAGCGGTCGGGCGGCATTGAGTGCCGCCCTGGGCATGAGCATCCCCTTCGCGCGTTTCATGCCAGCCGGACTGGTGCCGGCGGCCTTCGCCGCCAGTAACGCCCCCGACGTGATTCCGGGCAAGGAAGGGCTGGTGATACTGAATGACCGGCCGCTCAACGCCGAGACCCCGGCCCACCTCCTGGCCGATGCCGTGACGCCCAATCGTTATATGTTCATCCGCAATAACGGCATTCCGCCCGTGACCGCCGACCCGGCGACCTGGGAGTTGCGTATCGCGGGCGAGTCCTGCCTGCGCCCGACCACCTTCACCATCGCCGACCTGCGCGCCCGCTTCGAGGAAATCACGCTGCAGTTGCAACTGGAATGCGGCGGCAATGGCCGCAGCGAATTCGTGCCGGCCGCCAGCGGCAATCAGTGGTCCACCGGCGCAGTCGGCTGCCCCAGCTTTACCGGCGTGCGCCTGCGCGACGTGCTCAACTACTGCGGCGTGGCCGCCGATGCCGTCTATCTGGGCTATTACGGCGCCGACACCCACACCAGCGGCGCTCCCGAGCTTGATCCCATTTCCCGCGGCGTGCCCATCGCCAAGGCCATGGAGCGGGAGTCCCTGATCGCCTGGGCCATGAACGGGGAGGACATCCCCCCGCAGAACGGCTTCCCCCTGCGCCTGGTATGCGCGGGCTGGCCCGGCTCGGTCTCCGGGAAATGGCTGAACCGCCTGGTGGTACGCGACCGCGTTCACGACGGCGAGAAAATGTTGCCGCCCTCCTACACCGTCCCGGAACGTCCGGTGGCGCCGGGCAGCCGCGTGCCCGACGAAGACATGCGCATCATCGAGTCGATGCCGGTGAAATCGCTGATCACCTTTCCGGAATCCGGCATCAGCCATGACTTCCGCGAGCGCCTGCCGATTAGCGGTCATGCCTGGGCCGGCGACAACCAGGTCAGCGCGGTGTTTCTCTCGACCGACTTCGGCACCACCTGGGTGCCCACGGCGCTGCAGTCCGGAGCGAACCGCCTCGCCTGGCAGCACTTTTCGTCCTGGGTGCAGTTACCGGAGCCCGGTTACTACGAGGTCTGGGCCCGCGCCATGGATGACCGGGGCCGTTCCCAGCCGATGGTGGTGCCGGGCTGGAACCCCCGCGGCTACCTGAACAATGCCTGTCACCGCATTGCCGTGCAGGCGGTCTGAGCGGAGCGCCGCATGAGAATCGCACGTGCCCTGTCGCTCCTGTCCGCTCTGCTGCTGTCCCTGACCGCGGCCACGGCGCAGGAGACGGACCCGGACACCGGACTGATCGTCGGCACGGGCTGGCGCGAGGTGGCCGGCACCTGCACCGAGTGTCACTCGCCGCTGTTGATCACCCAGAATGCCGGCAACAAGGCAGTCTGGCGCAGTCGCATCCGCTGGATGCAGGAAACCCAGGGGCTACAGATCCTGCCCGGAGAACTGGAGGAGACGATCCTGGACTATCTCAGCACGCATTATGGCGAGAAGGCGCCTTCACGCCGTCCCCCGTTACCCGAGTCACAGCTGCCCGCCAACCCCTACCCGACCCTGAACGACGATGACTGACCAGCAACTGCACATGTTTCCCGGCGCCGGCGCGGCAGCCGGTGAGACCGCGAAGAACAGCAGCTTCTCGCTGTCCCGCACCCTGTCCGCCGCGCCCCAGAAGGTGATCGACCAGTGGCTCATTCCGGTGTTTATCGGCGAATGGATGTTGGGCCGGCACGTGGGCGATGACGAGGTGTTGACGCTACAGAACACGGTGCGCCGCGGCGGTGAGTTCAGTTTCGAGACCCGGCGCGCCGGCAAGAAGGTGAGCTACGAAGGCAGTTACCAGGAGCTGCGCATCCCGCAGCGGCTGGCCTTTAACTGGCGCGTGAGTAGCGACCGCGGCAAGGAGACGCTGGTAACTGTCGACTTCAGCGAACAGAAAGACAGGACCCGTCTCAAGCTGCAGGTGAAGATCCCGCCGGAACTCGCCGCCCGCACGGACGAGTTCAAGGCGCAATGGACGTCGCGACTCGACGCGCTGGCTTCACGCCTTAAGGGGCGCTAGGAGCCTGAGTCCGACAGGCTCCTAGCCTCGGGCTTTCACTACCGCCCGCTGTGGCCGATCAGGGCATTCTCCGCTTCACTCAGCGTGCGCGCCGCCGCGTGCGGCAGGATATAGCCGGCCTCGAGATTGCGCCCCACGACCTCGCGCACCCTGT
>JBBDSI010000302.1:0-3437 GCA_040905005.1 Pseudohongiellaceae bacterium
GCACAGACAGGCGCTTGGGAGCATTGGGATAAACCGGAAATGAAAGCCCGCTACAATTTCATAACGGCAGTGCTAACGCTGCTGATCTGGGTGCAGCCGGCCATGGCGGCGGACGCTGACGTGCCCGTTGTGCTCGCCTTCAGCGCGGACGGGCAGGGCGTGACTCGCTATGGCGCCTGGCAGCAGGCGGTGCTGTTCGACCGTCAGGTGGCGGCGAACGCTACCTCCGGGGCGCGGCTACGGATACAGCTCGACGCCGGCGAGGCGGTCGTCTTCACCGTCAGCCGCACCGGTGCCTACATCAACGGCGAGCGCTTCCTGCGCGGACACGGCGATTTCCACGGCGAGTCCCTGTCCCTGTCGCTGACCCTCGGTGCGGACAGCGTCTTCGGTTACCTCAACAGCTCCCATGCCGTCTATCAACTGGCCGTGACCCGGCAGGCGGGGCAGTGGCGGGGCTGGCTCAGCGAACCCGGGGCGCTGGACCCGGGGCAGAAAATGCACAACGACTACTGGATTCCCTCGGCCACGGCGAGCGAACTGCGGCGGCCGCAGGCGCAGTCCGCCCCGCTGCTGCCCCTGAGCACCGCGGCGAGCGGAGAGCTGAACTCGCTGCCAGACAATGACCGGGTCGCCCTCGATAACAGCACACTGCGCCTGACCCAGCAATTGACGCCCAGCCCCGTCATCGTCGGCGACGGGGTCACCGCCACGGTAACCGTCGAGAATATTAGCGCCCAAACTCAGCGTGGGCTCGACCTCGAGATCTTCTTCTTCCTCGAGAACAGCACACTGGCGTCGGCACCGGCGCAGTGCCGCGAACAGCTCAGTCTGTCGTTACAGGAAATCCTCTACTGCGAACTCGGCGACTTCGCGCCCGGGCAGGTAAAGACCTTTTCCTATGCCTTCACCACCAGCGCCGATTCCCTGCCGGCGGTGATGACGACGCTGCTGATAGACGAACTGCGGGTGGACGACTACGTCAACGTGGTACAGGACGTGCGCCTGGACAGCGACGGCGACGGCATCAGCGACTTCAATGAAGCCCTGCTGGCCACCGATCCGCTGGACGCCGCCTCGGTGGATCTCGGGACGACGGTGGTAGACGTCATGGCGCTGTATACACCGGGCAGTGAGGCCCTGTATCCCCATGGTGTGGAGACGCGCATCAATCAACTCATCAGCGTGGCCAATCAGATCTATGCCGACAGCGGCGTGGCCATTACTCTGCGCCCGGTCTATCACGGGCGCATCGATTATCCAGACAATATCGACATGGAGACGGCCCTGAACAGCCTGCTCAGTCGCAGTCACGGTGCCTTTGCGCCGGTGGATTCGCTGCGCAGCGAGTTCGGGGCCGATCTGGTCATGCTGCTGCGACCCCTCGGCGACGAGGACGGTCGTTGCGGCCTGGCGCCGGTGGGTGGCTATGGCACCAACGGTGACTTCAGCTCGGTCACCGAACGGGAGTTTGCCTTCTCGGTCATCGGCATCGACTGTCCTGACGATGTCGTCGTGGCCCACGAGTTGGGTCACAACATGGGCCTGACTCATTCGTATCGTGAAGACGGGACAGGTGGCACCTTCGAGTTTGCCACGGGCTATGGGGTCGACGGTGGCTTCGCCACGGTCATGGCGTTACCGGCGGCCTTCGGTGTCGACGCCCGCCTCGGGCGCTTTTCCAGCCCGGATTCGCTCTGCCAGGGCTTCATCTGCGGCGTGGGGGAGGGCCTGGCGGAAGCGGCGGATGCGGTGCTGACGCTCAACACCGTGCGCCACCAGATCGCGGCCTACATGCCGCAACGGGTACCGGGGCTGCCGGGTCTTATCCTGAAGTCACTGAGCGGCAGACAGCCTGACGCGAATATTGCCGTGGCCGCGACGACCGACGGCGGCCTGAGCTTCACCACCGCCGTTGCACCCGGCGAGGCGGTGGATGTGTTTGCGGATATCATGCTAGACCCGCTGCATGTCGGTATGCAGGGCAGCGTCCACGTGTTGATACTCGCGGAGGATGGGACGTACTTCCAGGTCGACGGCGTCGGCCGCCTGATGGAATGGGATGGATCGGCGCAGGGACTGAAATCTGCCGTCGCCAGCGGCCCGCTACGCACGCACGAGCGCCTGAGCATTCTCAATGACTTCGTTGTCGATGCCGCGGCAGCGGGACAAGTGATCGAATTCTACGTCGCTTACCAGTTTGCGGAGTTCAGTGACGTGGTGTACACGGCCGAACCGCTGCGTTTGACCGTGACGGCGGCTAACCCCTAACGCGGCATCTCGGAGCGCGTCTTGCTATAGGGCATCTTTACCCAATCATTGGGTTTAGTCAGACTCCGTAATAGGCGCGGTACCAGTCGACGAAGCGGGGGATGCCCTCGGTCACCGGTGTCGTCGGTCGGTAACCGACATCCTGCATCAGAGCCTCCACGTCGGCGTACGTCGCCGGCACATCGCCGGGCTGCATGGGCAGGAAATTCTTCTCGGCCTTGCGCCCCAGGCACTCTTCCAGTATCTCGATATAGCGCATCAGTTCCACCGGGCTGTTGCTGCCGATGTTATAGAGGCGCCAGGGTGCCTTGCTGGTCGCCGGGTCAGGTGCATCACTATTCCAGGATGGATCGGGCGTGGCTATTTTGTCCAGAGTGCGTATCACCCCCTCGACGATGTCATCGATGTAGGTGAAGTCGCGCTTGTGCCGGCCATGGTTGAAGACGTCGATGGGCTCGCCGGCGAGAATGGCGCGGGTGAACATGAACAGGGCCATGTCTGGGCGACCCCAGGGGCCGTAGACCGTGAAGAAACGCAGGCCCGTACAGGGCAACTCGAACAGATTGCTGTAGGTGTGGGCCATCAGCTCGTTGGCCTTCTTGCTGGCGGCATAGAGGCTCATGGGGTGATCGACGTTGTTGTGCACGGAGAAGGGCATGGCCGTGTTGGCGCCGTAGACCGAGCTGCTGGAGGCATATACCAGGTGTTCGACGCCCTGATGCCGGCAACTCTCGAGAATGTTCACGAAACCAGTCAGGTTGGCGCTGACGTAGGCCTGGGGATTCTCTAGCGAGTAACGCACGCCGGCCTGTGCCGCCAGGTTCACCACGCGCTGCGGCTGCTGCTCGCGAAACACCCGGGCGATGGCCTCGGCATCGGCGAGGTCCTCGCGTTCGAAGTGAAAGCGGTCATGCGCCGTCAGCCGGGCCAGCCGAGCCTCCTTCAGCGTCACATCGTAATAGTCGTTGAGGTTATCCAGCCCGATGACCTCGTCGCCGCGCTCAAGCAGGCGCAGGGACAGGGCGTGGCCGATGAAGCCGGCGGCGCCGGTGACCAGAATCTTCATGGGCGAATGTCCCATTTACAGGTGTCCTTTTTATGGCTCCTCCGTAAAATCTGTGGGTAGATGTTTCGCTCGGAGAGGGTGCCAAGTGTATGATGTACAG
>JBBDSI010000303.1:0-17914 GCA_040905005.1 Pseudohongiellaceae bacterium
CGGTGCAGGTGGTCGGGCGCCGGCAGATCGAGATGTACTCCCGCCTCATTCACACGGTGGATCACGTCAAGGGCAGGCTCAAGCCGGAGTTCGATGCCCTCGACGGCTTCCTCGCCCACACCTGGGCGGTAACTGTCACCGGGGCGCCGAAGCTTGCGGCCATGCAATACCTGGAGCGCTTTGAGAAATCGCCGCGGCACTGGTATGGCGGTGCTCTCGGGCAGATCGGCTGCGATGGCAATCTGAATACGGGCCTGACACTCCGTACCATAAGGGTCAAGGATGGCGTGGCGGAAATCCGCGCCGGTGCGACCCTGTTGGCCGATTCCGAGCCGGACGCGGAGGAGCAGGAGACGCGCCTGAAGGCGGCGGCACTCGTGGCCGCGGTCCGTGGCGATGCCGGCCCCGCAGCGGACGGCGTCCGCCGGCGTTCGCGGCGGAAACGCGTTGGCGCCGGCCTGACCGCCCTGATGGTGGACCATCGCGATTCCTTCGTGCATAACCTGGCGTCTTATTTTCGGCAATGCGGGGTGGAATTGACGACCCTGCGGCCGGAGCCGGCTCGCCGCTACCTCGCCGAACGGCGCCCGGACCTGGTCATTCTCTCGCCGGGACCGGGCAGGCCGGCGGACTTTGCGCTGCAGGACACGATCGCACTGGCGCTGCAACAGCACTGTTCCGTCTTCGGGGTCTGCCTGGGCCTGCAGGGGGTGGTGGAGTATTTCGGCGGTAGCCTGCGCATCCTCGATCCGCCGATGCATGGCAAGCCCTCAGCGATTCTTCATCAAGGCACGGCACTGTTCGCCGGCATCGAGCCGCGCTTCGACGCCGGCCGCTATCACTCGCTGGTCGCCGACTCGGTGGGAAGTGAACTGCGCGTCAGCGCAAGCACGGAAGCGGGGGAGGTGATGGCCGTGGAACACGAACGGCTGCCGGTCAGCGCCGTGCAGTTCCATCCGGAGTCGATCATGAGCCTGGGCGGGGAGGCCGGCATGCGTCTCATCGAGAACGTGGTCCGCGCCACAGCCCGGCTCCGGGCTTACTAATGAAGAGAAGAAGGCAGAAGAAGCAGGCGATTGTGCGCATTCAGACTTCCAGCCATTCGGCGCGCACGGCGTCGGCCTGCAGCAGTTCGGCTGGCGTGCCTTCCCAGACGACCTTGCCATGGCCCATGACATAGGCGCGCCGGGAGATGTCCAGGGCTATGGTCAGCTTCTGTTCCACTAACAGGATGGCGACGCCGCGGTCGGCGATCTCCCTGAGCAAGTCGGAAACCTGGCTCACGATCTTCGGCGCCAGGCCCTCGGTGGGCTCGTCGATCATGATCATGTCCGGGTCGCCCATGAGCGTGCGGCACATGCAGAGCATCTGCTGTTCTCCGCCGCTGAGGACTCCGCCATGCACATCGGCCCGCTCCGCCAGGTTCGGAAACATGTCGAATAATTCCTCCATGCTCCAGCGGCCCGGTCGCTTCACCGATTTCATGCCGAGCAACAGGTTCTGGCGCACCGACAGCGTTGGGAAAATGTCCCGGCTCTCCGGCACATAACCCAGGCCCAGGTTGGCGATCTCGAAACTCTTGCGGCCGGCGATCTCCTGTCCCTTGAAGCGTATGGATCCGTGCGGGGCCACTTCGCCCATGATCGTCTTGATGGTGGTGGAGCGGCCGACGCCGTTGCGGCCGAGCAGGCTGACGATCTCGCCCTCGCCGACATGGAAAGTGACGCCCTGGAGGATGTGGCTCTTGCCGTAATAGGCATGCAGCTTGTTGACTTCAAGCACCGGTCACCACCTCGCCCAGATAGGCTTCCTGCACCCGCGGATTGCCACGTATCTTCTTCGGCTCGTCCGTCGCGATCACCTCACCGTAGACCAGGACGGAAATGCGGTCGGCCACGTCGAATACGATGTTCATGTCATGCTCGACCATGATCAGGGTCTTGCCCTCGGTGATGCGGCGAATCAGATCGACGGCATTCTCGGCCTCGCTGTGGCTCATGCCGGCCACCGGTTCGTCCAGCATGATGACCTCGGCCCCGCTGGCGACGGCGATGCCTAACTCGAGTGCTCTCTGCTGCGCGTAGGCCAGCTCACCGGCGGGGAAGCGGGCGCGGTCCTGCAGAGAGATCTGTTCCAGAACCTCGGCGGTCTTGTCATTGAGCGCCGTCTGCCGGCCGAGCAGGTGCCAGAACGAGTAGCCGTAGCCCTGGCTCCAGAGCAGGGCGCAGCGGATGTTTTCGAAGACGGACAGGCGCGGGAAGATATTGGTGACCTGGAAGCTGCGCGCCAGTCCCAGCCGGTTGATCTCGTGCGGCGGCCTGTTCTGAATCTCCTCACCCTTGAAGGTGATGGTGCCGCTGCTCACGTGATGGCGGCCACTTATCAAGTGGAACAGGGTGGATTTGCCGGCGCCGTTGGGGCCGATGATGGCATGTTTCTCGCCGGCCCTGATGCTGAGATCGACGCCGCGAATGATCGCTGTCTCGCCGAAATTCTTGTGCACATTGTTAAGGCTCAGGATGCTCATCGCGTTCAGGATTCCTCGTCCCGCAGGCTGTTGGCCTCGTCCCAGGCGCGACGCAGTTGCGGCAGCGAATAGCGGGTGGCGAAAAAGGAAGCCAGCACGACAGCGACGAGCACCACCCACGTGAGCGGTCGCTCCGGGTCCAGCATCATCCCGAGATAGCTGAGGCTGCCACCCTCGAGGTGTGCCAGTTCAATGAAACCGATGCAGCTCAGCAGGAACAGGCTGGCGGGAATGGCGGTGAGCAGGTAGGGCCGCGCCAGAGTCTTCAGCGTGCGCCGGCGCCAGGCCACCTCGTGCATCATGATCAGGCCGGCGAAGCCGCGGGGCAGGAACATGACCGTCAGCACGAACAACAGACCGAGGTATAACAGCCACAGATCGGTGTAGTTGCTGAGCAGCGAGTTCATCAATGTCAGCGCCACCGCACCGATGATCGGGCCGATAAAGTAGCCGAGGCCGCCGATATAGGCCATCAGGAGGACCCTGCCGGAGGTGATGGCGTTCAGGTTTTCCTCGGTCAGGAACTCGTAGTTGAGCGCGAACAGGCCGCCAGCCACACCGGCGAAGAAGCCGGCGGCGCAGAAGGAGATATAGCGCACCCAACGGGCGTTGTAGCCGATGAAGGCGGCGCGCTCCGGGTTGTCGCGCACGGCATTGGCCAGGCGCCCGGCTGGAGTCTGGGTGAACAGGTACATGAACAGCGTCGCGATGAGGACCCAGGCGGCGGCCACATAATAAATCTCCGAGTCCTGGAAGAACTCCACGCCGAAGAACGGCGGGCCGTAGGTGCGATCGCCGCTGATGCCCGCCTCGCCGCCGAAGAAGCTCACGAAGATGAGTGACGAGGCCACGGCCAGTTCGCCGATGCCCAGGCTGATCATGGCGAAGACCGTGCCGGCCTTGCGCGTGGAGAAGCTGCCGACGAACAACGCCGCCAGCAGGCCGAACAGGCCGCCGACGAGAGGAATCAGGACGATGGAGAAAGTCAGCACCTGCGCTTCGATCAGGATCAAGGTATGGACAGCCAGGAAGCCGCCGAGTCCGAAATAGACCGCGTGACCGAAAGACAGCATGCCCCCCTGTCCCAGCAGCATGTTGTAACTGAGGGCGAAGACGATGGCGATGGCCATCTGGTTCAGAATGGAGATGCCGAGCACCGAGTCGAAGATCTGCGGCAGGATCAGCATCGTGAGGGCAAAGACAATCCAGACGGCGGATTTTTTCAACAATGCCATCACGACTCCCGCTTGCCCATGAGTCCCGCGGGCCGGAAGATCAGCACCAGTACCAACAGCAGGAAGGGCAGCACCGGTCCGACCTGGGGCAGGGTCAGCGTCCACAGGTCATTGAGTGGGTGATCGCGGGCGAACTCGACGCCGAGCAGGTTGAGCAGGTCCGGCATCCCGAGGTCTGAGGCAATGGCAAAGGATTGCAGCAGGCCGATCAGCAGAGAGGCGATGAAGGCGCCCGCGAGCGAGCCGAGTCCGCCGATGACGACGATGACAAAGACGATGCTGCCCAGCACCAGGGCCATGCCCGGGAACGTGGTCAGCACGGGACCGGCAATCACCCCGGCAAGGCCGGCCAACGCCGTGCCGACACCGAATACGCCCATGAAGATGAGTGGCACGTTGTGCCCCAGGTTGGCCACGGTATTGGGGTGGGTGATAGCCGCCTGGATGATGATGCCGATACGGCTGCGTGTCAGCATGTAGTACAGGCCGATGAAGATGGCGATCGCGATGGCGATCATGAAGCCGCGGTAGGCTGAGAACTCCTGGCCGAACAGGGTAAAGAGAGGAAAGTTCAGGCTCTCCGGGGTCTGGTAGTTCTTGGTATCCGTTCCCCAGGAGAACTGTACTGCCTCCTCGATGAGGAAGGCCAGGCCGAAGGTAAAGACCAGCTCCGCCACATGGCCCGACTGGTGTACCTTGCGCAGTCCGTAGCGTTCGACCAGCGCACCCAGCACGCCGACGATGAGTGGCGCGAACACCAGCCCGGTCCAGTAGCCGAACTGCAGGCTGATGGAATAGGCGAAATAGGCGCCCAGCATATAGAAGCTGGCGTGGGCAAAGTTGAGTACGCCCATCATGCTGAAGATGAGCGTCAGCCCGCTGGCGAGCATGAACAGCAGCAGGCCGGTGACCAGGCCGTTCAGGGTGGCAAAGGTTAAGACTTCCAGCATCCGTCGAGAATCGTCTTCAGTTATTGTTTTTGTTCTTGGTTATTCCACTGAAACTCACCGACGGGGGCGTCGCATCTGGCAACTGGTCTCGATAATGGTTTCCTCGGTGGGAACATGGTGGATGCTGTAGAGGCCATAGCCGGAATTGTCGGCATCGAACTCGACCCCCTCGTCCGTGTGCACGGAGATGTGCAGGGACTGGAAGGCCTGGTGGTCATCCGCGCGCATCCAGATTTCCTCGCCGCTGAAATTGGTGAAACGCATATCCTCCAGCGCCAGGGCGATGTCGTAGGGATCGGTGCTCTGGGCCTCCTCCATGGCGGCTACGACCATGCGCAGGGCGTTGATGATCCGGGGCTGAGTCACATCACTTTGTGGGTGTGCTTGCTTGAAGGCGCGGGTGAATTCCTTGCGCTCCTCGGTGGGCAGGGGATTGGAGATCTCGTTGTGTACGAGGTACACCTGCCCCTTTGCATCTTCGCCCAGGGTGGCGGTAATGCCGTCGTAGGCTGCATAGAAAGTGTAGATGGGCATGTCCAGACCGGAATCGATGATCGAGCGGGCGAGGGAGACCATGTCCGCGCCGAAATTGCCGGTGAGCACCGCGTCGGCGCCGGAGGAGCCTATCTTTGTCACATAAGGCGTGAAGTCCTTCACCTGGCCGATGGGGTGGAATTCACTGCCGACGATCTCGATATCCGGCCGCTTCTGTTGCAGCAGTTCGGTCGTGGTGTCGGCCACGACATGACCGAAGGAATAGTCCTGGCCGATGATGTACAGGCTCTTGATATCCTGGTTCTCGGCGATGTAGTCGGTGAGTACATGCAGCTTCATGATGGCGTGGGCGTCGAAGCGGAAATGCCAGAAGCTGCAGTTGTCGTTGGTGAGGACGGGATCGACGGCGGAGTAGTTGATCTGTAACACTTCCGCGCCGGGATTGCGGCGGTTGTGCCGGGTGATGGCGTCATTCAGGGTGTTGGCCACCGCCGAGCTGTTGCCCTGAAAAATGATGTCGATGCCCTCGCTCAGCACGCGGCGAAACTGGAGTTGGGTCTCGGTGGGACTCTGCTGATTGTCCAGGGCTACGATCTCGATGGGGCGCCCGCCGAGAATGCCGCCCCGGGAGTTGAAATAATAATCCGCCGCAAATTCGAGCTGACGCAAGCCGTTGCTGCCGATCGAGGCAAAGGCGCCGGACAGTGGGTCGATGAAGGCGATACGGACGGGGTCCTGGGCCTGAGAGAACCCGGGTAGCAGCAACAGCAGGGTCAGTAGCAGCCGCTGGAGGAGGAGCATGTTCTGGGCTTTTATCATGGGGACTTTCATTGGTACTATCGCCTTTCTGATTAGGGGTAGGGCGGTATAAGTCTCTAATTCTATTGCACTTTCCTGCAACAGACCGCGGCGCAGAAGCTTGCCTGACATTAACCCAGTCGTTGCCGCGAATCAAGAATACACGGGGCGATCGGCGGCATAGCCCGGACCAGTGCTGAGACCCGGCTGGCAATCGGTTAGGATAGGGCTGTCTGCATACCCATAGAGCTACCATAGAGCTAACCGCAAGCCGATGAGCCGATACACACCAGCCCCCGATGAACTCGAGTTTAATGCGATCCGCGCCAGCGGTCCCGGCGGGCAGAATGTCAACAAGGTCGCCTCGGCGGTGGAACTGCGTTTCTCCGTGCCGGATTCACGCCTGCCCGCGGCGGTCAGGCAGCGCCTGCTGCGCCTGGGGGACCGGCGCATCAACAGCGACGGCGTCGTGGTGATCAAGGCGCAGCGCTTCCGCAGCCAGGAGCAGAATCGCCAGGATGCGCTGGAGCGCCTGCAAGTGCTGCTGGACAAGGCCGCCCGGCCGCCGAAGAAACGCGTGGCCACCAGGCCCGGACGCGGCGCCCGCGAGCGGCGCCTGCAGGAGAAGAAGGAACAGGGCGACAAGAAGTCGAAACGCAAGCCGGTCAATCTCGACTGAGACTGTGTCGACCTTTTCCGGCGGCGGCGCTTTAGTACACCTCGAACAGGCCGGCGGCGCCCATCCCGCCGCCGACACACATCGTACAGACGACGTATTTCGCGCCCCGCCGTTTCCCCTCGATGAGCGCGTGTCCGACCATGCGGGCGCCGCTCATGCCGTAGGGGTGGCCGATGGAAATAGCCCCGCCGTTGACGTTGAGCAGCTCGTTGGGAATGCCGAGCTGGTCACGGCAGTAGATCACCTGTACGGCGAAGGCCTCGTTGAGTTCCCAAAGGCCGATGTCATCCATGCCCAGGCCGAATCTCTCCAGTAGCCTGGGCACGGCCTTGATCGGGCCGATACCCATTTCATCCGGGTCGACGCCGGCCACGGCGATGCCGCGATAGGCGCCCAGTGGCTGCAACCCCTTCTTTTCAGCGAGCTTGCCGCTCATCAATACCGCCGCCGAGGCGCCGTCGGAGAGCTGGCTGGCATTACCGGCGGTGATGACGCCATTCTCGAAGACCGGCTTTAGCCCGGACAGTCCGTCCAGCGTCGTCGTCGGCCGATTGCCTTCATCCTGTTCCAGCGTCACGTCATGGACACTCTGCTGCCTCGTTTCCTTATCGATGTGTCGCATCTTCGACGGCAGGGGCACGATCTCGTCAGCGAATCTCCCCGCCTCCTGGGCAGCGGCGGTGCGCTGCTGGCTCTGCAGCGCATACTCATCCTGCGCGTCGCGGCTGACCTTGTAGCGCTTGGCGACAACCTCGGCCGTCTCCAGCATCGACATGTAGGCGTTGCGGGATTTGGCCAGGACATTCGGGTCCTGGGCCCGATAGGCATTGCGGTGTTCGTTCTGCACCAGGCTGATCGACTCGAGGCCACCGCCGATGACGACCGGCATGTGGTCATGCAGGACCTGCTTCGCGGCCGTCGCGATCGCCATCATTCCCGAAGCGCACTGACGATCGATGCTCATGCCCGACACCGAGCTCGGCAGGCCGGCGGCGACACCCGCTGTACGGCCGATGTTGTAACCGCTGGAACCCTGTTGCATGGCGCAGCCCATGATCACGTCATCCACCTCGCCCGGCTCGATGCCGGCCCGGCGCACTGCCTCGGCGATGGCGTGGCCGCCCAGGGTGGGCGCATCGGTATCATTGAACGCACCGCGATAGGCTTTACCGATCGGGGTGCGGGCGGTGGCAACGATTACGGCTTCGTCTGTCATGATCTGGGTCTCTCCGGCTGTTCAGGTTTTACTGCGATTGTCTCGCGGTTCGGCATAGCGTCTGTTGTCATAGGGTCAGGTCGTCGCGACCAGCGCGTCTATAGTCAAGTCGTCGCGACCAGCGCGACTATGGTCAAGTCGTCGCGACCAGCGCGACGATGTCATCGATGGCCTGCCGGGCCAATGTCCACATCTCCTCATCGGTACGGTCCTGTATGGGATGCGGAACGAATACCCGCGCCGGGTGCAGGCCGAGGGAGTCGCCCTGGGCCTTCGCGGCCTGGTCAAACTCGGCGGAGGCGATGAAGCCAGCGGGGACGCCGCGACTCTCCAGGTCCAGCATGTCATGCAAACTGCACGACGTGCAGGAGCCTCAGTCGGCCAGTCCCTCGATCACCGCATCGCATTCCACGCTGATGCGCTGGGTCAGCTCCCGTGGCGCGACGCGGGCGAACGTGGGCTTGGCATAGCGCCTGACCTCGGCGCCGCGCGCCTGTAACTGCTTCTCGATCTCGTCGAGAAATTCCTTGCCCCGCGGCTTGGAAATATCGAGAAGGCCGATGGTGGCGCCTTCGAGCGACGCCAGTCTGGCATTGAGCTGTCTCTCCGCCGGCTGGGCCTCGGCGGTCGGGTCGAGCAGGGTCGGGTTGTCATTCATGCCTTCACTCCCTGTTTACTTGAGCTTTCATGTTATACGTTGCGATACTAGCTGGCTACCGCGTTCACCCGAGGCGACCCAGCCGCTGATGATGGCAGAGAACATGCCGGCCGTGCCGCCGGCGGTGACGATATGCAGGCCGTCGTCACGAAACTTGCTGAGCAGCTTGTCCTTGAATTTCTCCGGCATGCCTTCGGCCATCCCGTCTACTCCGGGCAATAACTTCGCGCCAGGTGTCATTAATTCGTCGTAGAGGGCGCGGCGCAGATCTTCCTTTCCCCAGCCGGCCTCGCGAAACACGCGCCGGTGTTCGGGGCTGACGATGAGAATCGCATCGGCCATGCCGAAGCGCTTGACGTGAGCAACACTGCGCAGGCTCGCCGCCATGCTTCGCGCCAGAGATTCCGGGGTGCGCGAGAGCTGATCGAGGATCGGCTGTGGGCCTTCGCCGGCGAAGAGGCTGACGACTGAATCCTCGCGCTCGAAACCCCGGTCCATGGCGAGCGACGGCCAGTCACTGTCCGACTCATCCTCACTGAAGCAGAAGGTGTATTTGCCGGGATTGCCGAGGGTAGCGCGATCGATTCCTCCCGGCACTCCACCACCGACATTCTGAATCACGAGTTGCAGGGCGCGGCCGATCGTAGCATTGGCGCGATTACCCTGACCGAGGGCGTTGCCCCCGGCGTTCATACCGATGCGGCGCGCCTCGGGGCCATTGACGATGACCACGGGAGACGAGAAATAAGTGGTGCACAGCACGCCGTGCATGCAGAAGGCGTCCTGCAGGGCGCCGCGCACAGTCGCCAGCACCGTCGGGAAGTATTCGGGTTTGCATCCCGCCATGACGGCGTTGATGGCAATCTTTTCCACGCTGCCTGGTTGAAAATCGGGCGGTATCAGGCCGATCACTGCATCCGCCTCGAGGTCACAATCCCTGAGCATGCGCAGCACGCGCGCGGGCGTGGGCGGAACCACGGGCAAGCCATCGGTCCAGCCGCGTTCATAACAGGCCTCCATGAGGTCTTCAGCGGGCGCGGGGACGATCTGTCGCGACGTCAGCCGGCCGGACTCAAAGCGCTGGGCGAGCTCATCCTGCATGCCGGGATCGAGGGTGCGCGAGCCGCAGCCCGGTTTGAACGGGAGCAGGTCGGCGCCGAGGTCGCCCAGGCCGGTGAATTCCTGCCACTGTTGCCGGTCCCAGCCGTGCACCCGAGCGGATTCTTCGCCGGTCGCCGCGAAGCGGATCAGGGTGGGGACGATCTCCACGCGGTTGCGATAGGAGAATTCCAGTTCCCGGTCATCGATGACGCCGGCGACGCCGGCGGGGAAACCCGGATCGTCCTGGGAGTAGATGCGGACCGTGCCGTCCAGCGAATCCGCCAGTTGCGGAATTACGGGTGCGATCAGCTCGCAGGTCGGACAGGCTCTCTTGACGATCAGGGCGAAGGATGGGGCGGTGGCGGGCATGGGTATTCCGGCGCTGGCTTGTGCTGACGAGTGTAGCCCATCGGTGTGGGGGGGCGAAAGGCGCCGGCCGGGTTCCGCGACGCGTCAGTAGATGAATCCCAGAGTGCCGATTCCCACCAGGATATTGATGATCATGAAGATCGATGAGGTGCGCGACATGACCTTCCACAGTTGCGGGCCCCGGTAGGCGGCGCGAATGCCGAGAAGGAGGATGAAGGTATACACCAGCATCACCGCGACGTAGGCGAGAAACTCGAGCCAGCGCTCCGCATCCACCGCACGGCTGCCGAAGAAGAAAAACGCCCCGGCACCGATGCCATACAGTGCCCAGTAGGTGATCGCCAGGCCATAATCGCCGGCGACAAGGCGCGCCAGGAAAGAGCGCTCATCCTGAGAATTGTCTTTGTGTACCTGTTCCATAGCTCTGCCAGGGTCCTTTCCAGAGGGGGCAAGTTTAGCGCAGCAGCGGACATCCGCAAATCGAAATGGCACGTTAGTCGACTGCGCGGCGCTGTGTATCCGACAGGAGGCCAGAAGCCCCGCCCGCCGGCAAAGGCTTCGACAGGCCCGATGTAAAGATTTATGATAATTACCTGAGAACAGCCACCCTAAGATGGTACTCAACCTTGGAATTCGGCAAACAGATCGACAGCCAGCCCCTGACGCAGGCCTTCAACTTTGCCCGGGAGAAAGCCCGCGCCTTCAATGGCCTGCGCGGTATACTGACCGGAATCGTCTCCGACCGGCGGCTGAATGAGAAAGAGCTGCTGTTTCTCGATGCATGGCTGCAGTCGCAAAAATATCTGGCCAGGGATGCGGATGTGTTGCGGATCCTGACCCGGGTGGGCGACATTCTCGCCGGCGGCCAGGTCAGCCCCCCGGAACTGGCTGCAATGCTGGCCGATATTGAACGCTTCATCGATATCAAAGCGGACGACGACCTGGAAGCAAAGGGCCAGATCGATGAACTCAAGGGCTTCCTCTCCGGCGTGGCGTCCGACGGCGTGCTCAATGATCAGGAGATCACCGCACTATCCACCTGGCTGAACCGGCACCAGGCGATCCGTGATAGCTGGCCGGCCAGCATCATTATCGAACGGCTCGACTATATTCTCGAAGACGGCATCATCACCGAAGACGAGCGGGAGGATCTGCTGCAGACGCTGCAGCGCACCACGGGGTCCGACCCCGATGGCAATCGCTTCGCCGTGGAAGGCTCCACCGAGGTCTGGGAAGACAGGATCGACGAGGTCAGTATCAAGGGCGCCACCTTCTGCCTGACCGGCGATTTCGTCAGTGGCGATCGCGGCACGGTGGAGACCATGTTGCGGCTCAAGGGCGCCGAGATTTCCTCCAGCGTCAACAAGGCGGTGGATTACCTGGTCATCGGCACCCTGGCCAACCGGGACTGGCTCTATACCCCACACGGACGCAAGATCGAGAAAGCCCTGCTAGCGCGGCGTGAGGGCGCCGACGTGACCATCATCACCGAACGCACACTGCTCAAATACCTCCGCGCCTGAGCGCTCAAAAGGTATTGATTGCCAGGCTGCGGTAGTCCTGTTCCTTATTGGCCGCGTAGTTCAGGATCATGTCCGGCGTTACCGGCACACGATTGAACAGGTGTCCGTCCAGGGCGTCGGCGATGGCGCTGGCGATGGCGGCGACGGCGCAGCCCTGGGAGGGCTCGCCCACGCCGCGGCCGCCGGCCGGGTTATAGGGATCGGGAATATCCACGGCGCCATGCTTCATGGTTGCCGGCACGTCCAGGATGGTTGGCAGCCTGGCCTGGTGGAAGCCGATACCCGCCGGCAGTCCGTTCTGCGGGTCATAGACGTGACGCTCCGAACCCGCCATGCCGAAGCCCCAGACGGCGCCGCCGTTGATCTGTTGCGCCAGTCCCTTCGGGTGGATCACCTTGCCGCAGTCCGACACGCCGATGTAGTCGATGATGCTGTACCTGCCCGTCTCCAGATCGATCTCGACCTCGGCCATGCCGACGGTGAGGCCGGGGGCGATGCCGCGCTTGGGCAGGTTGTCGCGGGCGACGCCGATCAGGCCACTGCCGGCCAGGCCCTGGACGGCGCGCTGGGTGATCGGATGAATGTCATCCGGCCAGGTCTCGCCGCTGTAGGCACCGCCAAGCTCGATCGCGCGGGCGGCGGCCTCGCCATAGCTCAGGCCCTGCCCGGGTTCATCCGTGCGGAAGACGCGTTCACCATCGATGCTGTAGTCGCCGGCTTCGCCGCCGAATTCCGCCGCGGCGATCGCCTTCAGCTTGGCCACGGCATCCTCGGCCGCCACCCAGTTGGCCCGGGTGTGGGTAAAGATGGTGTTGCTGCCACCCTGGGCCGAGCTGTTGGGCAGGTGCCGCTCCGTGTTGCCGTGGACCACTTCGCAACGTTCCCAGGGTACCTGCAAGACTTCGGCGGCGGCGCGCGTGGTGTCGGCATAGGAATAGGTGCCCAGGTTGCCGACGCCGCTATGCAGATAGACTGTGCCGTCCGGGGCGATGCGCACCAGCCCGTCGTAGCCGTTGTTGCCGGCCGAGTGGTAACCCAGACCGATGCCCAGGCCGCGTACCTTGCTGCCGTTGCGCTGGCGCGGCTGGCCCTCGCGTGCGCTCCAGTTGAATTCGTTGTTGGCGATGTCGATGGCCTCGGCCAGGAAGGCGCTGGTGAGCGGTCCGCGGTCCTCATACACCGGCGACTCGCTATGGGGCGCGTTGACCCGGCGGAACTGCGCCCGGTCCAGGCCCAGTTGGCGCGCCGCCCTGTCCATGATCGGGGCGATGGCCGCCGACATCTCATTCTGTCCAGGCCCCCGCTGCGCGCCCCGGGGCGTGGTATTGGTGAACACCGGAATGTTGCGCAGGCGCATGGCGCTGGGCGTGTAGACCACGGAGACATGCTGGGCGGAGGCGGACGCACTGTTGCGCCCGGTGGGGCCGCCGTCGCTGATGATGATCAGGTCGACCGCCGCCACGGTGCCGTCACGGCGCACGCCGGTCCTGACCCAGCCCTGCATGCCGGGACGGCCCACGCCGATATAGAACTCTTCCTCACGGGTGATGCGCAGTTGTACCGGTCGGTTGAGGAGCCTGGAGAAATGGCCGCAGACGCCCATGATGGGATAGGCGCGGGCCTTGGAGCCGAAGCCGCCACCGGCATACTCGGCGATGACGCAGACGTTCTCTGGTTCGATGCCGAGCATGGCCGCCAGGCCTTCGTCGACCGCGCTCTGGCTCTGCAGGGAGCCGTGGAAATAACACTTGCCGTTTTCCCAGTAGGCCATGCTGGAGCGGGGCTCCATGCAATGGTGGGGGGTGCCGGCGGTGACGAAGGATTCCTCGACGATCACGGCGCTCTCGGCGAAGGCTGCGTCGAGGTCGCCGTAGGTCCAGCCGCCGGCGAATTCCACGTCGCGCGGTTCCTGGCCGCTGCGCAGGCGCTCCACCTCGCTGGCCGGCCACTTGATGCGGCGAAAGCCGCCGCGAATGGTGTCGTTCTCGTCCGCCAGGGGGCCGGCCTGATTCAGTACGTTGCCGTCGAGATAGGCATCGGGTCCGCCCTCGGTCAGCGATTCCAGGGGATCGGTGACGAAGGGCCGGTATTCGAATTCCACACGAACCCGCTCGAGCGCGTTCTCCGCGATCTCGTCGGAGATGGCCGCCAGCGCCAGGATCGGCTGACCGACATAGGTGACGTCCTCGGAGGCCAGCATGGGTTCCGCCGGCGCTTCGGAAGGCGGCAGGTCGTCGGCGGTGATGATGCCGAGCACGCCGTCCATGCGCAGCGCCTCACTGGCGTCGATCGAGCGCACCCGGCCACTGGGCATGGGACTGGTGAGCAGGCGGGCGTAGACCATGCCCTCGCGCCGGAAATCCTCGACATAGCGGGCC
This sequence comes from Pseudohongiellaceae bacterium, assembly GCA_040905005.1. Classification (GTDB taxonomy): domain Bacteria; phylum Pseudomonadota; class Gammaproteobacteria; order Pseudomonadales; family Pseudohongiellaceae; genus UBA9145. The sequence goes on from JBBDSI010000303.1 coordinate 13,930, forward strand.
GCGCCGGTGACCTTGCCTTCGACATCGGGCGGGGTGTAGTCATTACCGATATGAGTGAAAGTCATGACAGCAGCTCCGCGGCGCGCATGACGCCGTTCAGGTAGTGATCATAGGCGCCGCAGCGGCACAGGTTGCCGGCCAGGGCCTGGCGCGCCTGTTCCCGCGTCGGATTGGGGTTGGCCCTGAGCAGGCCCTCGGCCGACATGACCTGGCCGGGGGTGCAGAAGCCGCACTGTGGCGACAGCTCCTCGATAAAACCGCGCTGCACGGCGCTGAGTTGGCCGTCCGCGCTGCGCAGGCCCTCCACCGTGGTTATGGCGCGTTGTTTGACCGTGTGGGTCAGCAGCGAGCAGCTGTAATTGGCCACATCGTCCAGCAGGACGGTGCAGGCGCCACATTCGCCGCGATTGCAGGCCACCTTCAGGCCGGTCAGGCCGAGCTTGTTGCGCAGGGTGAAGGCCAGGGTCTCGGTGGGGGCGACGTCCACCAGGCGGCTGCGGCCGTTGACGTTGAGGGACACCAGCCGCTCGACGACGGCGTTGCCGCCGGACTGGGCGGAGGCCAGGTAGAAGCCGGTGCCGGAGGCGGCGACGGCGCTGGAATAGATGACACCCTTGATGAAGCGGCGGCGGGATAGTCTGGGATTCACGTTGCGGCACTCCCTATGTTGTTCTTGCCTATGTTGTTCTTGCCTATGTTGTTTTTGCCTGGCGAAGCTGGACAGGACACTGACCTACCCTACCGAGGCAAGCTGCAAAAATCAACGCGATCCGCCCGCTGCAGCGCTCCTGATACGGCCGGGCGGCCCAAGGTAAGCCTTTCAATCGACGGGCGAAGCCCTAAAATCAGAGCCGGGTCCTGTTAACCCTTTGCCGGGTCAGGACCTCTAAGTGGACAAGAGCACAACAACAACGCGAATAGTGGGGCGGGAACTGGTGTTACAGGAAACCGAGGCGGAACTGGTGGAGGCGGCTCAGGCCGGCAATACGGTGGCTTTCGAGCGCCTGATCCGGGGCTGTGAGGGGCAGATGCTGGCGGTGGCCGCCGGTTTCGCCCACACCCCGGACGACGCCAATGACATCTACCAGGATGCCATGCTGGCGGCCTTCCGGGCGCTGCCGCGCTTCAAGCTGGAGAGTCGCTTCTCCACCTGGCTGCACAGGATCGTGGTGAACACGGCGCTGTCCAACCGGCGCAAACTGACCCGGACCTGGCGCAAGCTCGCGGCGGTACAGACGCACTACGACCAGGAAGAGCACTACGTGGAGAACCACACGCCCGAGAGTATGGCGCTGGACGGTGAGTTAAACAGCCAGATCAATCGGGCGATGCAGCGCCTGACAGACACGGAGAGGATGGCCTTCGTCCTCTGCCATCAGCAGGGATTCAAGTTGCGCGAGGCGGCGGACATCATGGCCTGCACGGAGAATTCGATCAAGGTCGTGCTGTTCAGGGCACGCAACAAGTTAAAGCAGCACCTGGCGGAGTTCTGTTGATCCGCTGTGCACTGCACCGGTGATACGCAGGTGAATGAACAGGTGAATGAGCAGGTGAATGAAATGACTATTCCGGAAACAGACGCACACCGACAGCTTCGGGTCATGGACTACCTCTATGGCGAACTGGAGCCGGCGGAGCGCCACCGCTTCGAGCAGGATCTGGAGAGCGACCCGACCCTGCGCCAGATTTTCGAAGCGGAGAAGCGGCTGGATGGTGCCCTGCCGCCCGGCAGCCAGCCGCGCATCGACGCGGAACGCCTGCAGGGCACTCGCTGGGTGATCCGGCAGCGGCTGCAACAGGCGACGCGGCCGCGATTCTCGCTGAGCCGCTGGTTCGAGAGCCTGCGTGCGCGGCCCCTGGCCGTGACCCTGCAGGGAGCAGCCATGGCCTTCACCTTCTTTTTGGGTGTGCTGGTGGCGGCGCCGGGCGCTGGCGTGCGCGACGGTGCACCGGCGGCGGTGACACGGCAGGTGGCAGCGTCACCCCTGGATCTGATCAACGAGAACGACTTCGAGATTTATCAGCTGCGCGTCAACGACTACGACGCGGCTACCGGCGAGATCGATCTGTCGTTCTCGCTGGCCTCCGACACGCGTCTGAGCGGCAACGTGGCCGACGAGACCATTCATCAGTTGATGGCAGTGGCGCTGCAGGACGACATTGACAGCGCCGCCAGGCTGGACACGATCAATGCGCTGCACAATGTGCGCACCGGCGACCAGGTTAATGACGCCCTGATCCACGTACTCATGAACGACGAGAACCCGGGCGTGCGCTATCAGGCGGTGCGCTCGCTGGTGGACCTGGCCGATCAGGAACGGGTGCGGGAGGCGTTGCGCGGGGCTCTGCGCGAGGACGTGAACCAGGGCGTGCGCATCGAGGCCTTCAATGCCCTGATGGATTATCAGGACGAGGCGACGCTGGATCTGTTTCGCCAGCAGATGGATTCCGACAGCAGTGAATACATCCGCGCCCAGGCCCGCTCTGTCGTGGAAGCGGCCTCGGGCCCGGACGACCAGATATTTTAGTGACAGAACACCACATGTGCCATGCAGTAGCACCTGAAGAGGACAGCATTATGAGTTCATTCATCAAGACAAGCAGAGATTTACTCGTGTTTTTCGGCACCGCGCTGCTGTGCCTGCAGGCGTCGGCACTCGTCGCCGCCGAAGATCAGGTCGAACGGATCTTTGAAGTAGAGCCGGGTGGCACGCTTTATATCGAGAGCGATCCCGGTGCGATCGAGGTCAATAGCTGGGATCAGGAGCGGGTGCGCATCCGCGCGACCGATGCTGATGATTTCGATATCGAGATGGAGCAGCGTGGTAACGACGTCTCGGTCATCGCCGAGCGCCGCAATGGTTTTTTCAACTTCGGCCGCAACAATATTCGTTTTCAGGTCGACGTGCCGACGCGCTACAACCTCGACCTCAACACCAGCGGCGGCGGCATCCGCGTGGGCCCCATCAGCGGCGACGTATATGCCGACACCTCCGGCGGCAGCATCGAGATCGATGAAGTGACCGGTGGCGATGTGGAGGTGGATACATCCGGCGGCAGAATCCGCATCGGTAACGTCGACGGCAGTGTGATCGCCGACACTTCGGGCGGCAGCATCAACATCGGCAATGTGACCGGTTACGTGGAGGCCGACACGTCAGGCGGCAGTATCACCATCGGCGACGTGGGCGGCGATATCACGGCGGATACGTCCGGCGGCGGCATCGATGTCGGACGCAGCGGCGGCCGTGTCGAGCTGGATACATCGGGCGGCACCATCCGCGCCGGCTGGGCGGAAGGGCCGATCTCGGTCGATACCTCCGGCGGCAATATCTTTCTCGCGGGCAGCGCGGTGCGCGTCGAAGCCGATACCTCCGGCGGCAACATCGAGGTCGAACGCAGCGGCGGCGCTGTCTACGCCGATACCTCAGGCGGCAGCATCACCATACGCCAGGCCGTGGGGCCCATCCGGGCGGATACCGCAGGCGGCCGCATCGACGCGGAACTGATTGCTTACGATGGCGACCGCGACGCCACTATTGAACTGGAAACCGCCGGCGGCGACATCGTCCTGCGCATTCCCGCCAACCACCGCGCATCGGTGCTCGCCGATGTGGAGGTCAACCGCAGCGGGCGCGGGCGCTACAGCATCGAGTCAGACTTCCCGCTTGCCATCGAGGAGGACAGTCGCGGCAATATTCTCGGCCGCGGCGACATCAACGGCGGCGGCGACATCATTTATCTGGAAACCACCAACAGCAATATCCGCATCGTCAGCCTCGGCAACTGAGACAGGCGTCGCCGCGGGACTGCCTCACTCGTAGCGCAAGGCATCGATGAGGAACTGAGGGAATACGTGGCGGCGCTTGGCGCCGATGGCCTTGCAGATGCCCATCTCCCGCGTGCGTTCGGTCACCGAGACCAGCATAAACATTGATGCATGTCATGCGCCGAAGCACACCTGCGACACCATGCCGCATTGCCT
>JBBDSI010000303.1:18014-20673 GCA_040905005.1 Pseudohongiellaceae bacterium
ACATTGATGCATGTCATGCGCCGAAGCACACCTGCGACACCATGCCGCATTGCCTGAAAAGCTGCATGGGCGCACAATTTAAACAAGAAGCTGTTCACCAACATGGACAGCACTCAAGGCATGGAGAGGTTCCGACCATGCGCTGTTGAAGGAGACAGTTAGTGCCATACACTCTGAAGTCAAAATACATCTTTGGCGCAACATTATCACTGGTCCTGGCCAGTAATACGATTGCTGGCGAAGTGTCCCCCCAATTGTTGCCAGTGGAAGAAATTGTGGTTATCGGCACGCGAACCGCAGTCAACGTCAATGACTTGCCCATGCAGGTCAGTGTCATATCCGCCGACGATATCGACAACAGTGGTGCGACCAATATTTCAGAAATCCTGACCGATAGCGGTGAGATCTACATTCGCACCTCCGGCTCCAGTGGTGGGCGTATCACACTGCGCGGCATGGCCCATGCTGACACCCTGTTTCTGATCGACGGCATGCGTATCAACGGTGAGCTGAACAAGACCTATGAGCTTGATCGGATACCGGCGGGCATGATCGACCGTATTGAAATCGTCAAAGGCAGTGCCAGCCTGCTGTATGGCAGCGAGGCGATGGGTGGCGTTGTCAACATCATCACCCGCAAGGATCAGAACGGCTTCAGTGGCGACGTCCAGCTACTGCATGGCGCCAATCGCAATGGCCTGGATGTCAATCTGTTCGGCAGCCGCGGTGATACCGGCTATCGCCTGTTCGCAAGCCAACTGGAACGTGACCGCTTCACACAACGCGAAATCGCAGACCTGAGTGTGAGCAAAACAGCCATCTCCGAACTCAGCGGTGCCCATTTTGCACCCCTGCAGGCGGCCCTGGATGATCAGTACATCGTTAACCGGGATTATCAGGATGAGATGTCGCTGAGTAATATCGGTGCCGGCCTCAATCACCGTTTCAGTGAAACCCTGGGGCTGGATTTCAATCTCAGCTATATGAAAGAAGACAAGGAACGCGATTTCATCAGCGCCAACTACCAAAGCAACTACCTGGATAATCGCGACCGGACCATCCTGGTCCAGCGACTACCCTCCGAACAGGTCGATGACAATCGACGTTTCTCGGCTGCTGCCAGCCTGGACTATGCGCCGCTGTCGCAGCTTGATCTTCGCTACACCCTTTTCTATTCGCGATATGACAAGGACACAGCAGCCTACACGCCTTTCTGGCAGGAAGTGGGTTACGAGTCACGGGATGCGTCAATATCGAATCTGGACCAATCCACAACCGAATATCTGAACCACGATCTGCTGGGCACCTGGACTTTCTCTGCAAGCAGTCGCCTGCTTGTCGGCGGCGAACATCGCAGTATCGAGCGCGAAGCCGAAAGCTTCAGTGTCAGCGATGGCAGCCACAAAGCCCTGTTTGTTCAGCACGAGTACCAGCCTCTGGAGCGACTCAATCTGGTTTACGGTGCTCGTCATGAGAGTGACCCGGTGGGCGAATCGGCAACGTCCGTGAGCCTGGGTGCGTCCTATGAACTGACAGACACGCTGCGGCTCAAGACGAATTATTCCGAAGGTTTCCGCAGCGCCGACCCTGAAGAGCTGTACATTAATCAGTTCAATATCAATGGCAGGCAACTGGTTGGCGCCGCCGTGATTGACGGCAGCAAGACCGAAGCGTGGATTCTGCGTCCTGAAACCAGCGAAACCATCGAAGCCGGAATCCTGAGTATCGGTGATCGTTACCGCTTCGAGTTGTTCGGCTTTGACACCCGTTTCCATGACCGCATCAGCCGCACCCGACTGGATAGCACGACCACCACCTATGAAAACATCGAGAGAAGCCGCATCAAAGGTTACGAGGGCTCCCTGACCGTCGCAATGAACGACAGGCTTAGTGGCCGTCTCACTTACGCCGGCACAGACGCGAAGAACCAGACTGACAACAGCAGTATTTTCCGTACCCCGGAATCACTGACCAGCCTGCGCCTGAGTTACTTTCCGCTCAGCAACCTGGAGCTGCGCAGCATCACTAAACACACTGGCAAACAGGTCGACGCCGATGGTGACATCCCCTCTTTCAGCACCACCAACATCAAACTGATTTACAACAATTTTGCCAGGAACCTGGATCTGGCCTTCGGCGTGGACAACGTACTGCGACAGAATCTTCCCGAACAGCTCGGTGCGATCAGAAAGTCAAACTATTATGTCAGCGTCAAATATAACTTTTTCTGAACCACCGGGGATGAAATCAATGTGATCAGAACCCACTCTTTCGCGGGTACGGCAGCAACCCTGATGCTGCTTGCTGTACTCCCGGCTTGCAGTGACCACTACAAAGAATCAACAAAGCTATAAGAGCAGATTTTGATGGGTGTCCTGCTATTCTTGTTGTTCTTTACATAGATTCTGCCCGGCCAGGCTGGGGTAGAATGCGCGCTCCATGAAAGACTCCGCGGCCCTCAGTTACCGCTATCTGCTCGGCAAGGCCTGGCCCATCATCCTCGCCAATGCCGCCGTGCCCCTGCTCGGTCTGGCGGACACCGCGGTGATCGGCAATTTCGGTTCGGTCTCTGACCTCGGCGCCATCGCCTTCGGGGCCCTGATCTTCTCCTTCGTCTACTGGAGCTTCGGCTTCCTGCGCATGGGCACCACCGGCTTCG
>JBBDSI010000304.1:0-20651 GCA_040905005.1 Pseudohongiellaceae bacterium
TTTACTCAAGGCGTCCTGCCCTTCGCCCTTCGGACCAGCGAAGCTGTACAAATCCGCTCCCGGCGGATTTGTCGCGCGTGAGAACGCTCCGTCGTACTTGACCGGTACGTCGAGCACTCTGACCGAGTGAAGGCCACGGAGGGCGTGCCCTGGGGCAGGTGGACTGTTGCAATATTCGGGCTAGAACTAGAGCCCACTTCGCAGGCTCTCCACCGGGTTTTTGTTGGCCACGAGAATCGACTGCCAGAGCACGGCCGCAAGAGCGAACAGCAATGTGGAAATGCCTGCAATGATAAATATCCCGACGCCAAGCTCGATCCGATAGGAAAAACCTTGCAGCCAACGGCTGGCGAGCCACCAGGCCGGTAACAAGGCAAGTAGATATCCTAAACCAACGGGTTTCAGAAAATCCGATGTCATCATTGTCACGATCCCGGCAACCGTTGAGCCGAGTATCTTGCGAATGCCAATTTCCCCTCCGCGCTGCTGCGCCATGAACATCGACAGCCCGGAAAGTCCCAGACACGACACAAAAACAGCCAGGCCCGTGAAGACCAGCATGATTTGCAATGTATTCTGCTCCAGCGAATAAAACTCTGCGAAACGCTCATCGAGGAAAAAGTACTCCAATGGGAAGTCGGGATCGAATCGTTCCCAGACTTGCCCGGCATAGGCGAGCGTCTCATCGACGTTCGCCGGACTAATTTTCAGTGACAGAAAACTTCCGCCGGCGTCCTGATACAACAACAAGGGCTCGACGGCATTGTGCAGGGACTGCGTGTGAAAATCCCCGATTACTCCGATAACAATGCCATCAGAAACTTCACCCGGAACCTGAATAGTTCTACCTACAGGATCCTGCCAGCCAAGGTTACGCGACATGGCTTCATTGATCACTACGGCATCGGAATCACTGGTGAATTGATCAGAAAAGTAGCGCCCGGCGACCAACCGAATCCCGTAGGTACCCGGAAAATTATCATCGCCAACCCGCAGGATATTGCTTACCCGGGCCTCTTCAGCATTCATACCTTCCGGGATGATGCCCATGGACATAAATCCGGACCCGGGGACGCTGTTACTGTGGGCAATCCGCAATATATTCGGATGCCGCAGTAACTCTTCACGGAACGCTGCCACCTGATCCGTGATCCGACTACCTCCCAACTGCAATACCAGCACATCTTCCTTATCAAACCCCAAATCCTTGTCGTTGATAAAACCCATCTGCCGCGAAATCACCAACGTACCGATAATGAGCGCAATGGACAGAGTGAATTGCAGGATTACTAGCGTCTTTCTGATCAAAGAATCTCCGCTCCAACTTCCTCGCTCGCGGCCGCGCAGTATGTTGACTGGTTGGAACGCAGACAGCACGAGCGCCGGATAAGTTCCCGCAAGAAGACCGGTTGCCACGGTGATCCCCAGCAACAAGGCCAACAGCCAGGAATGTACACCAATGGAGAGGACCTCATCCGGTATGCCAAAACCACGCAAAAAATAAAACCCAACCTCCATCAACACAAGGGACAGCAGCATCGAAACCAGGCTGAGCAACACGGATTCCCCAAGGAACTGCCACCTCAACTGACTTGCCATAGCGCCAAGCACTTTGCGAACGCCCACTTCACGGGCGCGACTGAGTGACCGCGCCGTCGACAGATTCATGTAATTGATACAGGCGATCAACAGAACTAAACCGGCCACGACGGAAAAAATGTACACATTAGTAATACTGCCGGTGCGCACCGTGTCATCGTATTGCATCTCACTCGACCGCAAATACACTGCTGACAGTGGTTGCAGATAAAGCTGATACTCAGCGGCCCGCTCGGAAAAGTGACGCTGCATGAAGTCCTGCAGCTGCGTCTCGAGCGCGGTCCTGTTTCCAGCCGAGTTCAGCCGCAGGTAGGTATAAACGGCCTGCGGCAACCAGCGGTTAAGCCAGTCCTGGTTCAGAGCGGCAGCGTTGGTGGAAGACCAGGACACCAGCGCGTCATAGTGCAGATGGGAATTGTCCGGCGCGTTCTCCACTACGCCGGTTACCGTGTAATCCAGATCGTTAAGGCCCTTGATGATTTGCCCTACGGGATCCGTTGCTCCGAACAGCGCCTCCGCCGACTGCTCGGACAATACCACGGATAGTGGCCGCACCAGTGCAGTAGAGGCGTCTCCGGACAGCAGTTGAAAATCAAACAACTCAAAAAACCCGGCATCCACGAGGACGAATTGGTCAACCTTCAGTCGCTTTTCATCCCGGCTGAGTAGCACGCTGTCAAACCACGGCAGGACACGAACCGCCTGATCCACTTCGGGAAAATCCAGCTGCATTTGCGGTCCCATGGGGCCAGAGGTAATCGCATGGTGCTCTGCACCACCGCCTTCGGAAGTAACCAGTTTGTTGAGCCGGAAAATTCGTTCCCCGTGGGTATGAAAATCATCAAAGGAAAACTGGTAATTCAAATAGACGATGATCAGCGTGGAACAGGCGATACCAACGGACAGGCCCACTATATTTATCAGGGAATAAACGGGCGCATTGAGGAAGTTCCTAAAAGTGATTTTCAGGTAGTTGATCAACATGGATTATTCACCCCGCTGGCAGCGCTTCGCATTGGGAACACTCACAGTGTCTCGAAATAACGCGACTCGTAAGAGCAACATTGCCGCGGACAGACGCTTATTCATAAGCAATGCTCTCCACCGGATTACGCAGCGCCGCTCGTACCGATTGAATACTCACCGTGGCCAGTGACACGCCGATGGCAAGCAGGGCCGACAGCAGGAAAATCCCTGCGCCGATGTTGATGTAGTAGGCGAAGTTTTGTAGCCACTGGGCCATCAGGTAGTAGCCCACCGGCAGGGCAATGACTATAGCCAGCAGGACCGGCTTCATGAAGTCTGCTGACAACAGGCGGACGATGCCGGTAACCGAGGCGCCCAGCACCTTGCGGATGCCGACCTCCTTGCTGCGCTGCTCCGTCGCATAGGAGGACAGGCCGAACAGGCCCATGCAGGCGATAAAGATGGCCATCGCCGCGGCGACGCTGAACAGCAGCCCGGTCAGCCGGTCACTACTGTAGAAGCCGTCGATGCGAGCCTCGAGGATATTGTATTCGAAGGGCGTCACCGGATCGTGGTGCTGCATGATCGTGCGCAGTGCCGCGATGGTCTCGTTCAGATTGTTGCCACTGACCTTGATGCTGTAATAGTCGATGGGCTCGAACCCGGCGGAACTCTTGCCAATGATCAGCGGCTGGATGGCCTGATGCAGTGACTGGTAGTGAAAATCCTCGACGATACCAATCACAGTGACGTCGCTGTTGATGTCCTCGGCCTGGAAGTTGCCGTCGATCGTCAGTTGCGCACCGATGGGTGAATCGAGGGACAGCCGCTGTGCCATGGCCTGGTTGATCAGCACACTGTTTTCCGGCACTTCATCCAGCAGGTTCAGGCCCTCGACCAGATTGATGTCAAACGTATCCAGAAACATCGCGTCGGCGGCGATGTAGCGGCTGCTGATCGCTTGCTCCACGTCCCTGCCCTGCACATTGGCCGAGAACTCCGAAATCGGCTTCCAGTCTCCCGGCAGGCGGGAACTGTTACTGACCGCCAGGACTTCGGGATTCTGCAGGAACTCATTGCGAATGGCTTCGGCATTGACCCGGGCCGGCTGGCTGTTGATGTCCACGATGATGACATTGCTCTGATCGAAGCCCAGGGACATGCTCTGGATGAATGTCATCTGGCGCATCACCACCAGCGTCGAAAACAACAGGATCACCGACAGGCCGAACTGGACCAGCACCAGCAATTTGCGCAACAGGCCCGAGGCCCGCGTGGATTCCTGCTGGTCGGCGAGTCCGCTAATGATGTTCTGGTGTGACAGTACGAAAGCGGGATAGGCGCCGGCGCCCAGACCCACCAGGCCGATGCCGGCCACAAACATCAGCAGAATGGTTGGCTGCAGCAAGGTCATCAGGGTCAGGGACTTGCCGCTGAAAGCATTGGCCACGGGCAACAGCATTTGTGCCAGAGACAGCGCCAGCAACGTGGCCAGCAAGGTCAGCAATAGGGCTTCGGCCAGGAACTGCAGCATCAACTCGCCCGGCTGGGCACCATGCATCTTGCGGATGCTTATTTCATGCGCGCGATTGGCGGAACGCGCCGTGGCCAGACTGGTGTAGTTGATGCAGGCGATCAGCACCAGGAAGACGGCGATAGCCTGAAGTGTCCAGACAGTTTCGATGCTGCCGGGACTGGCATTCCATTGGCCATCGATCGCATTGGAGTGCAAATGAATATCCGGCAGCGCCAGCAGTGACAGGGAATAGGACTCGGCCGCTTCCATGGGCGTGGCGCGAATCAGTGCCGTCAGCTGCTGCTCCAGTTGTGGGATGTCGGTTCCGGCCTGCAATTGCAGGTAAGTCGTGAAGGCGCTGATATCCCAGTTGCTGGGCCAGTTGGGCAGGAACATGGGCAGGTAAGGCGGGAACGGAAACAGTACATTGAACTGCAAGTGGGTGTTGGCGGGCTGGTCCTCGATGACCGCCGTGACGATATTCTCACCCCGGGTGCCGGTCAGTAGCCTGCCCATGGGATCTTCATCGCCAAAATATTTTTCCGCCGTGCTTTGCGTCAGAATAATGGCATTGGGGTTGGCCAGTGCCGATTCCGGATCACCCTGAATGAAGTCGAAATCCAGTATCTGGAAAATCTCCGGTTCCACAGCCGCGACCACTTCGTAATGGCCGTTGTTCTCATAGCTCAGGTCGGCGCGTCCCAGGGTCACCATCCGGAAGAAGTTTTGCAGCGCCGGCACCTGCTCCCCGATCTGCCCGGCCAGTGGGGCCGGCAGTGCAGTGGAACGGCGCACTCCCAGTCCGGGGATCTCTCGCTCCGCTACCAACTGGTAGATCTGGTCCGACTGGTCGTGATAGCGGTCGAAACTCAACTCATCCTGTACATAGAGCATCAGCAACAAGGCCGCGGTGATGCCCAGGGTCAAACCCAGCAGATTGACCACGGTGTACATTTTGTATTTGCCCAGGCTGCGGGCAGCGAATTTCAGGGAGCTGGTTAACATGGGGACTGGCCTTTTCCGGTTGCTATCAAGCAACCCGGTGCAATGGCTGTGCCAGCATTAAAAGTCCGCTATATCAGTTGCTTAGTAAAACTGTACGGTTGTAGCGGGCGCTCACCGTACCGATTTGAAACAGGCGACTGTTCCAAATCCGTACGACGAATGGCGAGAGCTTGTCGCCATTCAATTTATCGACGGTCTATTTATCGACGGTCTATTTATAGAGGGTCTATTTATAGAGGGTCTATGATCGCCGCCTCCACCAGGCGCTTGAAGTCCTCGCGAAAGCCGCCGCCGCGTGACGGGGAGACCTGGGCCATGATCACCATGACCAGGTCCTGGCGCGGGTCGATGAAGTAGCGGGTGCCGGCAGAGCCGTCCCACCAGATGGTGCCCTCGGAGACGGGAAAGTTATAGGCGTCGGCGTTCATGACCAGGTTGAAGCCGCCCAGGGTCCAGCCCGAGCCCAGCCAGTAGCCGGCGTTGCCGATTGGCATCGCGGCCGCGGGCACGGCGTTGGCGAACATAAGGTCCACCGTCTCCGCCTCCAGTACCTGCACCCCACCCAGTTCGCCACGATCCAGCACCATCTGGCCGAAGCGCATGAAGTCCATCACCGAGGACAGCATGCCGACGCCGCCCTCGATCAGGCGCGGCCGCGACGTCCAGGGCACGGACTCGATCTGGTAGGGCACGAGCTCGCCGTCGGTGGGACGGTAGACAGTAGCCAGCCGTTGCGCGTCGTCGCCCTCGGCCCAGAACATGGTGCTGTTCATACCCAGGGGCTGGTACAGGTGTTCGACCAGGTATTCCTCGAAGGGTTGGCCCGACCACACCTCCACCAGCTTGCCGAGGATGGTGGCGTGAATGCCATAGCGGAACTGCGTCCCGGGGTCCTGAAAAAGCGGGACACGTGCCGCGTTGTCCACCATCTGATCGAGGCTGATGTTCTTGTCGCGCACGTTGTTCTCCACATACAGGCGCGACGAACGCGGGCCCAGGCCGGAGGTGTGGGTGAGTAGATGGGCGATGGTCATGTCGCCGACCCGCGGCCGGGTGCGGCTGATGTCGGTGCTGTCGGGGTCGATCAGCACTTCCTGCGCCGCGAATTGCGGCAGGTACATCCAGACGGGATCGTCGAAGTCGAAGCGGCCCAGCTCGTACTGCTGCAGCACGGCGGCGCTGGTGATCTGCCGGGCCATGGAGTAGATGCGAAACAGCGCGTCCTCGGGCATGGCTGTGTTGCTCTGCAGATCCAGCATGCCCAGCGCCTCGTGATACACGAGCCTGCCGTCCCGGGCAACGGCCGCGACGACGCCGGCGATGTGGCCGGCGTCGATATGCTCTTGCAAATTCTCGGTCACCGCCGCGAGGCCGGCGGAAGACATGCCGACACTCTCGGGCGCGGCTGGCGCCAGTGACTGCGCCAGTGTCGCAGGCGCTTGCATCAACACGGCGGCGAGACCCAGCGCGAATAAACAATTCTTCTTTTTCATAGCCTTATCCTGTTTATTGGCGTTGCGCCACCTGCAAGAGCGCTGCGCCGTCATTCTCGAACAGGCTGACGCTATCCCGATAACCGCGCGTTGTCCAGATACGTAACTGCCGGGTTGTGGCTCACTCTGGCGAAATCACCAGCCCGGACTAATCATCCAGTAGCGGCAGCAACAGGTCGCCCCAGGCGAAGGACGGATCGCCCAGGGCGATGAAGTGCGGGTTGAGCAGAGTATCGCGCCGGTTGTAGCGCAGGGGATTGAAAGACGTATCGACGATCTCGCCGCCGGCCGCCGCCAGCACCGCGTGCGCGGCGGCGGTGTCCCATTCGCAGGTGGGGGCCAGGCGGGGGTAGAGATCGGCGCGGCCCTCCGCGACCAGGCAGATCTTCAGGGAGCTGCCCATGCTGACCACGTCGAGGCCGGGGAAATGCTGCTCCAGGGCGGCGAGCACCTTGTCCAGGCGCGCGTCACGGTGGCTGCGGCTGGCCACCACCTCGAGGCGGCGCTCGCGGGTCAGGGGCCGGCAGGCAATGGCCTGGGGCTCGCCACCCGCCTCCTGGCGGAAACTTCCCAGTTCGTCGGCGCCGAAATAGGAGACGTCGGTCACCGGCACATGCACCACACCCAGCACCGGCACGCCGTGTTCCACCAGGGCGATGTTGACGGTGAACTCGCCGTTGCGCTTGACGAACTCCTTGGTGCCGTCCAGCGGATCCACCAGCCAGTAGCGGGGCCAGCCCAGGCGCGTCTGCGGGTCCACCGCGTCCGATTCCTCCGACAACACCGGGATCTCTGGGGTCGCCTCGGCGAGGCGCGTTGTAATAAGTCGGTGGGCGCGCCGGTCCGCATCGGTCAGTGGTGAATCATCCGCTTTGAGACTGACTTCGGGCTGCCGCTGATCATGGTACACGGCGAGAATCTCCCGGCCGGCGGCGACGGCGATATCGAGGGCGGTTTGTAAGGACTGACTACGTGACATGAAAGGATCCTCAGGCGATGATTCAAATCGGCGGGCGGCTTCAGTAAGCTAGAAGCAATGGTGCCCCCACGCGACACAAATGCCAAGCCGGCATACAAGGATCGAGCAGCAGCAATGATTACCTGGTCAGACATCGACACCATCATGTTCGACATGGACGGCACCCTGCTGGACCTGCATTTCGACAATTACTTCTGGCAGACGCTGGTGCCACAGATGTACAGCCAGGAACACGGCCTCCCGGAGGCCGAAGCCTATGAACTGGTCATGGCCAAGAACAAGGCGGTGCGCGGGCAGCTGGAATGGTATTGCCTGGATTACTGGGAAGAGGAACTCAAACTCAAGATTACAGAGCTCAAACACACCATCTCCCACAAGATCTGCATCCGCCCCAACGTAGAGCGTCTGCTGGAGGAACTGCGCCTCAACGACAAGCGCCTGCTGCTGATCACCAATGCCCACCCGAACAGTCTCGAGATCAAGATGCGGCACACCGGCATCGGTGCCTATTTCGAGGAGCGCATCAGCTCCCACGACCTGAAGCTGGCCAAGGAGCATCACGGCTTCTGGGCGGCGCTGCACGAACTCGTTCCCTATGACCCGGCACGCACCGTGTTGTTCGACGACTCGCTGCCGGTGCTGCGCCAGGCACAGCGCGAGGGGATCGCCCACCTGTACGCCATCAAGCAGCCGGACAGTCAGCGGCCGTCTCTCGAGGCCGGGGAGTTTCCCCAGGTGGAGGACTTCGGCCACATCATGCCCTCGGTGCTGACCGGCTCGGTGTTGGCCAGTTCAGTGTTAACAAAGAAGAAGGCCGGATAATGTCTGCGGATCAGCCACAGGGCCCGACGCGCGTGCGCCTGGATAAATGGCTCTGGGCCGCCCGTTTCTACAAGACGCGCTCGCTCGCCAAGCAGGCCATCGAGGGCGGCAAGGTGCAGTGCGAGGGCCAGCGCAGCAAGCCGGGCAAGGAAATCGAGGTGGGCACGACCCTGACCCTGCGTCAGGGCTTCGACGAGAAGACGCTCGTAGTTCGCGCCCTGTCCGAGCAGCGCCGGGGGGCGCCCGAGGCACAAAAGCTTTACGAGGAGACTCAGGAGAGCCGGACTCGACGCGAGGAACTCGCGGCCCAGCGCAAGGCGCAGCCGACCCACTGGGCGACCCCCGGCAAGCCCACCAAGAAGCAACGCCGGGACCTGCAGCGCTTCAAGCAAGGCCAGTGATCGCCCTCGCCGTCTCGCGCCGCCTGCGCTTATTTGCCATAATGCGTCCGCCCGCGGCAGCGGCGTCGACACAGACCACCGCGCCGGGCGGGGACCAGGAGTGACTTTGACAACGCATTACAGTGATTCACTCGCCCGCTATGGGCTGCCGGAGTTCCCGGCCGACTGGGGAGTGGTACGGCGCGGCATCGAGAAGGAGAGTCTGCGCGTGACGCCGGCCGGCGAGATCGCCCTCAGCCCGCACCCGCAGGCGCTAGGCTCGGCGCTGACCAATCCCTTCATCACCACGGACTTCTCCGAAGCGCTTTTGGAGTTCATCACGCCGGTCTACGACGACATCGAGGCCTGCCTGACCCGGCTGGAGCAGATTCACCGCTTCACCCTGCAGAACCTCGATGGCGGCGAGATGCTGTGGGTGGCGAGCATGCCCTGCCCGACGGGCCGGGAAGAAGACATCCCCATCGCTCAATTTGGCGACTCAAATATCGGCCGCATGAAGACGCTGTACCGGCACGGGCTGCATCACCGCTACGGCAGCCTGATGCAGGTGATTGCCGGCATTCACTACAATTTCTCCATGCCCGAAAGTTTCTGGAGCGCCTATCAGGGCTTGCTGGGACAGCGGGGTGACCTGCAGGCGTTCCGCACCGAGCGCTACCTGCACCTGATCCGCAATTTCCATCGCTATTCCTGGCTGCTGCTGTACCTGTTCGGGGCCTCGCCCGCGGCCTGCAAGTGCTTCGCCCGCGGCCGCCCGCACGACCTCGAGGAGCTGGATGCGTCGACCCTGTACCTGCCCCATGCCACCTGCCTGCGCATGGGCCGGCTGGGCTACCGCAGTGAGGCGCAGCGCTCCCTGTTCGTCTGTTACAACGAGCTGGATACCTACATAAAGTGCCTGTACGACGCCATTCACACGCCCTACCCCGATTACGAGGCCATCGGCCAGGGGCAGGACGGCGAGTACCGGCAGATCAACACCAACCTGCTGCAGCTCGAGAACGAGTTCTACAGCACGATCCGCCCCAAGCCGCGCCTGCAGAGCGGCGAGCGTCCCCTGGACGCCCTGTCCCGGCGTGGCATCGACTACATCGAGGTACGGGCACTGGACCTCAATCCCTATCTGCCGCTGGGCATAGACGCCGAACAGATCCGCTTCCTCGACATGTTCCTGTTGCACTGCCTGCTCAGCGAGAGCCCGGCCTGCAACGAGCAGGAATATTTCGAGGTCAACAGCAATATCGCGCGGGTTGTGGAGCGCGGCCGCGATCCGGCACTGATGCTCGATGAGAACGCGACGTCCCGACCCATGCGCGAGTGGGCGGATTCGCTACTTGCGGACATCGCCCACAGTGCGTCACTGCTCGATCATCTGCACGAAACGGAGGCCTACGACCAGAGCCTGGCGGCGCAGCGGGCAAAGCTGGCCGACCCCGACCTGACACCCTCGGGGCGCATGTTGCGCGAGATGCAGGCGGGCCAAATGTCCTTTTTTCAGTTCGGACTGCAGCAATCCAGGGCCCACAGCACGCTACTTGGACAGAACGGGCTGGATGCCGCAGTACTGGATGATTTCCGCCGGGCCGGCAGCGAATCGATCGACAGACAGACAGAAGTGGAAGCGACGGACACGGAGAGTTTCGCCGAGTATCTGCGCGACTGGAACAGTTGGTGAAACGCCGACCACGGACGGCCGTGACGGTCCGGGTATTGGAACAGCACGCTTGCCCCAGCCGCCTTCCCAGTCGCTATAATACGCCCCGGTGAGCGCCGGCAGCGGCGACCGACGAACGCAAGCAAGCGCACATAACTGAGAGGCAGATCAACACATGGCAATGGCAATCCCCGGCAACCGGCTCATCAACGTGGGCGTCTTCCTGGTCTGTGTGGCCACCATCGCGGCGGTGCTCTACATGGAGCACGTGATGCTGCTGTCGCCCTGCGGCCTGTGCATCACCCAGCGGGTCTTCGTCATTCTCTGCGGCCTGGTGTGCCTCGCCTCGGCGATCCACAATCCGGGGCTCCAGGGCCAGAAGATCTACGCCCTCGTCGCCGCGGCCATGCCGGTCTTCGGCTCCTATTTCGCCGGTCGCCAGATCTGGCTACAGCATCTGCCGGAGGATCAGGTACCGGCCTGTGGTCCTGGTCTCAGCTACATCTATGAGAACTTCCCCTTCATGGAGACGCTGAACTTCCTGCTTCAGGGCGACGGCAACTGCGCCGAGGTCCAGTTCCAGCTGCTGGGATTGAGCATCCCGGAGATGGCGATGGTCGCCTTCGTGCTGTTGTTCGTGACCTGCCTGTTCATGGCCTTCCGTCGCCAGCCCGCCTGATACCTAGTGACCAGACCATTAAATAGTTCGTCCTGAACTATTTAATGGTCGCCTGCGAAATACTGGCGCAGATGTGCGAATCTGCTGGTATTTCGCAGGCTCGCGCCGGTCTGCGACCGGCGGTGGCACATCCCTGTGCCGCTACTGATCCAGCACTAAAGTGCCGGATCAGCAACTCTCCCCTTATTCTCCCCCTATTTGTCGGAACGCGGCGCCGGCGCCCGGCGCTGCCAGCGAAAGAAACGCTCCGCCAGAGGAAACAGGCGTGTGGGCAGGCGCTCGTTGCGCCAGGCGTTGGCCGCGAACTTGTTGGCCTCCAGCAGCGTGGGATAGATGTGGGTGACCGCGGCGATCTTCTTCAGCCCCATTTTGTGGGTCATGGCGAAGACGAACTCACCGATCAGCTCCCCGGCGTGGTAGCCGACGATGGTGGCCCCGAGAATGCGGTCCTTGCCCGGCACGGTGAGCACCTTGACGAAGCCCCGTGCCTCGCCGTCGGCAAGCGCCCGGTCCTGGTCGTCGAACTCATAGCGGGTAATCTCATAGTCGATACCCCCGTCTTTCGCCTCGGTCTCGTTCAGGCCGACATGCGCCACTTCGGGATCGATGAAGGTGGCCCAGGGCACCACGCGGTAATCGCTGCGCAGGCGCCACAGCCCGCCCAGCAGGGAGTTGCCGGCGGCGAAGAAGGCCTGGAATGAGGCCATGTGCGTGAACTGGTACGGCCCGGCCACGTCGCCGCAGGCGAAGATGTTCGGGAACGCGGTCTGCATGGCGTCATTGACGTTGATGGCGCCGCTGTCGGTCAGCGGCATGTCGAGTTCCTCGAGGCCAAATCCCTCCACGTTGGGCTTGCGCCCGAGCGCGAGCAGCACCCGGTCGAACTCGATGCGCACCGTTTCACCTTCGTGCTCCGCCTCCATGTAGCGCGTCTCACCGTCACGACCGAAGCACTTCAGTTCATGATCGGTGAGCACGTCGATGCCCTGTTGCCGGAACTGCGCCGTGACCAGCTCGGACACCTCGGGGTCTTCCCGCGGCATGATGCGCGGCGCCCTGTCCACCTGGGTCACGCGGCTGCCCAGGTTGCTGAAGGCCTGCGCCAGCTCACAGCCGAT
Source organism: Pseudohongiellaceae bacterium (assembly GCA_040905005.1). Classification (GTDB taxonomy): domain Bacteria; phylum Pseudomonadota; class Gammaproteobacteria; order Pseudomonadales; family Pseudohongiellaceae; genus UBA9145. Next base: position 12,233 of record JBBDSI010000304.1, read on the forward strand.
GGGCCCGCCTCCCACCACCAGCAGATGCGGCGGCAGTTCCTCGAGTCCCCAGACCGTGTCGGAGGTGAGATAGTCCACGCTGTCCAGACCGGGTATGGGCGGCACTGCCGGCCGGGCGCCGGTGGCCAGGATGATGGAACGGGTGTGGATCTGGCGCTCACCCACGCGGACAATATAGGGAGACTCGATGTGGGCCGAGCCGGAGACACACTCCACTCCCAGGGATTCATAGCGCTCCACCGAGTCATGGGGCTCGATGGCCTTGATCACGTCGCGCACGCGCGCCATCACGCGGGAAAAATTGACCTCGCCCGCGGCGCCGTCGATGCCGAATTCACTGGCCCGGCGAATGTAGGACATGATGCGGCCACTGCGGATCAGCGACTTGCTCGGCACGCAGCCGGTATTCAGACAGTCGCCGCCCATCTTGTGCTTCTCCACCAGGATCACCTTCGCCTTGGCCCCCGCCGCGATCAGGGAAGCCACCAGGCCCGCCGATCCGGCCCCGATCACGACCACGTTGGCATCGAAGCGCTTCGGCTTCGGGTACTTGCGCAGCACCTTGTTGCGCTGCACGACACCGACCACCCAGCGCGCCGCCAGCGGCAGTAGCCCCAGCAGCACCAGGGACAGAATGACGTTGCCGCTGACCAGCCCGGACAGGGATTCGATCTGCCCGAGCTGGACGCCCGCATTCACATAGACAAGAGTGCCCATGAGCATGCCGACCTGGCTGACCAGATAGAACGTCAGCACGCGGATGGGCATGAGCCCCATCAACAGGTTGACGACGAAGAACGGAAACAAGGGGATCATGCGAATGCTGAACAGGTAAAAGCTGCCGTCGCGCTCGATGCCGCGGTTTATTGGCGCCAGGTATCTTCCAAACCGCTTCTGCACCCAGTTGCGCAGCAGCGTCCGTGAGATCAGGAACGCCAGGGTGGCACCTATAGTGCTGGCGAAGGAGACGATGACGGTGCCCCACAGCAGGCCGAAGATGGCGCCACCGAGCAAGGTGACAGGGGTGGCGCCCGGGATGGACAAGGCCGCGACCGATACATAGACGAGGAAATAGATGCCGGCCGTGAGGAGGAAGTTCTCATCACGGAACTGGCGCAGCACATCCAGTTGCGACTGGGCGTACTCGAGCGTGAGATACCGGTCCAGGTCCAAAAGCACGTAGGCGGCAAGGGCGACCGCGATGGTGCCTAATAGCAATAGTTTGGTTCGTGACAAGAGGAAGCTCCTTGTTCCGTTTGATATCCAGAGAATGGGGGTGGCTCCGGCGTTGCAGTTCGTATTACGGCTCGTGTATTGCAACCCCGCCGCGATGTGTTATAAACCGCGAGTTGCCCGTTCCGGGCTGGACCGCGCTTCGAGACTATACCCAATCATTACCCGTTCATTGTATAAATTTCTGGTGCAGGACCGCCAAGCTCCCCGGCGCCAGAAATTTATGCAACAATTGGGCATAATCACCATGCCGCTCCGGCGTAAGCCACCAAGACACGAGAACTGACCCGGTGTCCCGCTCAAATCATTCACGCCTGTTCCCGATCACCCGCATGCGGCGCATGCGCCGCGACGACTTCTCGCGCCGTCTCATGCGCGAGACACGCTTGAGCACGGACGATCTGATCTTTCCTCTCTTCATTGTCGAGGGCGAGAATCAGCGCCAGCCCATCGAGTCCATGCCCGGCATGTTCCGGGTCAGCATCGATAATCTGCTCGAAGAGGCCGCGGAGCTGGTGGCGCTGACGATTCCCGCGATCGCCCTGTTTCCCGCGCCGGACAGCGCCCGCAAGTCCAATGATGGCAGGGAGGCCTACAACCCGGAGGGGCTGGTCCAGCGCGCAGTGCAAGCGTTGAAAGAGAAATTCCCCGAACTGGGCGTCATTACCGATGTCGCGCTGGATCCCTACACGATTCACGGCCAGGACGGCATCATCGACGACAGCGGCTACGTGCAGAACGACGAGACCGTGGCGGTGCTGGCCAGGCAGGCGCTTTCCCACGCCCAGGCGGGCGCCGACATTGTCGCACCCTCGGACATGATGGACGGGCGCGTGGCCGCCATTCGGCAGATACTGGAAGAGAACGGCGCCATCCACACCCGCATCCTCGCCTATTCGGCCAAGTATGCCTCCAGCTACTACGGCCCCTTCCGCGATGCGGTGGGCTCCAGCGGCAATCTCGGCTCGGGCAATAAATACAACTACCAGATGGACGTGGCCAACAGCGACGAGGCACTGCAGGAGGTGGCACTGGACCTCGCCGAAGGCGCCGACATGGTCATGGTGAAGCCCGGTATGCCCTACCTGGATATCGTCAGTCGCGTGAAACGGGAATTCGGCGTGCCCACCCTGGTTTACCAGGTGAGTGGCGAGTACGCCATGCACATGGCTGCCGCGGCCAACGGCTGGCTGGACGAGGAGTCCGTCATGCTGGAATCCCTGGTAGCGATCAAACGCGCCGGCGCTGACGCGATTCTCACCTATTTCGCCAAGCAGGCGGCGCGCGTATTGCGCGCAGACAGTGCCGATAACCCCTGACAAATCGCTTGAAACCTCAAAATATGCCCTTATCATTACCCTATCCCTCGATAATCGAGCTCGGCACGCTGGCGCTCGGGCAGGATTGCCAACACCTCACCCCAACTCCCAAGGACAAAGGATATTTCTCATGAGCGACAACATCGTTCACGTTTCAGATAGTAGTTTCGAACAAGACGTACTGAAGGCCGATGGGCCCGTATTAGTGGACTTCTGGGCCGAATGGTGTGGTCCCTGCAAGATGATCGCCCCGGTGCTGGAGGAGATTGCCGACGAATACGAAGGCAAGCTGAAGATCTGCAAGATGGATGTGGACGCGAATGCCGAAACGGCGCCGAAATACGGGGTTCGCGGCATACCCACGCTGATCCTGTTCAATAACGGCGACGTGGCCGGCACCAAGGTCGGCGCCCTGTCGAAATCGCAGCTTTCGGCATTTATTGACAGCGCCATCTAAATTGCGTTTAATAAAGAGGCTTGCTTCCTGCGAGCCTCCACTTTTTTTAGTTTTAGTGGTTTGAACACCTGAACCCGACTCCCACGCTCCATGACCATCGGTACCCAGAGTACGTCCGCATTGTCAGTGGTTGAGTCCAATCCAGGTCTGTGACAGGCGACCCGACGGGAAGTCGATTGCTGATCATCTCTACAGGTTTTCAAGGAGTAGCAGGGGAATCGGCCGACCGATCACGGGTCGGTAAAGTTCGGTAAAGTTCTCAGGGGAACAGTCGTTATGTTCTTCGAGCAGAGGGCGATTTCGAACAAACCTGGTTTCACAATAGAGTCTCAAACTAATAAAGTTTCGGACAAATAAAGACAATATAGAAAGACAAATAAAAATAAGAACAATGACATTGCACGCGCCTGCACGAGTCACGGGAAAAAGTTATACCCTGACTGAGGAAGCCGGTCGGCAATAGCAAGCGACGTCACTATTGACGGTGGTGCCTAAAATAATCCGTCACCCTGTTTTCCCGCAGTCCGCCCGCGTCCCCAACGCCGGCGTGAAGCAACGAGGTTCACCTCCTGTAACGAATTTTTTACCAGTCGGGAATCGGCTGAATTGACAAGACCGATCAGGCAGAGGCTTTAAGTTAACACGCAACCGTTGCAAAGACCGTTTAGACCGGACTATTCATGCACTGCCATAGCGAGGGCGTCGAGAGGTCCGAAGAGACAGTGTGGCGCCCGCAGTAACTCATTCTCGCCGATCCCCTGAACCGGAATTCCCTGCAACCCATAAACGTAAACGAACCTTTAACCCAAGCAATCAGATAAACATCCTTTAACACTGTGAAGTGACACTGAGACTGCCTTCACACTGCAACTCCGATCGCTATCTATCCACCGGAAGAATTCACATCATGAACCTGACTGAACTCAAGCAAAAACCCATCGGCGAGCTACTCGCAACCGCGCATGAGATGGGCCTGGAAAACGTGTCCCGCACGCGCAAGCAGGACATCATTTTCGTCATCCTGAAGAAGCACGCGAAGAACGGCGAAGATATTCACGGCGACGGCGTGCTGGAAATCCTGCAGGACGGGTTCGGTTTCCTGCGCTCGGCGGACTCTTCCTATCTGGCCGGCCCCGACGACATCTACGTCTCGCCCAGCCAGATCCGTCGCTTCAACCTGCGCACGGGCGATACAATATCGGGCAAGATAAGGCCCCCGAAAGACGGCGAACGTTACTTCGCGCTGCTCAAGATCAACGAGATCAACTTCAGCAAGCCAGAAAGCGCCAAGCACAAGATCCTCTTCGAAAACCTCACCCCCCTCTTCCCCAATGATCGCCTGCATCTCCAGGTCGGCAACGGCAGCACCGAAGACCTCAGTGCCCGCGTCATCGATCTCGTGGCACCCATCGGCAAGGGCCAGCGGGGCCTGATCGTGTCACCGCCGAAGGCCGGTAAGACGCTGATCCTGCAGAACATCGCTCAGTCCATCACCCGCAACAACCCCGAGTGTCGGCTGATCGTGCTGTTGATCGACGAGCGCCCGGAAGAAGTGACGGAGATGCAGCGCTCGGTGCGCGGCGAAGTCGTGGCCAGTACCTTCGACGAGCCACCGACACGGCACGTGCAGGTAGCCGAGATGGTCATCGAGAAGGCCAAGCGCCTGGTGGAACACAAGGAGGACGTGGTCATCCTGCTGGACTCCATCACCCGTCTGGCTCGAGCCTACAACACCATCGTTCCCTCCTCGGGCAAGGTGCTCACCGGTGGTGTCGACGCCCACGCGCTGGAACGCCCGAAGCGCTTCTTCGGTGCCGCGCGTAATCTGGAAGAAGGCGGCAGCCTGACCATCATCGCCACTGCGCTCATCGAGACTGGCTCGAAGATGGACGAGGTGATCTACGAGGAGTTCAAGGGCACCGGTAACATGGAACTGCACCTGGATCGCAAGATCGCGGAGCGACGTGTCTACCCGGCCATAAACGTACGCCGCTCCGGCACCCGCCGCGAGGACCTGCTCACCACCGAAGAAGAGTTGCAGCGCATGTGGATCCTGCGCAAGCTGCTCAGCTCCATGGAAGACGTACAGGCCACCGAGTTCATTCTTGATAAACTCAAGGACACCAAGACCAACGAAGAATTCTTCAATTCGATGAAGCGCAAGTAAACCTCGCCCCCGACCGGGAGCCGTTCAAGTGTCCTGCAATGATCTGCGCGAATTCATCGACCTGCTGGAGGCCGAGGGTGAGCTGAAGCGCATCGCCACCGAGGTCGATCCCTACCTGGAAGTCACCGAGATCGCCGACCGCACCCTGCGCCGCGGCGGGCCCGCTCTGTTGTTCGAGAATCCCCGCAATCCCGACATTCCCCTTTTAGCGAACCTGTTCGGCACCACCCGCCGCATCGCCCTGGCCATGGGCCAACAGGACCTCGACGGGCTGAGAGACGTGGGCAGGCTGCTGGCTTTTCTCAAGGAGCCCACGCCGCCGAAGGGCTGGAAGGATCTGTGGCAGAGTCTGCCCAGTTACCGCAATGTGTTAAACCTGGCCCCTAATGTGAAGCGCTCGGCGCCCTGCCAGGAAGTCGTGATCGAAGAGGCGGACGTGGACCTCGGCATGCTGCCGGTACAGACCTGCTGGCCCGGCGACGCCGGCCCGCTGGTGACCTGGCCGCTGGTCATCACCCGCGGACCGGAAAAGGAGCGTCAGAACCTGGGCATCTACCGCATGCAGGTCATCGACCGTAACAAGCTGATCATGCGCTGGCTCTCCCATCGTGGCGGCGCCCTGGATTTCCGGGACTGGCAGCTACAGCATCCGGGTGAGCCCTTTCCCGTGTCTGTCGCCATCGGCGCCGACCCCGCCACCATACTGGCAACCGTCACCCCCGTACCTGACACGCTGTCGGAGTACGCCTTCGCCGGACTGCTGCGCGGCAGCAAGACCCAGGTCATCAAATCACTGGGCAATGACCTGCAGGTGCCGGCCAGTGCCGAATTCGTTCTGGAGGGCACTATCGCTCCCGGCGAGACCGCCGATGAAGGACCCTTCGGTGATCACACCGGCTATTACAACGACGTGGAGCAGTTTCCCGTCTTCACCGTACAGCGCATCACCCATCGCAGGAATCCGATCTACCACAGCACCTACACCGGTCGGCCGCCGGACGAACCGGCCATGCTGGGCGTGGCGCTCAACGAGGTGTTCGTCCCCCTGCTGCAGAAGCAGTTCCCCGAGATCAGTGACTTCTATCTCCCACCCGAGGGCTGTTCCTATCGCCTGGCGGTGGTCAGCATGAAGAAGCAGTACCCGGGTCACGCCAAGCGGGTGATGATGGGGGTGTGGTCCTTCCTGCGGCAGTTCATGTACACGAAATTCATCATCGTCGTGGACGACGACATCAACATCCGTACCTGGGAAGACGTGATCTGGGCGGTGACCACGCGCATGGACCCGCGCCGCGACACGGTCCTGGTGGACAATACTCCTATCGATTATCTCGACTTCGCCTCGCCCGTGTCCGGCCTCGGCTCCAAGATGGGCCTGGACGCCACCAGCAAGTGGCCGGGGGAGACGAATCGCGACTGGGGCCAGCCCATCGCCATGAGTGATGAGGTGAAGGAGCGGGTCGACGCGCTGTGGCAGGAGCTCGGGATCGACTAGCCGCTCAGGCGCGGCTGTGGTTTCGGCGGCGGCGGTTTACTGCTGATCTATTCGCCATAATATGCGCCAGCGCAGCGCCAGCTACTCCTCGATTACCTCAGCCGTCTCTTCATTCGCCTCCTCAGTCGTCTCTTCATTCGCTTCCTCAGTTATCTCCTCAGTCGCCTCCTCAAGCGCCCCCAGCTCATCTAACAGATCGGTGAAAAGACGCACGAGTTCCGGATCTGTGCGCATGGCGCTGTCGGTCCGTTGCCCGCTCTCGAGCCGGGCCAGTTCCTGCCGCAGGCTCTCCAGTTCCGCACCGAGGTCACTGTCGGCCTGGCGCAGCGCGGCGTCAGTTTCCTGCAACGCCCCGGCATCGATGGTGGCAAGTGTATTCACTTCCTGGCGCAGTTCGGCCAGCGTGTCGGATTGGGAGGCGAGTTCGCTGGCGAGTCGCTTGTTTTCCTGCTGCAGCCCGGCGACGGTAGTCTGTAGCAGATACTGCTGCCAGGCCAGGAACAGGGCGGCGCCGAGGAAGGGCAGCATGAGGATGAAGACCATCAGACCTGCCATGCTGCGACCCTGGCGCTTCGGCCCGGCCTTGCCTACCGTGTTCCTGCGCGAGAGCTCGTTCAGAATCTGACCGGCGCCCTGCGAAGATCTACTGCTTTTCCCGGCCGATCCGGCCGTCCTCACGTGTTTCTTGCTGTCTTTGTCTTTGTTCATGTTTTGGCTCCTGCGGCGATTTCCTGCAGCGCTCGGACCAGCGCAGCCTCATTGGCGCCACCCGCGTCGATGACACGAGCGAAACCCGCCGCGCTCGCCAGGTCGGCGACGCGCGCGGAAGGCACGACCAAGGGTAACAAACCGAGCCTTTCCCTGTGCTCCCCCGCCAGTGTCAGCAGGTGCGGCAACGCTTCCGCGCTGGTGACGGTGACGACGTCGAGTCCGGGGTCCTGCAGCAGTTCGCCCAGCCGACCGGGGTCTTGCGGGGCCGGGTGCCGCGTGTAGACCTCGATGTAGTCGACGCGGGCGCCGCGCTCGCGCAGGGTCGCGGCCAGCAGTTCCCGGCCGCCCTGTCCGCGGAAGATGGCAATGCGCTCGCCCGCCACCCGCTGTAGCTGTGGCAGGTCCAGGATGGCTTCACTGTCCATGCCGCTCTCGGCATGGGTCACCGGGCAATCGAGGCGCTGTCGCAGCTCGGCGGCAGTGGTCGGCCCGATGGCCATCACCTCGACGCCCACCGGAAATTGTGGCCAGTACTCGTCGATCAGCTCGGCGCCGAAGCGGGCCGCGTTCGTACTGACGAAGATGAGCAGGCGGTAGTTATCCAGCGCCTGCACCTGGCTGCGCAAGATCTTTTGCGCAGCGTCCTCCTCGCGCGGGGAGATGGCGATGAGGGGCAGGGACACCGGCACGCCACCGAGGCGGGTGATGGCCTGGCACAGGACCGCCTGCTGCTGGGTTGGCCTGGTGATGAGCACACGCAGACCGTGCAGTGGTGTCGAGTCAATGGTACCAGTAGTCATTTCCAGGGTCCCGGCAAACAGGCCTCACCGCAGTGAGTCAAGGATCCGGTCAGCGCCGCGCTCAAGCAATTCTTCGGCGGCACGGATGCCCAACGTCTCGGCGTCGGCAAGCGGACCCGACAATTCGCAGCGCAGCAGCGTGCGCCCATCGGGACTGCCCACCAGCGCGCGCAGGTGCAGGTCCTGTTCCTTAAGCTCGGCGTAGGCACCGATTGGCACCTGGCAGCTACCCTGCAG
>JBBDSI010000305.1:0-3414 GCA_040905005.1 Pseudohongiellaceae bacterium
GGCGATAGTATGACAAAGTCGACATTTTACTGCATTCTCATAAGAATAAATTTATTAATCAAAAGCTTGGCGTTACTATGAGCGCCAGCTATCACAACCTCAAGCGGGACACCGTGACACCGTGACACCGTAACAAGGAGTTGGCCATGATTCTTCACCGCAGGAGCGCTGCCCCGGGGGACCGCCCCTGGCGTAAATCCCGATTATTGGCAGGCCTGATGCTGCTGATGCTGCTGGGCGCCTGTACCACTCAGTCTGCTCGTGAGGCGGAACAAGCGGCCGCCGCCGAGGCCGCCCGCGTGGTCGCTGACGAGGAGGCGGCGCGCGTAGCGGCCGAACAGGCGCGGCAGAGGGCGCTGCAGGAAGAGCGCCGGCGTCGCGCAGAGGCGGCAGAACAGGCACGCCTGCAGGCACAGCGGGAGCGGCAGGAGGCCGAGGCCAGAGCCCGTGCCGAAGAAGAAAGACGGCGCCAGGAAGAGGCCGAGCGCCGCGAACGCGAGCGCCAGGCGGCGATCGCCGCAGCCGCAGCCGAGCGTCGGGATAAGCTCGCGCGCATTGGGGAGCTTGAACAACAGATCGTCGCCGCACAGGAAAATATAGAAGCCAACGAGGCCAATGTCATGGTGCTCCAGGAGGCCATCCTGGTCGCCGAAGAGCTGTTGCAGGTGCTTGCGGCCGAGCAGGCGAAGTACGAAAACACGGATGAGCAGGGCAATACCGTGGAACCACTGTCCAAGGAGCTGATTGCCGATCTCGAGGCGCGGCGGCAGTCCTTGATGCAGCGGCTCGAGGCCCAGTAATCCGAGCAGACGATCGCTGGGCTACTTCAGCCCGGCGATTGCCCCCGTTGCGCAGCGCGACGGGTCCTTCCTGCAGGCGTGAAGTAATCCTGTAAGCCACTGATACTGCTGGCAGATGCTCAGCTGCGAGCTTTGTTTAGGGCGCGGCTTGTGGTAAAGTGCGCGCCTTTATTTACGGCACCATTTATTAGACCCTCCGAACAAATCAGAGGGTCCACAACCAACCAATCGGGGGAGACTTCAGTAAATGGCGGGTATAACAATTACGGTAACCACGGTGTTGTCATTATTGGGCCTGGGGATTGCCTTCTTCTATATGAAGCGAGTCATGAGCATTCCACTCGATCTGGGGCTTGACGAGAAAGAGGGGAGCCGCCTGAGGTTCATTCACGGGGCGATCGCCCAGGGCGCCATGGCTTTTCTGAAGCAGGAATACAAGTTCCTGGCTATCTTCATGGTGGTTTTCGCCGCCATTATCGCCATTCTGATCGATGACACCCACACTCCCGACACCCGGGAAGGTGTCTATACGGCGATGGCCTTCCTCTTCGGCGGCGCGATTTCGATCGCTTCCGGCTATATCGGCATGATGGTCGCCACCCAGGGCAATGCGCGCACCACAGTCTCCGCCAAGAACAGTATCTCCGATGCCTTCGATGTCGCCATCAACTCCGGCGCGGTCATGGGCTTCGCCCTGGTGGGACTGGCCACGCTGGGTCTGGTCATCATCTATGTGGTCATGAAGGCGCTGCTGCCCGAACTCGGAGAGGAGAACAATCACATTCTGATGGAGGTCATCGCCGGCTTCGGCCTGGGTGGTTCCACGATTGCCCTTTTTGCCCGTGTCGGTGGTGGTATCTTCACCAAGGCTGCGGACGTCGGTGCCGACCTGGTCGGCAAGGTCGAGCAGGGTATTCCCGAAGACGACCCCCGCAACCCGGCCGTGATCGCCGATAACGTGGGTGACAACGTCGGTGACGTGGCGGGTATGGGTGCGGACCTGTTCGGTTCCTGCGCGGAGAGTACCTGTGCCGCGATGGTGATCAGCGCCATCGTCTTCGCCGCCGATCCCAATGCCTTGCTCTACCCGATTCTTATCAGTGCCGTGGGTATTCCCATCAGCCTGATCACCAAATTGCTGGTGGGCGTCAAGACCGGAGACGATGTCGCGCCGGCACTGATGAAGCTGCTGATCATCTCCAGCGTCCTGATGGCGGTTGTGATGTACTTCTTCACTATCGCCCTGATACCTGAGTCCTTCGTGCTGGCCGGTGAGACCTACTCGAACCTGGGCGTCTACGGCTGCTTCCTCGCCGGCCTGATCGCCGGCCTCGCCGTTGGCCTGCTTACCGGCTATTACACATCCGACAAATACAAGCCGGTGCAGGAAGTGGCCAAGTCCTGTGAGACCGGTGTCGCTACCAACATCATCTTCGGCCTGGCCCTGGGCTACAAGAGCACGGTATTTCCGTATCTGTGTATCGCCGCCAGTATCTTCATCTCCTGGGAACTGGCTGGCATGTACGGCGTGGCTATCGCCTCGCTGGGCATGCTCGGTACCCTGGTGATTGCGCTGATGATCGATGCCTATGGTCCGGTCGCTGACAATGCCGGCGGTATCGCCGAGATGGTGGGGCTGGACAGTTCCGTGCGCGAGCGTACGGATATTCTGGACTCCGCCGGCAACACCACGGCCGCCATCGGCAAGGGCTTCGCCATCGGCGCCGCGATCCTGACCTCGCTGGCGCTCTTCGCGGCGTTCCTGACCGCGGCATCAAACCTGCGCGGCGAGCCTATCACCATGAGCCTGCTGGAGCCGATCGTGTTCACGTCGTTGTTCGTCGGCGCCGTCCTGCCCTTCCTCTTCACCGCGATGACCATGCGCTCGGTCGGCGACGCCGCCTTTGCCATGATCGAGGAGGTGCGCCGCCAGTTCAAGACCATCCCTGGCCTCATGGATGGCACTGGCACTCCCGATTACGCCGAGTGTGTGGCGATTTCCACCAAAGCGGCACTACGCGAGATGATCGCGCCCGGCGTGCTGATCATGGGTACGCCACTGCTCACCGGCTTCCTGTTTGGCGTCGAAGCGGTGGCCGGCGTTCTGGCCGGCTCCCTCGTCACCGGCGGCGTGCTGGCCATCGCCTCGTCCAATAGCGGCGGCGCCTGGGACAATGCCAAGAAATACATCGAGGCGGGTAATCTTGGCGGCAAGGGTTCGGAAGTGCACAAGGCTGCTGTCGTCGGCGACACTGTCGGCGATCCGTTGAAGGATACTTCCGGCCCGTCGCTGAACATCCTGATCAAGCTGTCAGCTATTCTCAGCCTGGTCTTTGCGCCGTTCTTCGTGCAGTACGGCGGCATACTTGTGGGCGGCTGATAGTCCGTATTTCCGCGAGTTTGAATTTAAGAGGGGGCGAATGCCCCCTTTTTTTTTCGGCTCGTCCGCGGAATTTATGGGCTCACAGAAAAGACATTTCCTCTCGCCAAGCCGCCAAGAACGCCAAGGGTTCAGCGGCTCTCTTCGGGCGAGATTTCAAGCGCCAGTGTCAATTGGTTTTCTTGGCGTCTTCGCGTCTTGGCGAGAGCAAAAAATCGATCCGGAAAAAATCAA
>JBBDSI010000306.1:0-3401 GCA_040905005.1 Pseudohongiellaceae bacterium
ATATTTTTAGTCATTTCGCCAGTCGGCTCGACCGCCCGCCGTGGGCTGCAGCCCCGAGATGACATTAAAACTTTAACTATCAGCAACTTAAACAACCCGGCTACGGCCATGCGTGTGGATGGACATGAGCAGACCAAATCCTACGAACAGGGTGACGATAGAGGTGCCGCCACGGCTGATCAGCGGCAGTGGCAGGCCGATTACCGGCAGCAGGCCGGTGACCATGGCCATGTTGACGAAAACATAGAAAAAGAACGTCAGCGTGAGACTCCCGGCCAGCAGTCGCGAGAAGATGTCCGGCGCGCTCCAGGCGATGTAGAAGCCGCGCACCAGCACGAACAGATACAGGCCGATCAGGAAGAGCACGCCCAACAAGCCCAGTTCCTCTGCCAGCACCGCCAGGATGAAGTCCGTATTGCTCTCGGGGATGAAGTCCAGGTGGGACTGGGCGCCCTCCCCGTAGCCCTTGCCGTAGACGCCCCCCGAACCGATGGCGATCTGTGACTGGATGATGTTGTAACCGGCGCCGGTGGGATCGCGGTAGGGATCGAAAAATGTGAGGATGCGATTCTTCTGGTGTGCCTGCGCCAGGAAGACAAACCAGCCCGGCAACGCCAGCAGTGCCAGTAGCAGGCCGCCTAGCACGATGCGCCAGCGAATGCCGGCCAGCAGCATCACGAAAATACCGGACATCGCCACCATGAGCGCCGTCCCGGTATCGTTCTGCTTGACGATCAGCGCCGCCGGGATGCCGATCATGATCGCCGACCAGAACAGGTGTTTGAATCCCGGCGGCAGGGGCCGTGAGGCCAGATACCAGGCCAGCAGCAGCGGCACGATGAACTTCATGGTCTCCGAGGGCTGGAAGCTGGGCAGTCCGGGCAGGTTCAGCCAGCTGCGGGCGCCGTTGGCCTCGATGCCGAAGAACAGCACAATCACCAGGAGGCCGAGTCCGAGGGCATAGAGGCTGAGCGCCCAGCGGCGGAAAAAGTGTACGTTGATTTGGGCAACAATCAGCATCAGCAGCAGCCCTACCGCCATCACCAGGGCCTGGCGGCGCACCAGGGGCTCCTCGCCGTCGCTCGCGCTATACAGCACCATGAGGCCGAAACAACACAGCAACACCACACCGATGAGCAGAGGTGGGTCGATGTGCAGCAGGCGCCACAGCGTCCTGGAGCGGCTAATGGGTGCTTTCAGCCCGGTGGACTGACGAATGAAATCCTGATTAATCATCGGCCTGGGAAATGAGCGTGCCCGAGGGTTCCTGCTCGTCGCCGAACTCGAGCCCGAGAATCTCCAGCAGGTAGGTATCGGTCACGGCCTTGGCGATGGGGCCGGCGACGCTACTGCCGTGCTCACCGTTCTCGACAAAGACGGCGACGGCGATCTGCGGCGCGATCTCCGGATGCATGGCCGGGGCGAAACTGATGAACAGGGCATGATCCTTATTCAGGTCAGTGACCTGAATGTCCTTGCTGGAAAGTATGTCCTGGCTGATGCCGACGACCTGGGCCGAACCGGACTTACCCGCCATTTTATAGGGCATGTTGGCATCGGCCATGGCGATCGCCTCATAAGCCGTGCCGTAATCACGGAAGGTCTGCGAATAGGGTCGATGCACGACCATGGTCATGGATTCCTTCACATAGCGCCAGTAGTCCTCGTCGGCCACCGTGACATCGGCGCGGGGGTCGTCTATCACGGGCTCATAAGGTTCGCCGTTTACCGCCTTCAGCATGCGCGGGCGCACTGTCTTGCCGTCATTGGCCAGCATCGCCGCGGCGGTCGCCAGTTGCAGGGGCGTCGCCCACATATAGCCCTGGCCGATGGAGGAATTGATGGTGTCACCCGGATACCAGGGTTCGCCGCGGGTCCGCTGTTTCCACTCCCTCGAGGGCAGCACACCGGTGCGGGCATAGTCGATGTCCAGGGCAAAGTTATCGCCGAAGCCGAATTGCGCCATGAAGCCGTGCATGGTGTCGATACCCATGCGGTTGCCGAGGTCGTAAAAGAACGTGTCACAGGACTGGTAGATGGCCTTCTGCAGGTCGGTCAGGCCATGGCCGCCGCCGGCGGCAGTACGCAGGGTATAGTCGCCCCAGCGATAGGAGACGCCGGGAAGACGAAAATAGCCCGGATCCTGGATCGTGTATTCATAGTCGACCAATTCGTGGTGCAGCCCGCCCAGTCCGAGGAAGGGTTTGATCGTTGATCCAGGCGGATAGGGGTTGGTGCTACGGTCGAACAGCGGGGTGTTCACCGTGTCGTTCACCAGCACGCCGTAGTCCACGTTGCTGATCCCGGTGACGAAAAGGTTGGGGTCGAACCCGGGCTTGCTCACCATGGCGAGGATGCCGCCCGTCGCCGGCTCGATCGCCACGACGGCACCACGAAATTCGCCGAGCGCTTCATGCGCGGCGATCTGCAGCCGGCTGTCCAGATGCAGGGTGAGATTGCGACCGGCCGCCGGGTCCGTACGGTCGAGTCTGCGCATCACCTGGCCCCGGTTATTCTTCTCCACCAACTCATAGCCTACCGTGCCATGCAGCAAGTCTTCGTAGGTGCGTTCCACGCCGGACTTGCCGATGTGGTTGGTGCCGCCATAGTTTTCCCTTTGTTCCTCGTCGAAACTGTCGAGTTCGCGGCGATTGATCTCCGAGACATAACCCACGGCGTGGGCCGTGAGTGGACCCAGGGGATACTGACGCACGAACTGGGGCTCGATGGCGATACCCGGCAGCAGATGGCTGTTCACCGCGACCTGGGACATTTCCTCGTCGCTGAGGACATAGCGCAGGGGCACCGAGGTGAAGGGTACGCGGTTGCGCTGCAGTCGCGTGTAGAACTGTGCGACATCATCTTCGGTGAGTCGCACAAGGTCGCCGAGCTGGGCGAGAGTCGCATCCATGTCGTCTACCCGCTCCCGCACCACGGTCAGGTTGAAGATCGGCTGGTTGTCAGCCAGCAACTCTCCGCTGCGATCGAAGATCAGGCCGCGGGCGGGAGGCACATACTGGGAATGCAGGCGATTGCCATCAGAACGGGCGGAGAAGTACTCATGCTGGTGAACCTGGAGATAGACCAGATTGACGAGCAGCGCCGAGAACAGCAGAAAGACAATGACGCCGGCTGCGAGCAGGCGGCTATTGAAGAGCTGACGCTCCGCCTCGTGATCCTTGAGTTGCCATTTTCCGGCCATGATGCTGAGAACGCTCTGGTGATCGATGGGTCTGGTTATAGATGGGTCTGGTTATATAAGTCGGCGTTGCTTCGAGCTGCTTAAGGAGCGGCCCCGGGCGATGGACGTCGACATTCTACTGATATCGGCATTTTAGCGCCTTTTGACTCGAAAAATCAGGCGTAGTTCCCGGTTCAGGCACAAACCATCGTATTCAGTC
>JBBDSI010000307.1:0-3389 GCA_040905005.1 Pseudohongiellaceae bacterium
ACAATTTCGATCACGCGGGTCTGGATTTCATCGGCGGCGCCAACCTGTGGGCGCATACCGATCGCAAGCCGATCAGCGCCGCCAAGATGAGCACCTTCGGCGAGGTACGCAACTGGGGATCGGAGTGGAAGCGCTTCATCATGGAGAACGCCGACCGCAGCAACTCGTCCTATATCCAGAAGACCACCCTGCCTTACGAGGGCAATTACCTGGACCTCGACCCTGCCGTCAGGGACCCGCTGGGCCTGCCGGTGACCCGCATCACCGCCCGCTATCGCGACAACGAGAAGCGCATCACCGCCTTCGCCCAGGACAAGATGGAGCAGTGGTATCTCGAGGCCGGCGCCATCAAGGTCGTCAAGTCCGGGCTGGGCAATGCCATGGGCGCATCCACCCATGCCTACGGCGGCACCCGCATGGGTAACAACAGCGAAACCAATGTGGTCGATCGCTGGGGCTTCGCGCACGAGGCGCCCAACCTTGGAATTCTCGGTGGGTCCGTCATGGGCACGAGCGGGGCGCGCAACCCGACGCTCACCGTACAGGCGCTGTCCTGGCGCACCGCGGAGTATCTGGCAAACAACTGGCGCTCCATAGTTGGTTGACCCATAGTTGGTTGACCCATAGTTGGCTGACCCATAGTTGGCTGAATAGTCGGCTGACCTATCGTCGGTACTCAATGCCGGCTGACAGATTGCAGCCGTCGCGCTAGTATGGCGCTGCATCCGCCCCGGCGATCTCCCCGATGAGCAGTCCCAGCAAGCAAATCATTCCCATCCTTGACCTGTTCCGGCTGCTGGCCGCGCTGCTCGTGGCGCTCGTGCACTACGAGATCATCTTCGGGCAATTTCTGATTTACGGCTCGTTCGCCAGTACGGCCCTGTCGTGGTTTTTCGTCCTGTCCGGTTTCATCCTCGCCTATAACTATCCGACCCTCGAGGGAAGACAGGCCTACCGCCGCTATTACCTGCACCGTTTCATCCGCATCTATCCGATCTACGCGCTGGCGGTGATACTCTCCGTCGCCCTGATATGGATCGGGTACACGGTCATGGGGGAGGGTATCTTCGGCTCGGTCAGACGACCTTTCGAGCTCTCCTATGATCTGCCGGAACAGAAAGACCATGGCTTCTTCCTCTGGGCTGCGTTGCGCCACCTGACGTTCACGCAGTCCATTGGCGGGATGGAAACGCTGAAGTTCCTGTTCAATGGGCCGTTGTGGTCATTGGTACTGGAAGTGTACTTCTATCTGTTTTTTCCGTTGTTCCTGTTGTTGTTAAGACCGATCAATACCCTGCCGCGCATCCTGATTGCCTTCGTGGTCGGCTATGCGCTGCAGTTCATGCTTATTCTCTGGTTCCTGCCGGATACCACGGACTACAATGTCATGAATCTGAATGTGCCCGTCTACACTAACCCGTTGATCCGTGGCATCGAGTTCGTATTCGGCATGCTCCTCTACAAGGCCTTCATTCTCCTGCCGCGACCGGATCCTGAACGCAGGGCGGTGCTGTGGCCAGTTGCTGTCGCCAGCCTGGCCTACGCGCTTGCCAATTATATTGGTGAGACCTGGATACCCTACCAGTTCAGCATGTTTTTCGTGGCATTGCCGTTTGTAGTGTTACAGGTGTTCACGCTGATCAGGGCGAACTGGCACCCTTCGGAAGGGCTCGTTCGCTTTTGTCTCTGGTGCGGCGGCATGAGCTATATCCTTTATTGCTTTCATTGGCCGATAATGGAGTTCGTGCAACTGTTCGACTTGTTGCCGGAAACCATTCCCCGGCCTCTGCATGTGGTGGGGCTGCTGACGCTTTTCACCGTGATCTGCCATCTGCTTTATCGTCATTACGAGTCGCCGTTGCGGCGCTGGCTCTATCGCAAGCTTGACCAGCCGCGCGTGGAGCGAGGCATCGCCCTCGGACACCAGCATGCCGGCGGTCGTTAGCAGTCGAATTCCCGCACCCAGAGTCGCCACGCCGGCCAACGCGTTGACACATTCTCTCGTCAGGCAATTGGACGAGGTGCAGTGGTGGGATCGCGAAAAGATACGCAGCAACCAGCTTCTGGAAATTCGCAAGCTGCTGCGCCATGCGAGTGGGCATTCGACCTATTATCAGGCGCTGTTGGCGAATACCGACATCGACAGGCTGAGTCTGGCGCAATTCGGCAGGCTGCCCGTGCTGGAGCGAGCCACGCTGCAGCGTGAACGTGCCCGGATAAACTGCAGCCGGACTCCCCGTGAGCACGGTTCGCTGTCGGAGATGATGACCTCAGGCTCCACCGGCGTGCCCGTGGTGATCCAGAGCACCGGTCTGGTGGCCGCCGTCTGGGCGGCCGTGTCCCTGCGTGATCATCTCTGGCACGGTCGCGATGCTCGCCAGCGCAACGCGGCATTGCGCTGGCGCAAGGAAAATATCGGCCTGGCGCCCGAGGGCCGGAGTTTCGCTGACTGGGGGCCTCCCCACAACCAGTTCTTCGAGACGGGACCGGGCTATTATCTCAATACCTCGAGCGACATCGAGCAACAGCTGGACTGGCTTCGGCGTCGCGATCCCCACTACCTCATCACCCATCCGTCAAACCTGCGTGCGCTGTTGCTGGCAATGCGCCGCCATGCGTGGCGTCCGGCCAGCCTGCGGCAGGTGCGTACCGTGGGCGAGGCGCTGCCCGCCGAACTGCGCGAGTTGGTGGCGGAGGTCCTCGAGATTCCCCTGGTGGACTGCTACAGCAGCCAGGAAGCGGGCTACATAGCACTGCAATGTCCACGCCACGAGCACTATCATGTGCAGGCCGAAAATCTGTACGTGGAGGTGCTCGATGAGGAGGGGATACCTTGTCGTCCCGGTGCGAGTGGCCGGGTGGTCATCACCAGCCTGCGTAACTATGCGACGCCGCTGATACGCTACGCAATCGGTGATTATGCGGAAGTTGGTGCGGACTGCTCCTGCGGCCGCGGTCTGCCCGTGCTTGCGCGTATCGAGGGCCGCGTGCGCAATATGCTGCGCCTTCCCGGCGGCGGGCTGCGCTGGCCCAACCTTGGTTTCAGTGAAATCATGCGGGTTGCCGCGCCCAGGCAGTTCCAGGTTGTGCAGGAGGCGCCAGACCGCTTGCGGGTCAGGCTGGTGGTCGATGCGCCGCTCGCGGCCGATCAGGAGAGCGCGATCATCGCCATACTGCGCCGTTTCCTCGATTTTCCCTACCGTATCACCCTGAGCTACCATGACGCGATTCCGCGCAGCGCCGGCGGAAAATACGAGGATTTCCTGTCCCTGCTCGGAGACGACTGACAAATGCCCCTCGGGCTAGAGTCTATGGGGCGTTTGGCTTGACACTCTCGGTCGGGTAATGGTTATATCGGTGCTCCTTTGGGGGAGAAATTACAATTAAAG
>JBBDSI010000308.1:0-1537 GCA_040905005.1 Pseudohongiellaceae bacterium
GCAGCCGAAATAGACCAGGGTGCTGTTGCCGCCGGAGGGCATGCCATCGGCCTTCACCAGGGCGCCGCTGGCGCCGGGATTGTCGGAGCTGCCGGGGAATCCGTACATGCTGAGTTCGCCGCCCGGTGGTTGCAGGTTGCTGAGCTCGGTGCCCAGCACCGTCTCGTAGAACAGCTTGGCACGTTCGATGTCCTGGATGTAGATCTCGAACCAGCTGACGGGGTTTCTTGCCATGGTCGTTCTCCTCTTATTTGCGTTGCTGTGTTGTTGTGCCATACGGCCGTCGATGAGGTTTTGGCGGTGGCGATTATTATTAACTCAGCGACCCAGAATTGGCCAGTATCGCGGTCAATCTGTTCGCATTCCATCCCGCGCCGGTGACGACCAGATGGCAGTGGCCTGGATAGGCGCACCGGCTACGACTCCTGTCAGGCGAAGATGCCATGCAGGTACCAGTGGCGCCGGCCGCGGCGTTCGCGATAGATCCACAGGCGGCTGCCGTTGTCCTCGCGGGCGATGTAGTAGTCGCGGCGAATGTCCTCGCCCGCCCACCAGCGGGTCTCGATGCGCTCGGGGCCCCGGAGGA
Source organism: Pseudohongiellaceae bacterium (assembly GCA_040905005.1). Classification (GTDB taxonomy): domain Bacteria; phylum Pseudomonadota; class Gammaproteobacteria; order Pseudomonadales; family Pseudohongiellaceae; genus UBA9145. The sequence goes on from JBBDSI010000308.1 coordinate 587, forward strand.
TGGTCAGGGCGCGGCGGTGATAGAGGCGACCGTTTTTCAGTGTCAGAGGCTCGGGCTGCGGCAGTAGCCACAGGGGGCGCGGCCTGTCGGTTACCCTGGGTGCGGCGTCCGTTCGCGCCGCGGGGGTGCCGTCGTAGTCCTGTTGCCGGCAGGCATACTCGGGGCAGTGCTCGGCCACGGCGTGAATGCGTTTGACCGGCTGGCCGCCGAGGCGGGCGCGCAACTGCTCCATGAACAGGTTCAGGTTGCCGCCATATTCCGTCGTGGCCGCGGCCGGCTGGCCCGCCAGCAGGGAGTCGCTGTGGCCGAAGAAGGCATCGAACTGGGTCACGCTCAGTGTCACGCTGGCCACCGGTGCCGGGATGAGAAGCTGGCTGAGGTGGGTCTCGAGCAGGCCGAGCAGGTGATCGTGGCAGCGGCTGGGCTGGCGCAGACCGAGCTCGACCCGGGTGGGCTCGCGCTGTTCATGGCCGAGGGCGAACGCCAGGCGGCTGCTGCTGAGGTCGCGTCGGGTGAGGAAGTCGCAGAGCTGGGCCAGCATCTCGTCGGCCACCGGCAGCAGTCGTTCCAGGTTCTCTACGCCATAGGGCAGGTCGTAAGAAGTGGTGAAGGCCGGCGGCGGCGTGTAGTTGCGCGTGGGTTCCGGGGCCTGGCCCAGGGCCTTGTGCAGCAGATTGACCAGGTCGCTGCCGAAGCGGCGACGCAGGCCGTCCATTGGCAGGCGCCAGATGTCCCGTAAACAGCGCACGCCCATGTTATACAGGCGGCGGTTGGCCTCCGGGTCCAGTTCCAGGACGTCCGTGCCGAGTCTGCCCAGGGCGGAGCGCAGGTTGTCCGGGCGGTATACCACGGCATTGTGGCCGGCGCGGGCCAGCAGCAGGCTGCCGGTGACGGTGGGTGCGGCGGCATACCACACCGTGGCGTCCAGCGGCTCTTTCGCCAGATGTTCTT
>JBBDSI010000308.1:1637-3387 GCA_040905005.1 Pseudohongiellaceae bacterium
CATGAATAGTCCGGGCTAAAGGGCCGGGTGCAGGCTGAGTCGGGTACGCTGCGGCCGGAAGTTGCCGCGGGCCTTGATCAGGGTGACTTCGGCCTCGGGACGGCGGGGATCCGCTGCTGGCCACTCCCTTAGCTGCAGGCGCATCTCCGATGGCGAGTGCCTGCTATCGTTGTGCTTGAATAACACGCCCAGGGTGTCGCCGGTGCGGGCGGCGAGCTGCAGGCGACGCAGGACCCGGCCCGGCAGCCAGTTCTGCCAGGCCAGTACCAGGCCGCAATGGCGATTCTGCAGGGCCTTCTCCATGGTCCACAGGGCATCGCTGCAGCGGGTATCCACATTCACCACCAGCACCTGCCGGGTATCGATGCCGGCCTGGACCAGGGCCGGGGCATAGAGCTGATAGGGTGGCGACACCCACAGGAGCCATTGGCCCCGGGCGATGATGGCGCGCATCAACGGCAACAGCAGTTGCAGCTCGCCGCTGCCCCAGCAGGGGGTGATGATTTCCATCAGGCCATTTTGCGGCCAGCCCCGGCCGGGCAGGATGGCGTCGAGGCGGGCGAAGCCGGTGGGGTGGCCGTGGCTGCCCTGGCCGGCGAGGTCGCAGCCGCGCCACAGGGCCGGATTGTGGGTAAGCAGTGAATCGATGCCCTTGGATGGCCTGCAGGCCACGCCATTACTGGGCTCGGGCGAAAAAGCGGGAGTCTCGGAAAGGTTCATGGGGAGGGGCTGCCCTGTGCAATTAGCTGTATATACATACAGTATTATAGACAGGGTTTGAGCACGGGCAAGGGTTTTTTACATAATCATGAATATTGCGAGGTAGTTCCGGTAATCAATTGTTTTTTAGGGGAAAATTAAAGCTCTGCAAGAATCCGCCGCTAAGGATTGTGTACGTTGAAACTGTACTGGAGCACAAAATGAGCAAGAAACCGGACATGGTCATGGTAGTCATCGCCTTGTTTGTGGCAGGCGTGCTGGCCAGCGGTGTCGCACAGAGCGCCTTGATGTAGGCAGTCCCGAACACCGGCCTGGGCGAGTCCAGCGACAAGCCCCAAAAAAGCCCCAAAGAAAACCAAAACGGAAAGCGATAGCCACGGACAGGCAGTTACTGCGAAAGAATTGCCGCCCTAGTTAGATTCGGGGCGGTATATTTTTTGCCCCGTCACCACCGCATCCAGGCGTACATCCCAACTGGCAATCGGAAACGGCTCGGTCAACTGGCAGTCATGGGCCAGTCCCACGAGCAGGGGTTGGCTGCGCCGGTTGAAGATCTTGAAACTGAAGGTGCGATCGTAAAAGCCCTTCCCCATCCCCAGGCGAAAGCAATTCTCATCAAACCCCACCAGGGGCACGAACACCAGATCCAGCTCGGTGGGCGATTCAACAAATTCCGGCGGCGGCGGCTGGGCGATGCCCCACTCGTTCTCTGCCAGCTCCGTCTCGGCGCTATAGGGCGCGAAGGAAATCGTTTCGGGATGGTCGTCGCTGATGACGGGCAGAAAACAGGTCTTGCCCTCACTCATGGCCACGTCAAGTAACGGGGCCGGATCGATCTCGCCGTCGATCTTGTGGTAGAAGGCAATGCGCTTGGCGTCGATGAAGAACTTCTGCTTGACGACCCGGGCCATCAAGTCGCGGGCGGCCTGCTGCTGTTGTTCTGCCGTGAGCGCCCTGCGCGCCTGCCTCAGTGTTTGCCGCAGGTCGCGGCGTTCTTCGTCATTCATAGCGGGCGGTGGTGGCAGAAAAA
>JBBDSI010000309.1:0-2656 GCA_040905005.1 Pseudohongiellaceae bacterium
TCGCCGCTGCGTGCAGGTTGCGCGTCCCGGGAGCGCTTCTCCGGCTGCTCACTGTCGCTGTCGTCCTCGTTACTGCCGACCAGCCAGCCGAAGAGGGACGAGATCAGTCCTTTTTCTTTCTTCTCTGCCGGTTTCTGTGAGGGCTTGTGCGGCTCCCGCGCAATGGGGGCTACGCTGACGGACGGCTTCTGTACCGCCGCCTCTTCGAGTTTGGCCTTGCGAATATTCGGCGCCGGTTCGGGCTCGGCGCTGGCGTCCACTTCATAGGCCTCACTGCGGCTATTGATGCCGGTGATCTCGTAGTGGGGAGTCTCCATCTCCGGGTCCGGCACGATGATGATACGGGTACCGCTCTGCTGCTCGACTTCCGCGATGTCGCCGCGTTTCTCGTTCAGCAGGTAGGCGGAGACGGCCAGTGGCACGGTTGCCTTGACTTCCCGGCTCTTCTGCTTGGAGGCTTCTTCCTGCAGGATGCGCAGGATCGACAGTGACAGGGACTCCACGTCGCGGATGGTGCCCTGGCCGCTGCAGCGGGGACAGACGATAGCGCTGGTCTCGCCCAGAGACGGACGCAGCCGCTGGCGTGACATTTCCAGCAAGCCGAAGCGGGAGATGCGACCCACCTGGACCCTGGCACGATCCTGCTCCAGGGCGTCGCGGATCCGGTTCTCCACCTCGCGCTGATTGCGGCTGGAACTCATGTCGATGAAATCGATGACCACCAGACCACCCATGTCTCGCAGGCGCAGTTGCCGGGCGATCTCGTCGGCCGCCTCGAGGTTGGTGTTGAGGGCAGTCTCCTCGATATCGGCGCCGCGGGTGGACCGTGACGAGTTGATGTCGATGGAGATCAGCGCCTCGGTGGGGTCGATGACGACAGAGCCGCCGGAAGGCAGTTTCACTTCCCGTTCGAAGGCGCTCTCTATCTGACTCTCAATCTGGTAGCGGTTGAACAGGGGCAGCTTCTCGGTGTACAGCTTGATGCGGTTCTCGTACTGCGGCATCACCTGTTTGACGAAGGTGATGGCCTCGTCGAAGGACTCTTGAGTGTCGAACAACACCTCGCCGATGTCCTTGCGCAGGTAGTCGCGAATGGTGCGGATGACCACGTTGGACTCGGCATAGATGAGGAAGGGCGCGGATTTCTCCTTGCTGGCCTCGAGGATCGAATCCCACAGGGTCAGCAGGTAGTCCAGGTCCCACTGCAGTTCTTCCTGTTCCTTGCCGACGCCGGCGGTGCGCACGATCAGGCCCATGCCATCGGGCAGGCTAAGGCCGCGCAGCGCCTCACGAATCTCGCTGCGCTCGTCGCCCTCTATGCGGCGGGATATGCCGCCGGCCTTGGGGTTGTTCGGCATCAGCACCAGGTAACGGCCGGCGAGACTGATGTAGGTGGTCAGGGCGGCACCCTTGTTGCCCCGCTCCTCTTTCTCGACCTGGACGACCAATTCCGTGCCTTCCGGCAGCAGTTCTTTCAGCGAGGGGCGCTCGCCATTGCCCTTGGGGCTCTTGCTGAAATACTCGCGGGAGATCTCTTTCATCGGCAGGAAGCCGTGGCGTTCGGCGCCGAAGTCCACGAAGGCGGCTTCCAGGCTAGGTTCGACCCGGGTCACCTTGCCCTTGTAGATATTGGCTTTTTTCTGGATGCGGGAGCGGTTTTCGATGTCCAGATCATAAAGACGCTGACCATCGACGAGAGCGACCCGGAGTTCCTCCTCCTGGGTGGCATTGATTAACATTCTTTTCATTTTGGTCCACTTTAAGGTTTGACCGGACTGTGGACTCGGGAAGGACTATTGAGAGACGTGCTAGAAAAACGTCACAAGCAGGCACCCGGGTTAACGGGGGTGGCGGCCCGTGGTGGCAGTTCTGGTCAAGCGAGGCGAAAACAGGTTTGCGCGCGGCGACCGGGGGTCACGCGGCAACTAGCATGAAGTTGATGCTGTTTTCCTGATAATCATCCAACTTATTGTTCTGTCTAAGAAATCTGCCTTGTCTTTTCTCTGGTACCCCGCCTGGCCGGTCTTGCCCGCCAGTGGCCGGGTTGTCTGAATAGGTATTCCTGAATCTCTGTCTGGTACTGCCCCGCGATTACTGGCAGGGGCGGTTAACTAAAAACTCGTTCGGGGCAGGTTAGGAAACGATCCGCTGGCTGACTCTGTGTCCGCTCAGTCTTACCTGGTCGCCTGCCCGCCTTTTTTGGCCCTTTGGGCTTAGTGTCTCTTTAAATGTCTCTTTAAATGTCTCTTTAAATATCTCTGCAAACGTCTCTTAGTGTGAGTCTCTACGGGAGACTTGCTTGCATTGCTGTGGCGGAGGCTCATCGGCGTCTGTCGCCGGCAACTGGCCGGTGCCTGTGAGTCTGCCCGTTCGCGGGCGAAGCATTTAACTTCGCAGCCTGTTCAGGGCTGTTCGCGGCGCGAATGACAGGAGTTACCTGTCTGGCGCGCAATATAGCAGTAAAGTGGCCGCCACTCAACTGGATTATAGGCTTTCGGGGAACAGAAAATTAGCGCAAAAACAAGGGCATGCGATTGTCTTCGCAGCTTATCCACAGGCCCTCAACAGGGAATGGGGGCCTGTCTTGCCATGCCAAAAATCCTGTGCTTACAATAGCGGCCCACGTGGCTTTGCCGAAGCGCAGACACATTCCTGG
>JBBDSI010000309.1:2756-15737 GCA_040905005.1 Pseudohongiellaceae bacterium
CAGCCGATAGAGACACAAACTGACAGTGAGGGGCGGGGACCAAATGACTATCTATTCGTATTGCCGAACTTCTGAACTGGAAGCCGGCATGGAGCCGGATGCGCTCGAGGCGATCCTGGAACCGGAAATGCTCTCCATGCAGACTTATTGTTTGAGCCAGCGCTGGTTTTTGAGCGAGTCGCTGCGCGATGAGAACTGCAACTGGGGGCAGGAATTTCACAAGCGCGAGCACGGTCGGCAGTTACTGGCCCTGCTGCGGCCCGGCGATGTGGTCCTGGTGAGCAAGCTGGAGCGCATCGTCAGTTCCAGCCAGGAGGCCGTGCGGCTGATCAGGAAGCTGCGCGACAAGCAGGTGCAGCTGCACGTCGTCGAACTCGGCGGCGACGTTACCGACTCTGCGCTGCAGGTGGGGTTTGAGAAGGCGGTCAGGCTGTTCTCGGCTCTGGAGAAGCGCAAATCCACCGAGCGCATCAAGGGGGTCAAGCAGCGTCAGCGCAAGCAGGGTCGCTATCTCGGTGGCAGCCGGCCTTTCGGCTACATGATTCATGAGAACGGGCGCCTCATCGAGAACCCCATGGAGCAACGGGTGCTGAGGAGAATCATGGATCTGAAGAGAGAGGGCAAATCCCTGCGCGCCATCTCCAGCGAAGTGTCGACGCCGGTGATGCCTATCAGTTTCAAGACTGTGCAACGGCTGTTGCAACGACACGCCGATCAGCTACAGGGCTGATCAGAAACCTCATTCGGGTCACCCGCAGCCAGTGGCATGCTGCGCCGCGGGCCTGAGCCACGGGCTGCCGCATGCAAAAACCCTTCTCTCTGTTCGTTGGCCTGCGCTACTCCCTCGCCCGTAAAAACAACCTGCTCCTGTCCTTCGTTTCCCTGATCTCCATGCTCGGCATCAGTCTCGGCGTGCTGATTCTGATCGTCGCCCTGGCCGTCATCAACGGCTCCATCGCCACGCTGCGCGGCGAAGCGCTCAAGTCGGTGCCGCATGTGACCGTCTCCGGACCGGCGATTGTGCAGGACTGGCAGGCGGCGGCCGAGCGCGCGCAGGGGACCCCGGGCGTGCTGGCCGCGGCACCGTTCCTGGAAGGAGAGGCGCTGCTGCGCTATCAGGGCCAGGACCAGTTCATCCAGCTGCGGGGCGTCGACGCCGTGCGCGAAGCCGCTGTCGTGGAGAACCCCGGCATTCGTTACAGCGAGCTACTGACGGCCCTGGGGCAGGTGGATAACGGGCTGGTGCTGGGCACTAGACTGGCGGCACGGCTCGGTATCTTCGGCGCCGACGAGGTCAGTATCGTGCCACTGGACAGCCTGCTGGCGCGCGATCTCGACGCCGCCCAGGGGTTTCAGGTAGTCGGTTTCGCCGACTTCGGCGTCTACGGCGACGACAACATGGCCCTGATCAAACTGGACAGCGCCCGCGCGTTGTTTCCCGCGGCCGGCAACAACCTGCAACTGCGCCTGAAAGTGGACGATGTCTATGCCGCCGGGCGCATCGCCGACAGCGCCTTCGGTGGCGACCCGGAAGTTGCTATCCTGCCCTGGAATGAGGCCCAGGCCAGCCTCTTCAATGCCCTCAATATGGAAAAGATCCTGACCGGTTTCATGTTGTTGATGATCGTCGTGATCGGCGCGGTGAACATCGTCTCCACGCTGGTCATGGTGGTTGCCGACAAGAGTGCGGATATCGCCATCCTGCGCACCATGGGCGCCAGCCGCGGCCGCATCATGGCGGTATTCATGATCCAGGGCATGGTGGCCGGCGTCTTCGGCACGCTGGTGGGCGCCGTGCTCGGCGTCCTGCTGGCAGGCAATATCACTACCCTGAGCCTGTGGCTGGAGCAGCTCATCAACAGCCTGGTCAGCGGCGCCAACGTCTACCTGCTGTCGCACCTGCAGACCCGGGTCGACTGGTCCGAGGTGGCGCTGGTGTGTGTCGCGGCCCTCGGCGTCAGCTTTCTTGCCACGCTGTATCCGGCCTACCGCGCCAGCCGCGTGCAACCCGCCGAGGTGCTGCGTTATGAATAGGCCTGATGCAAAGGTGTTAACAGGCGTTATGAGCAGGCGCTATGAATAGGCGCTATGAATAGGCGCTATGAATAGGCGCTATGAATAGGGAGAAAGAAGACGTGCAGGAGAAGACGGTGGACGACAGCGAGGTTGTGCTCAGTTGCCAACATCTGAAGAAAACCTACAGGCAGGGGCCGCAAGAGGTGCGTGTGCTGCGGGACATCAATCTCAGTGTCCGCGCCGGCGAGCAACTCGCCATCGTCGGCACCTCCGGTTCCGGCAAGACCACGCTCCTCAACCTGCTGGGCGGGCTGGACCTGCCGACCTCCGGGTCGGTCTACGTGGCGGGGCGCAACCTCGCCGAGGTGAATGAGAAGGAGCGGGGGATCCTGCGCAACCGTTATCTTGGCTTCGTGTACCAGTTCCATCACCTGCTGCGCGAGTTCAGCGCCCTGGAAAACGTCTGCATGCCGCTGCTGATCGGCGGTGAGCGCATGGACCAGGCCAGGATGCAGGGCTCGGCCATGCTGGAGAGGGTGGGGCTGGTCCAGCGCATGCATCACAAGCCGGCCGAGTTGTCCGGTGGCGAGCGGCAGCGAGTCGCCATAGCCCGTGCCCTGGTCAACAACCCGCGCTGCGTCCTGCTGGACGAGCCCACCGGTAACCTCGACCGCTACACGGCGCTGGATATCCAGTCGCTGATGACTGCGTTGAACAAGGAGTCAGGTGTCAGCTTTATCGTCGTCACCCATGACGAACGGCTCGCCAATTCGCTTCAGCGCCAGTTTTTGCTCACGGACGGCAACCTGCGAGAACAACAGCAATGAGAGCGGGGGTGACCAATATTCCCCGCTATGTCGCGCTGCGCTATGTCAGCATGGGCAAGCGCAGTCAGCTGGTCTCTTTCATGTCCGCCATCGCCATCGCCGGGCTGGCGCTGGGCATCGCTATCCTCATCACGGTGCTCTCGGTGATGAACGGTTTCGATCGCGAGATGCGCGTCAATATACTGGGCCTGGTGCCCCACATTACTCTCGGCGGCGACAACCTCAGCGCCGCAACCTGGGAAGAGGTCCGGGGCGTGGCCCTGTCCAACAGCATGATCGAGAGCGCCAGCCCGGTCATCGAAGCGGGCGGGGTGGTCTCAGGACCGGGGGGCAGTCGCGGCATCGCCATCAACGGCATCGATCTTGAAGACGGGTCGGGTAGCTCATTTTATGAGCGATTCATGCGCGAGGGATCGGCGGCGGCGTTGGCCGATGAGCGCTGGGGGGTCGTGCTGGGACAGACTCTGGCCGATCGCCTGCAGGTCGGGCTCGGCGACGAGGTAAGGCTGTTCTCCACCAGCGTGTCACTGAATCCGGTAACGCCACTGCCGACCTTCCGCGATTTCAGAATCGTCGGCATCTATCGCGTGGGCACCGAGGAACTGGACAGCGAGCTGGCCATGATCAACCTGGCGGCGGCGCGGGCGCTGTTCCGCGTGCGGACGCCGTTCAATGGTCTGCGCCTGCACACCACCGATGTCCTGCAGGCTGATGCCATCGCCAGCGAGTTGCGGCCGCAACTGCCGACAAGCGACAGTCTCGGCATCAGCACCTGGAGCAGCCGCTTCGGCAGCATCTACGAGAACATCCGCTTCTCCCGCACCATCATCGGCCTGATGCTGTGGCTGCTGGTGGGCGTGGCAGCCTTCAACCTCGTGGTCAGCCTGATCATGATCGTCCGCGACAAGACCGGCGACATCGCCATCCTGCGCACGCTGGGCGCCAGCCCGGGCACCATCAATCACATCTTCATCTGGCAGGGCGCACTGATCGCGCTGATCGGCATCGTCATCGGCGTCGCCTTCGGTGTGGCAGGGGCGCTCTGGGTGAGCGATCTGGCTGCCTGGATCGAGGCCCGCTTCGACCTCCAGCTTCTGAGCGCCGAGGTCTATCCCATCGACTTCCTGCCCTCACAACTACAGTGGGCGGATCTGGTCACGGTGACCCTGGGCGTCATGGGCCTGGCACTGCTGGCGACGCTGTACCCGGCCCGGCGCGCCGCCGCCATCCAGCCGGCCGATGCCCTGCGCCACGACTGAGTCCCACCCCCGGCGTGTTCCTTCGTGGCTCGCTATTGCGCGGCCCTGAACTACACTGAAAGCAGCTTCGTCGCGCCTTCGGGTAGCGAAGCCCTGTAATCAGCATTCTCTGTCCGCATGCGAGGAAGGCGGTCGCCATCTGCGGAGTCGGGCGCAACCCTCACCCAGTCGGAGTCGGCCATGGCCCATGCAGTCGTCACACTGCGGCCGCCGGACGCCCGTAGCTGGCTATTGGCGTGGAGCGCGGGAATCCTGGTGGCGACACCGATCCCCGAGCCGGCCGTCGGCCTGCTCGCAAGCCTGGCCGGAGCGGGTGCGGCGTTCGCCGTCGGCAGGATTCGGCGTACGCCCGCCGCCGCGCTCCTGTTGGCCGTCCTTGCAGGGATGTCCTGGCACATGCTGTGGGCCGAATCGCAGCTGCGGGCGCAATTGCCGGTGGTCCTGGAGGGCCAGGATGTAACCGTTAGCGGGCGCATCAGTTCACTGCCCGCCGCCAGCGGCCCGGCGCAGCGCTTCGAGTTCACGGTCTCCACCGGCCCCGCCGCGCTTGTCGGCCGGCGTCTGCTGCTCGCCGACTACGGGGAGCAGCCACTCGCCGGCGGTCAGCACTGGCACTGGACCGTGCGCCTCAAGCGACCCCACGGCCAGGCCAACCCCGGCGGCTTCGACAACGAGGCGCGGCTGTTTCAGCGCCGTATCGTCGCCCGCGGCTACGTACGCCCCGGGCCGCGTGCGCGCCTGACTGTGGAGGAGGGGCTGTCGCTGACGGGGGTGCGCCAGCGCTTCAAGACACTACTCGACGCGCTGCCGGGGAGCCCGCGCCAGCGGGCCGTCCTGCTGGCGCTGACCCTGGGCGATCGCAGTGAGCTGTCGACGGCACAGTGGGACAGTTTCAGCCGCACCGGCACCAATCATCTGTTCGTCATCTCCGGCCTGCACGTGGGCCTGGTGAGTCTGGGCTGTTACCTGCTGAGCGGATGGCTGTGGCGCTGCCTGTGTCTGCCCGTCACGCGCCTGCCGCGCCAGCAGGTTGCCGCGCTCGTCGCCATCGCCGGCGCTCTGGCCTATGCGCTGCTGGCCGGCTTCACGCTGCCGACACAGAGAGCGGTGGTGATGGTCGTGGTATTCATGAGCGGCCGACTGACGCGCCGTTCCGTGAGCCTCACGGCGCGCTTCTGCCTGGCGCTGGCACTGGTGTTGCTCGGTAATCCTCTGGCGGTGGCCGGGGCCGGCTTCTGGCTTTCCTTCGGGGCCGTGGCGGGCCTGATGCTATTCCTGCCCGGTCGCGACTTCTCATCGCCGTTTCCAGACAAAGGGGTCAGATACACCCTGAAACGTATCGGCCGCCCTCAGCTCGTGGTCTTCGTGGCTCTGCTGGCACCGCTGCTGGCGTGGACGGGGCAGGTGTCACTGTTGGCGCCGCTGGTGAATATCGTCGCCATCCCTTTGGTCGGACTGCTGATCGTGCCCCTGGCGCTTGGCGCGGCCTTGCTGGCGCCGCTCTTCCCCGTCGCGGCGTCTTACGGGCTCGGCCTGGCCGACTGGCTGTTGACCGGGCTGCTCTTCGCTCTCGACCGGCTTGCCGCTCTGACGCCATGGAGCCAGGTGGAAATCTTTCCGTCGGGTTTGCCCGCCACGGTGTGCGCCGCCGCGGCCTGTCTCCTGTTGCTGGTGCCGGGTCGCATCTCCTGGCGCTGGCTCTGTGTGCCGCTTTTTTTGCCACTGTTTTTACCGTCCTCTTTACCTGTCTCTTTACCTATCTCTTTACCTTTTTCGGTACCTGTCTCTTTACCGCTGTTTTCGCCGTTGCCATCATCCACCGCGAGCAGGCCGCCGCCGGGCAGCCTGCAGGTGCAGGTGCTGGACGTGGGGCAGGGGCTGGCCGTGCTGCTACGCACGCATCGTCATGCCATGCTCTACGATACCGGCCCCGGGCTCGGTGAGGACTATGACCTCGCCACCACCCAGGTGATCCCCGTGCTTGGCCGGCAGGGCATTCGTCGCCTGGATCGCCTCCTGCTCAGTCACCTGGACAGCGATCATGCCGGGGGCCTCGAGTCGGTGCTCGAGGCGCTGCCAGTGGCGGAGGTCATGGCGCCCCGCTCACTGGCGGGTGTTGCGGTCCCGGTCAGTATCTGCGCCGCCGGCCAGTCGTGGACCTGGGACGGCGTGATATTCAGGATTCTTTGGCCTGATCCCGCCCCGGCTCCTGATCCCGGGCCGGCCCCTGATCTCCAAATGCCCCCCGGCCCCACGGTGTTACCGACCGGGAACAATGGCTCCTGCGTCCTGCAGGTGAGTGCCGGCGGGCAGCGCGTGTTGCTACCCGGGGATATCGAGGCTGCGGTGGAGCGCACCCTGGTACTTCGCCATGGCGAGGCGCTACGCAGCAGCCTGCTGCTGGCGGCGCACCACGGTAGCGACACCTCGTCCGGTTTTGCCTGGCTGAAGACGGTGGCACCGCGGGTATCGGTCTTTTCCGCCGGCTACCGCAACGGCTTCGGGCATCCGGCCGCGGCGGTGCAGTCACGGCACGGGTTACTGGGCATCGCTACCCGCAACACCGCCGCCAGCGGCTGGCTCAGGTTTGAACTCCATCCCGGACAGGCGCTCGCACCCCCGCTACAGTTCCGCCAGAGCGTCCGCCGTTACTGGCGCCGGTCAGAGATTGATTGAGCATGCCGATAACCCGGTAGCGGAGCGATTTAAGGACCCTCTGATTGATCAGAGGGTCCTTAGCGCGGGCTTGCCGCCCTGTGTCCGCCGTCGTCTCTATATTGTGTTAATCTGCTTCGTTGATTTAGCGGAGGAAGTTTGTGGTAGAAATTGTACGAGCCGGAGGGTGGCTGATGCTGCCGATCCTCCTGTGTTCCATAGTGGCCATCGCCATTATCATCGAACGCTTCTGGACGCTCAGCGCCGCCCGCATCACCCCCAAATACGTGCTCGCCCAGGTCTGGACCTGGTTGAAGAACAACGAACTGGACTCGGCCAGGCTGCGCGAGCTGCGCCTGTCCTCGCCGCTGGGTCAGATCCTGGCGGCCGGGCTGCTCAATTCCCGCTATGGCCGTCACGCCATGATCGACAGCATCGAGCAGGCGGCCGCGCAGGCGATTCACGACATGGAACGCTACCTCAACACCCTGGGCACGATCGCCGCCATCACGCCGCTGCTGGGCCTGCTGGGCACCGTGGTGGGCATGATCCGGGTGTTCAGCGAGATCATGCTGCAGGGTACCGGTAACGCCAACGCCCTGGCCGGCGGCATCTCCGAGGCGCTCATCACCACCGCCGCGGGTCTGACGGTGGCAATTCCCACCTATATGTTCCATCGTTACTTCACCCGCAAGGTGGATTCGCTGGTGCTGAACCTGGAGCAGGAATCCATCAAGCTGGTGGATGCCCTGCACACCGACCGCAAGGTGGAAGTGAAACAGGCCTGAAGACAAGGCCGGGTCCAAGACTGTTATGAGTACGCTGAAATTCAAACGCACTCGCCACGACGAGCTGTCCATCAACATCACGCCGTTGATCGACGTGGTGTTCCTGCTGTTGATCTTTTTCATGGTCACCACCACGTTCAGCCGCGAAACCCGGTTGCTGGTCAACCTGCCCGAGGCGCAGGCGGAGCTGGCCGAGTCCCGGCCGGAGATCATCGAGGTGCTGGTGACGGCGGAGGGCACCTACGCGATCAATGGGCGCAACCTGGTGAACAACCGCATGGCCACGCTGATGAGCGGCCTGGAGATCGAATCCGGTGGCGACCCGTCCCTGCCGGTGCTGCTGATCGCCGACGCCGAGGCTACCCATCAGTCCGTGGTCACCGCCATGGATGCCATCGGTCAGTCCGGCTTCACGCGCCTGAACATCGCCACCCAGCGTCCGCTGGAAGACCAGCCGGACAACAACCCGCAGCTCAATCCCAACTGATTCGTGAAGATCGCCGCCGATGGATGCTGACAAGCTGATGCCACCGCCACCTACGACGCCGCGTGAACGCGAGGCGGGCTGGGCGTTATACCGACGCCTGTTCAGCTACGTGCTGCAGCACAAGGCAACGATCGCGCTGGCGTTGTTCGGTTACCTGATATTCGCCGCCAGCACGCCGGCGGCCACCTGGTGGCTGGGCTGGACCGTGGATGCACTCAACGCCGAGGACTTCGAGCGGGCGCGTATCCTCAGCCCCCTGCTGTGTATCGCCATCGCCTTCGCGCGCGGCATCGGCTCCTTTCTCGGTAGCTATTCCATGGCCGGGCTGGCTAACCAGGTCATGCACAGGCTGCGCTGCCAGCTCGTCGACCGGCTCATCTGCCTGCCGGCGACCTATTTCGATCGCCACAATGCCGGGCGCCTGGTCTCCAAGGTGACCTACGACGTCAGCCAGATCGCCGGTGCCGCCAGCGACGCCATCGCGGTGGTGTTTCGCGAGGGCTTTACCGTCATCGGCCTGCTGATCTACCTGCTGTGGGTCGACTGGCAGCTCAGCCTGACCTTCCTGATCATCGCCCCCATCGTCGGCAAGATCGTCTCTCTGGCCGCGAAGAAGTTCCGCCGCTACAGCACCCAGATGCAGGACTCCATGGGGGAGGTCACGCAGATCACCAACGAATCCATCAAGGGCCATCGCGTGGTGCGCACCTTCAATGCCGAGCGCTTCGTCAACGACAAGCTGCTCGATGCCAGCGAGCGTAACCGGCATCAGAACATGAAGATGGAGCTGACCCGCAACATCGCCACGCCCCTGGTGCAGTTCATCGTCGCCATGGCCCTGGCTCTGCTGGTGTGGCTGGCGATGTCGCCGGAGTTCTTCGCCGACAAGACTCCGGGCGAGTTCGTGGCCTTTCTCGGCGCCGCCGGCCTGATGGCCAAGCCGATCCGCCAGCTCACCCAGGTCAACTCGGTCATCCAGCGCGGCCTGTCCGCCGCCGGCAGCATCTTCACCGTGCTCGACACCGAACCGGAATCGGACCACGGCAGCCACGAGGTCGGCCGCGCCAAGGGTCGCATCGAATTCGCCGACGTCAGCTTCGCCTATGACGGCCGCAACCAGGCGCTGCGTGACGTCAGTTTCGTCGCCGAGCCGGGCCAGACCATCGCCCTGGTGGGCCGCTCCGGCAGCGGCAAGTCCTCGCTGGTGAGCCTGATCCCGCGCTTCTATGAATACCAGGAAGGAGAGATCACCCTCGACGGCGTGCGGCTGCGCGACTACCGGCTACACAACCTGCGCCATCAGATATCCATCGTCACCCAGCAGGTGGTGCTGTTTAACGGCAGCATCGCCGAGAACATCGCCTACGGCGAGGAGACGCTGGACCGCGAGCGCATCCTCGAGGCGGCGACCAATGCCCACGCCATGGAATTCATCGAGCAGTTCGAGGACGGCCTGGACACCCAGGTAGGCGATGACGCCGGCCTGTTGTCCGGCGGCCAGCGACAACGCATTGCCATCGCCCGGGCGCTACTCAAGGATGCGCCGATACTGATCCTCGACGAGGCCACCTCGGCGCTGGATTCGGAGTCGGAGCAACACATCCAGGCGGCGCTCACGCACCTGATCAAGGGGCGCACGACCTTCGTGATCGCCCATCGCCTGTCCACGATCGAGAACGCCGATCGCATCCTGGTCCTGGAACAGGGGCGCATCGCCGAGGCCGGCACCCACAGCGAGCTGCTGGCCAACAACGGGCCCTACGCACGCCTGCACCAGATACAGTTTTCCGAGAACACTGTCAGTGCGGTGTCATGAACGTCCTCGAGAAGGCCTGGTATAGCAAGGCACCCTGGCTGTTCCTGCTTGTTCCCGTCGCCTGGTGTTTCCGTGGCCTGTCGGCACTGCGGCGCAAATGGCAGACACCTGCCCCTGCCCATAAGTCGCGCGCGGTGCCGGTGATCGTCGTCGGCAACATCAGCGTCGGCGGCACCGGCAAGACCCCGCTGTTGATCGCCCTGGTCAAACACTTTCAGGCCAACGCCATGACGGTGGGCGTGATCAGTCGCGGCTACGGCGGCAAGGCAGGGCAGTACCCGCTGGAGGTGACGTCTGCATCGGACCCGGCACTGGCCGGCGATGAACCGGTGCTGATCGCGACGCTCTGCGACTGTCCGGTAATCGTCGATCCGGACCGGCCGCGAGCGCTGGCACAGCTGACTGCCAGTCACGAGCTGGACGTGGTACTCAGCGACGACGGACTACAACACTACCGGCTGCCACGGGACATGGAGATCGTCGTGGTGGATGGCGCCAGGTTATTCGGTAACGGCCGCTGCCTGCCCGCGGGGCCGTTGCGTGAACCGGTCAGCCGCCTGCGCACGGTGGACGCCGTGGTGCTCAACGGCGAACCGGAGGCGATCCCGGCGTTGCTCGAGGACGCCGTCGTCATGCATCTGCGGCCTGTGCTGCTCAGGAACCTGGCCAGCGACGAGCAACGCAATTTCAACGGGGCACCATTCAAGCTCGGATACACGATTCAGGCGGTGGCCGCCATCGGCAACCCGCACCGTTTCTTCAAGCTGCTGGAGCAACTCCCGTATCCCTTGCGCAGGTTTCCCTTTCCGGATCACCATCCGCTGACCCGGGCCGACCTGGAGCGAGCCGGTGTGGATCTGAGCCAGCCCGTCGTCATGACCGAGAAGGATGGGATAAAATGCCGCCAGTTCGCCGCCAACAACTGGTGGGCCGTCCAGGTCGAGGTTGACCTGCCGCCGGACTTTCTCGATGCCCTGGTCAAGCGAGTGCGGGACTGGCCCGGGTAGAAGGACTACCATGTGGTGGTCGCCACGGACCGGGGCCGTCCCGCCCCGTCAATCACGATTCGGAACACACATCATGCTGGACCAAAAACTACTGAGTATTCTCGTCTGCCCGGTGTGCAAGGGCGACCTGCACTACGATCGCCAGTCCCAGGAACTGATCTGTCTGCCCGACGCGCTGGCCTATCCGATTCGCGACGAGGTGCCGGTCATGCTGAGCAAGGAAGCCCGGGAGATGACCCTGGACGAGACGGAGAAGTACCGTTGAGTTTTCTCGTCATCATCCCCGCGCGTTACGACGCCACGCGCCTGCCGGGCAAACCCCTGGCGGACATCCACGGCAAGCCCATGCTGCAGCACACCTTCGAGAAGGCCCGGGCGAGCGGGGCGGACGCGGTCTATGTGGCCACCGATGACCCGCGCATCGAACAGGCCGCCGCCGGCTTCGGTGCCGAGGTGATCATGACCAGTCCCGGTCATCGCTCCGGCACCGATCGCATCCAGGAGGCGGTGGCAGCGTTGGGCCTGCCCGATGAGCAGATAATCGTCAACGTCCAGGCCGACGAGCCATTGATCCCGCCCGCGGTGATCGACCAGGTGGCGAACGATCTCGCGGCACACCAGGACGCCGGCATCGCCACCCTGTGCGAGCCCATCACCAGCCAGGCGGAGATCAGCGATCCCTCGGCGGTGAAGGTGGTACTGAACAAGGACGGCTACGCCCTCTACTTCAGCCGCGCCACCATCCCCTACCAGGCCAGCGCCTCCGCCGGCAACTGTTACCGCCATATCGGCATCTACGCCTACCGGGTCGCGACGCTGAACGCCTTCGTGTCCTGGCCGGTTTCGGAGCTGGAGGTGGCGGAGAAACTGGAGCAGCTACGGGCGCTGAACAACGGCGTGCCCATCCACGTCGCGGTCAGCAGTCAGTCCATCCCCGCCGGCGTCGATACCGAGAAAGACCTGGAAGCGGTCCGGGCCCACCTGGCGGCGTCCTGATGAGCGCAACGCCCCCGCGCAAGCTGCGCGTCCTCATGGTCTGTCTGGGCAACATCTGCCGCTCACCGACGGCGCATGGCGTGCTGCAAAAATACATTGCAGACAAAGGGCTGGAAGCATTCATAGAAGTGGATTCTGCGGGTACCGGCGACTGGCACATCGGCGAGAACCCCGACTCGCGCGCGGTGGCGGCGGCGCGTCAGCGCGGTTATGACATCAGCCATTTGGTAGCACGCCAGGTCGCGGCGCAGGACTATGACGGCTTCGACTACATCCTGGCCATGGACCGCAACAACCTGGCCCAGCTACGTGCCGGTTGTCCCGCCGCGCACCGGCGCAAGCTGCAGCTGTTGCTGGAATACGGGAGCCTGTCCCATGACACCGTTCCCGATCCGTATTACAGCGGCGATCAGGGCTTCGAGCTGGTGCTGGACCTGCTGGAAAATGCCTGCGACCGCTTCCTGGCGCGCCTGTGCGACGAGCACTTGCCCGAACATGCGGACACCGCGCCTTGACTGAACTGATCCGGCGCCAGGTCGACCTGGCCCCCCACAACAGCTTCGCCGTGTCCGCCCACGCCGCCTGGTTTGCCGAGGTGCATGACCGCGCGCAACTGGACGAGGCGCTGGCCCACGCTGCCGGCGGCGAGATGCCGCTGCTGATCCTGGGCGGCGGTAGCAACTGCCTGTTCCTCAATGACTTTCCCGGCCTGGTGCTGAAACTGGTCAACACCGGCATCGACTGGCTCGAGGCACCCGGACTGGTGCGGGCGGCGGCGGGGGAGAACTGGCACGGTTTTGTCACCCAGTGCCTGAACAAGGGGCTGCATGGGCTTGAAAATCTTGCCCTTATTCCCGGCACTGTAGGTGCGGCGCCGATCCAGAACATCGGCGCCTACGGGGTGGAACTGGAGCGTTTCTTCGTCGAGCTCGAGGCGCTGGACCTGCAGAGCGGGCAATGGCTGACCCTGGACAAGGCGGCCTGCGACTTCGCCTACCGCGACAGTCTCTTCAAGCGCACGCCCGAGCCACGCTGGCTGATCTGGACGGTCACCCTGCGCCTGGCAGCGGACTGGGAACCGGTCACCGGTTACGGCGCCCTGCGCGAGGCGCTGGCGTCGGCCGATCCCC
>JBBDSI010000309.1:15837-20357 GCA_040905005.1 Pseudohongiellaceae bacterium
AAGCTGCCCGATCCGGCCAGTCTCGGCAACGCCGGCAGCTTCTTCAAGAATCCGGTGGTGTCAGCGGACAAGGCCGCGGCGCTGCACGCGGACTATCCGGAGTTGCCGTCCTGGCCGGGTCCGGAGGCGGGGCTGGTGAAACTGTCGGCGGCGTGGCTGCTGGATCAGGCCGGGTGGAAGGGGGCGCGCCGCGGTCAGGCGGGTGTGCACGCCGAGCACGCCCTGGTGCTGGTCAATCATGGCGGCGCCAGTGGCGAAGACATCTATCGCCTGGCCCAGGAGATGAGCGTCTCCGTACTGGAAAAGTTCGCTATCGCCCTGCAGCCGGAAGTACGCATAATCTAGCGGCAAAGCGCCTGTCGCAAGTTCCCCGGCAAGCAGCCGACATGTGATCGAGGTCCCGGCTTCTTGATTAAAATTTGCCCAACCGCGTCTGCCATGGTAGAACTCTAGCGCCCGCAACTTGGTGGGTATAACAGACGCCATCGCTTCTGACTTCCAGCGCGATTGGTGGGATAATAACAATGCGACTGACGCAGAAAGCGGTTGCACACAGACTCGGTAAACCGGGCGCCGAGTTGGCAATAAAGCCAGCCGGGTGAGAGCAATACACGGGGAACATCATGCAGAGCATGCAGGACGACACTATCTCGGTGATCCTGGTCGACGATCACACCCTGGTGCGCCAGGGCGTGGCGCGCCTGTTGCAGGACGCCGCCGACATCCAATTAATAAATCAGTTTAAAAGCGGTGAAGATATCCTTGAATTTGTTCAGAAAAACCCTGGATTACTTCCCGATATCATCATTCTCGACGCACGCATGCCGGGCATCGGCGGCATCGAGACCACGCGCCAGCTCGACCAATTGGCCCCCACGGTCAAGATCATCGGCATCTCCAGTGTCAGCTCCGGCGTGATTCCTTCCCAGTTGTTGCGCGCCGGCGCCCAGGGCTTCATCACCAAGAGCATCGATGTCAGCGAGCTGCTCAAGGCCATCCGCATGGTCTACCTCGGCCAGCATTACGTCAGCGCCGATGCCGCCACGCAACTGGCGGTCGATCCGTTCAACCAGCAGGGTGGGTCGCTGTTCGACAAGCTCTCCCGGCGCGAGATGCAGATCGCGCAGATGCTTACCGACGGCAAGAAGGTCAGCCAGATCTCCGGCTATCTCAGCCTCAGCCCGAAGACGGTGTACAGCTATCGCTACCGTATCTTCGAGAAGCTGGGGATCCGCAGCGACGTGGAACTGACCATCCTGGCCGTGCGCCACGGCCTGGCGGATGACACCCGCGAACTGGACGAGCTGCAGCACTTCGTCAGTTGAGCAGCTTGAGCGGTGTTGATAGTTTGAGAACAGCCTGAGAGCGAACAGCTTGCCGGCCGCTTGAGCCCGAGGCCCGCATCCGCTAAGCTCCAGCCAGCCCGTTAGCGGGCGATTACGCTTGCCTGCCCGCAGTGCCCGGGCGCTGCTGTTCTCTTGCCCACAGTCTCATGCCTACAAATCCCACAGAGCCGACCCGTTTCGATCACAAGTCCTTCCTGGCCAACCTGAGTACCCGCCCCGGGGTCTACCAGATGCTCGGCGCCGACGGCCAGGCCCTCTATATCGGCAAGGCGCGCAACCTGAAGAACCGCGTCGGCAGCTATTTCCGCGCCTCGGGCCTGGCCAGCCGCACCCTGGCCATGGTGGCCAAGATCGCCGACATCCACGTCACCGTGACCTCCAGCGAGACCGAGGCGCTGTTGTTAGAGCAGAACCTGATCAAGCAGCAGCGCCCGCCGTACAACATCCAGATGCGGGACGACAAGTCCTACCCCTACATCCTGCTCACCGACCAGGACACCTATCCGCGCCTGGCCTTCTACCGCGGCAGCCGCAAGCGTAGTGGACGCTTCTTCGGTCCCTATCCCAGCGCTCACGCCACCCGCGAGACCCTTCAGGTATTACAGAAGGTATTTCGTGTAAGACAATGTGAGGACTCGTATTTTCGTAATCGGTCCCGACCCTGTCTGCAGTACCAGATCGACCGCTGTACCGGCCCCTGCGTCGACCTGATCAGCCCCGAGGAGTACGCCCGCGACGTGCGCTTCTCCACCCTGTTCCTGCAGGGCCGCAGCGACCAGCTCATCCGCGAGCTGAGCCGCGCCATGGAGGAGGCCGCCGCGGCGCAGCAGTTCGAGAAGGCAGCGAAGATTCGCGACCAGATCACTGATTTGCGGCGCATTCAGGAAGAGCAGTACGTGGCCAACCAGGGCCAGGATGCCGACATCCTGGCCTGCGCGCTGGAGCAGCCCTACGCCTGTGTCCACGCCATTTTTGTGCGCGCCGGCCGCATCATCGGCAGCAAGAGCTTCTTCCCGCGCTTGCGCCTGGCGGAGACGCCCGCGGAGGTGCTCGAGGCCTATATCTCCCAGGCCTACCTGAGCGAGGACAAGTCCAGCACCATCCCCAAAGAGATAATCATCCCGGAGACGCTTGAGGATGCCGAGCAGATGCAGGAGGCGCTTTCCTGGATCGCCGGACGCCGGGTGAAGCTGGCCACGCGGGTGCGCGGACACCGCGCCAAATGGCTGCAGCTGGCCCAGACCAACGCCACCGAATCGCTCCAGGGCCATATTAGCACCAGGCAGAACATCGCTAAGCGTTTCAAAGCCTTGCAGGAGGTTCTTAAGCTGGAGGACGCGCCCGGACGCATCGAGTGCTTCGACATCAGCCACACCGGCGGTGAGGGCACGGTGGCGGCCTGCGTGGTGTTCGACTCAGGTGGCGCGGTGAAGAGCGACTACCGCCGCTTCAACATCAAGGATATCCAGCCCGGCGACGACTACGCCGCCATGGAGCAGGCCCTCGACCGGCGCTTCACGCGCCTGAGCAAAGGCGAGGGCAAGATGCCCGACGTCCTGCTAATCGACGGCGGCAAGGGCCAGCTCAAGCAGGCGCAGAAGATCCTGGCCAAGTTCAGCCTGCCGGAGATCGAGCTCATCGGCATCGCCAAGGGCATCAGCCGCCGCGCCGGGCAGGAGACCCTGTTCCAGGCGCTGGGCACTACCTACCGGGAGATCGCCCCGGCCACGGACTCGCCGGCACTGCACCTGTTGCAGCAGGTGCGGGACGAGGCGCACCGCTTCGCCATCACCGGCCACCGCCAGCGCCGCAGCAAGGCGCGCAAGCAGTCGCCGCTGGAGGCGATACCGGGATTGGGGCCGAAACGGCGCCGCGAATTGCTGCGCCATTTCGGTGGCCAGCAGGAAATTCTCAAGGCCAGCGAGGCGGAACTGGCGAAAGTAACTGGGATTAGCCGTAAACTGGCCGAAAACATCTATGCGCACCTGCACTCGCACTGAGGCGGTTGGGGTGCCTAGGAGCCTGGCGCCCCTAGGTACGCGAAAATGTTGTCAAGCATGTCGTGTTCAGACTGTGAACGGGCTCACACGCCGCAAAACAGGCCAAAGTCAGTGACTACTAACCTCATAGTCGACTTCAAAATTGAAATACAGGGGTTTGTTTTCCTGTCTTATTATTTTTTGGGTAGAGAGAATTTCGTGCAATGACCTGGGCCAATCTCGTGACCTGCCTGCGTCTGCTGCTAATCCCGGTGGTGGTGCTGGTGTATTCCGCCGGGTTTGCTGGCGCCGGGTTCTGGGCGGCGCTTATCTTTACTATCGCCAGCCTTAGCGATTTCCTTGATGGTTTTCTGGCGCGGCGCCTGAACCAGGTCTCCAACTTCGGCGCCTTTCTCGACCCGGTGGCGGACAAGCTGCTGGTGGCGGTGGCGCTGATCATGCTGGTGGCGGACTATCCGGTGCTGGTGGCCGCCAGTAGCATCATCATCGGCCGCGAGATCCTGATCTCGGCGCTGCGGGAGTGGATGGCCGGGCGCGGCCACCGCGACGCCGTGGCGGTGGCCTTCACCGGCAAGCTCAAGACCACCTTCCAGATGATCGCCATCGTCGCCCTGATCCTGGCCGGTCCGGGCTGGCCGGCATGGATCTTCACTCTGGGCCTGGTGCTGATTCACATCGCGGCGCTGCTCAGCGTCTGGTCGATGATCGAGTATTTCAGCAAGGCCTGGGGCGCGCTGTTTCCGAAGTCTGATTGACGGGCGAACAAGCGCGGCCAAGGGTTTGATTCGGGGCCGGATTTGCCGCTGTGAGCGCGCGGCATACGGGGCGATCAGTGCTTGACTCACACCGTTATGCGATTAGAATACGCTCCTTCGTTTGCACCCCCGACCGGTCACGCGGCGATTGCCAAAGGCGGTCATTGATGGGGATAATAACGGCTCCTCAAGCGGGAATAGCTCAGTTGGTAGAGCACGACCTTGCCAAGGTCGGGGTCGCGAGTTCGAATCTCGTTTCCCGCTCCATTTTCTCTTTCCTTTCTGTTTATGTGACGGCTCAGTTTGAGCTGGTTGTTTGGTGTTGGGCCTGGGCTGGGTTATGCAACCGGGGCCCGCCGTAAACCCGGCCCAGCCCGCAATCACAGATTGCGGTCGTTCGGCCGCGCAGCGAGCTTACG
>JBBDSI010000310.1:0-3370 GCA_040905005.1 Pseudohongiellaceae bacterium
GCAGAGAACGCGATGCTATGCAGCGCTCGGAGTGCCGGGCAGGGTGGTGTCGTCGCCAACAATAAAGCGCCAGCGCTGAACAGAGAAAAAAGACCGTCTTCCAGGGCCTTTTTCGGAGTGAAGGCACCCCGGAGGGGCGCGGCGCGTTGGCGACGACACCACCCTGCCCGGCGCGACCACACCTCAAAACGGGCACGCCCGACAGGCTCCTAGTCCGGGCTAGCTATAGTGGATGTGCAGGATCCAGGACCGCGACATTTGTATATCCCTGGTCCTTAAGATGCGCCGCATGCAGGCGGCTCATCATGCCGCGTTCGCAGTACAGCAGCAGTCGTGAATCACGCTCGAACCTGTCCATGCCGCTGCGCAGCTCATAGAAGGGAATCGCCAGCACCTCCCCCGCCGCCTCCGGCGTGGACTCGAAAGGACTGAGTTCGATCTCGTCCGGGTGGCGGATGTCGATGACAGTGGCGTTCGCGTCCGCACTGGCGACTACCTCTACCGGCGCCGGCATGCTCTCTGCCGCGTCCATCACCTCGGTGATGAGCTGGTAGCGGGCATTCGCGACCGCCTCGTCGATGAGATCGGGGGCCAGTCTCGCCTCTTCTCTTGCCACCCGCTCCGGCCGGGCCCGTGTGGTGGGATTGCGGGAGATGACGGCGCAGTACTCGGGGATGTTACGGGAGAACTCCTCGGTGCCGATTTTGCGCGCGCAATCGATAATCTCCTGCTTGTCGCTAGTCGCCAGTGGTCGCAGCACCAGAGTGTCGGTGGCGGCGTCGATAACGGCCAGGTTGGTGAGGGTCTGGCTCGATACCTGGGCCACGCTCTCGCCGGTCACCAGCGCGTCGATATCGAGACTGGCGGCAACGCGGGACGCGGCGCGCAGCATCGCCCGCTTGAGCACGACCCCCATCTGCGCGTTGTCCACACGCCGCAGTATCTCAGCCACCACCTCCTCGAAGGGCACAGTCACGAACTTTACCCGGTGCGAGGAATGAAATTTCATCCACAGGTACAGCGCGACCTCCTTGACCGCCAACTCGTGGGCACGACCACCCAGATTGAAGAAGCAGTAGTGGGTCTGCAGGCCACGGCGAATGCAGAGATAACTGGACACTGAGGAGTCGAATCCCCCGGAGATCAGGGACAGCACGGCGTCCTGGGAGCCCAGCGGGAATCCTCCGAGACCGCGCGACACTGACTCGACGATGTAGAGCGACTCATGGCGAATCTCCATCGCCACGGTGACATCGGGCCCCTTGAGCTGGACCCGGGCGCTGTCATAGGCCTCATTCAGGCCGGCGCCAACGTAGCGCTCCACGTCGACTGACCTGAAGTCGTGGCGCCCGGTGCGCTTGCAGCGCACGGCGAAAGTCCTGCCGGGAAGCTGCTCGCCGTAGTGCGCCTGCGCCAGTTCAAGGATGCCCTCGAAATCGGGCAGGTCATACTTCACCACTTCCTGAAACAGGCTGATCCCCGGCGTGGCGGCGAGCCGCTCGCGAATCCGCGCCAGCAACGAAGGCTCGGACTGTGTGGTCTCCACCTCGATGCTGTCCCACTCCCCGCTCACGCTTATCCCGGGGTCGTACTCCACCAGCACCGCGCGGATGTTCTTGCGCAACTGCCGGGTCATGCGCCGGCGCACCGGGCGACTCTTGATGGTTATCTCGGGAAACAGCTTGACCAGGTACAACATAAAATTCCATTTATCTTGGTTCAGGAGGATTGCTTTCAGGCCCGAGCAGGCCACAACCTATCGGGGCGGATGATTAGAGATGGTGCACGCGGCGATGGCAAGCGAGCAGAATGCACTTAGTTGGTGCTATTGCACAATAATACGCACTATAATAGTGCAGTCCTCTTAAGTCGGGAGAGAGCGCGCCAGTAATTACGGGCCCTACAGCCCGCCCCGCCGGGTGGCATACATTTTGCTCCTCACCCTGCACACAAGGCAAGCCGATCAGCAATGTTTGTCTGGTTCGTGGCTGCGCTCGCCCATTAGGCAGGATTCGGGAAACCGCTGCATGGTAAAGTCCCTGCGCGGAGCATCCGTTACGGCGATCATTGCGCCACTCAGCCGCGTGGCAACGAGTGAAGTCATATGAGACATAAGAAATCCAGTAAGTCGAAATCGATTAGGAGATAGTTAGAAAATGAAATCTAAATTGGAATATATCTGGTTGGACGGCTACAAGCCCACCCAGGGCCTGCGCAGCAAGACCATGGTGCGCAAAGACTTCGGCGGCACCCTGGAAGAATGCCCGGTCTGGTCCTTCGACGGCAGCTCCACGCTACAGGCCACGGGCGACGATTCAGACTGCCTGCTGAAGCCTGTTGCCATTTTCCCGGACCCCGATCGCGCCAATGCCTACCTGGTCATGACCGAGGTACTGAACGCCGACGGCAGCCCCCACGAGACCAACGGTCGCGCCCTGATCGACGATGACGACGAGGATTTCTGGTTCGGCTTCGAGCAGGAATATTTCCTCTGGGATCTCAAGACCGGCCTGCCCCCGGGCTTCCCCCGCGGCGGTTACCCCAGCCCCCAGGGCCCCTACTACTGCTCGGTCGGCGCCAAGAATGCCCACGGCCGTGACGTGGTTGAGGACCACCTGGACCTGTGCCTCGAGGCCGGCATCAATGTCGAGGGTATCAATGCCGAGGTGGCCGCCGGTCAGTGGGAATTCCAGGTGTTCGCCAAGGGCGCCGCGCGCGCCGGTGATGAGACCTGGGTCGCCCGCTACCTGCTGGAACGCACCGCAGAACGCTACGACCTGGCCATAAACTGGGAGCCGAAGCCTCTGGGCAAGGACCTGGACTGGAACGGTTCCGGCATGCACGCCAACTTCTCCAACGCCGCCATGCGCGAGGATGGCGACGAGACCGTGTTTACCAGGATCTGTGATAGCTTCGGCAAGAACATCGAACGGCATATCAGCGTCTATGGCGCCAACAACGATCATCGCCTGACCGGTAAGCACGAGACCCAGTCCATAGACCAGTTCAGCTACGGTGTCTCCGACCGCGGTGCGTCCATTCGCATCCCGATCACCACCGTGACCGATGGCTGGAAGGGCCGCCTGGAGGATCGCCGCACCGCATCCAACGCCGACCCCTACAAGGTGGCGGCCGTCATCATCAAGAGCACGCGCGAGGCTTTGAAGGGTTAAAGCCTGTTCTTGTCCAAGAAACCCGGGCCTGGCCCGGGTTTTTTTATGGACGCTCGGCAGAGCAACCGACGCCTGTGCGCCATGATCACGCCACCCCGCTTGCCAATTGCACCATGTTGGTGCAGACTGATCGGCTAGTTCGGCAATTCGCCGGATTCCCCGCGCCCCGCTCCCCAAAAAGTGGCCCCTCCCGGGGC
>JBBDSI010000311.1:0-3351 GCA_040905005.1 Pseudohongiellaceae bacterium
GAGCGCGTGCGAGGCATGGGCGATGACGTGGTACTTATCGAAGGTCACCTGCGCGTTCGGCAAGTGAGCCGCTACCCCCTTGATGAAAGCCGGCGACATATCGATGCTGACCGACGTGATCTGTTCGGGGTCACCTCCGTGAGCTGTCAAATCAGCAGCCAGGCGCTCAATGGCGGCCGATTCCCGCGTCTCGGTCACGAAGATTACCGCCCGACGATCGGCATCGGCGGCCAGCGTCACATACTCATGGCCCCGGGCTCTGGAGGTCTCGTCGATAGCCAACTCCCGAACCTCCGAGTAATCCGCCTCCGCCAACGCCATCTCGACATAGCGTTCCGCGATGGTCGCCACCCGATGCCAGCTCTCACCAACCAGGCGCGCCACCGCCGCAAACGGCATCTCCCGGCACAGGCTCAGCACCAGCGCTTCGAACAACAATGTGAACCCACTCAGCCTGCCCGCCCACGGCGGCTCCACCAGGCGCACGCCGCCATTGGGCAGCTTCACTCTCGGCACCCGCACCTCCAGGAAGCATTCATGCTGGAAGAAGTTCAGGTGCCGGTAACGCTTGATCTGGGTGTCATGGACCGGATGGGCTCCAGCCACTTCCGGGTGACTGAATCGACTCCCGGACTCGAAGTCCACATCGATAGTGAGCGTCTTCGCGGCTCCATCAAACCGCGCTTCCTTGACATACCACGGCTGGCTCACACCCAGCGCTGTTTCAAAAAGCTTTTCCGATTGCATGGCTTCCGTCGTCTCCTTGAGCTGCATTTTCGACGGAAACACTATTACACTACCCACTCAGATTTCGAAAGAGGCTTAATTACTAATTACCCTCCGGGAGGCGAATTGAAATTCCGGTCAACCATTCCAGGTCTCCCGCAAGCGGCGTCTCTCCGGCCGGCATATCGTTGATAGCGAACAGGTGCGCCATCAGTGCCGTGACCTGGCTCGTTCCAAGACTGCCGGGCTGGTCCATGGGCATGGTGTTAGCGATGCGTTGATAGAGGGCGGCCGCTGGCACGCCGGACCAGACGGTGGCGA
This sequence comes from Pseudohongiellaceae bacterium, assembly GCA_040905005.1. Taxonomy (GTDB): domain Bacteria; phylum Pseudomonadota; class Gammaproteobacteria; order Pseudomonadales; family Pseudohongiellaceae; genus UBA9145. Next base: position 1,048 of record JBBDSI010000311.1, read on the forward strand.
ACAAGCGGCCGTTGAATTCCTGGATGCTGTGGCAGCGGGCGCAGTGTTGTGCGTAGAGGGCGTCGCCCCGCTGCGCTTGTGTTGCGGTATAGATGCCGTCCATCGTGGATTCCGGCGCCTGTTGGCCGCAGCCAGCCAGCAGTAGCAGAAGACAGCAGACTGATACCGCCAGCCCGGCGCGTTGATTCACTGACTCAGGGCCTGGGTGGGTAGTCGTATTGCAGAGCCGGCGGGCACTGCTCGCCAACGGCTTCGCCCCGCACCCAGTCGGCCAGGGCCTGGCGCTCCGGGTCGTTAGCGGAGAACCAGCGCCGACCGCCATTATGCATCAGGTCGCCGCCGGCGTCTGGATGCAGAGGCTTGTGCAGGAAGCGGCTGCTCTCGGGACGGCCCGCATCGATCAGGTACATGAGATCTTCATAGGCCTGCTGCGACTGCTCCATGGTCCAGTAGCTGCCCTCCGGGGGTTCGACGCCAAATTCGCCGCTGTGGCACTCCGCGCAAGGCATGGCATTCTCGATAGGGTTGACGAACACCGGCTGTACGCAGGACCGGAAGAAGGCAAAGTCGGGTTGTACCGATTGTTCAGTAGAGGCCTCTGGTGACCCGGTGGCGATCCATTCCGCGATGACGCGATACTCACTGTGTTCGCGCGAATCCCAGAAGTTGCCGCCGGAGTGTCGCTCGCCCCCCGCCGAAGGGGCCAGCGGCGCTAATAGAAGGCGGCTCTGGTTCGGTGCGCTGGGGTCGGCCAGCATGGCGACGTTCTCGAAGTTCTGTCGCGACTGTGCCTCGGTCCAGAAAACTTCGCCGTTCTGCTCGGTCAGAGGCTGCAAGCCCAGGGGAACATTGGCTTGGCCGGTATGGCAGTTGACGCAAGCGGCGTCCGAGCCGACGAAGCCACCGCGGGGGCGCAGGAAGATGGGCTCCACTGCCTCTCGGTAGAAGGCGAAGTCCAACCCTTTCGGAGTGTCTGGAGCTGAGGATGCGCCTGTGTCTGCGGATTGCGCGGATGGGGTGGTGGCGGGTGCCGACTCCTGTTCGCCGCAACCGACCAGAGCCAGGGCGCCCGTCACTATCAGCAGCAGCCGTAAAGTGCCGCCGGCATTAGAAATTGACCATTCCCGGGGGTTACGTCTCATCATGGGGCCTCTCCCTCCCATTGTGGCGGCATGATGGCCGTGAAGATCCGTTTCGGCGACTGCCCGACCGGGAAGCGCTTCACCACCTCCATGGCCTCGATGTCCACTACGGCCGTTTCGTTGTGGCTGGCCACACCGACCCAGACGTAACGACTATCCGGTGTGGCGGTGAGCCAGGCGGGGTTGCCGATATAGACCCGACCCAGGTACTCGTAGTCTGGCAGCGACCAGCCGTAGATATGCGACGTGGCCCGGCTGGAATGCCAGACCTGGCTCTGGTCGGGCATTACCACGATGCCGTGACTGGGTGCGCTCTGGATGCCGTCGGCTGTCTGATCAGTGCGGCTCCAGGCCTCCTCTGGCGGACTGATCTTGTGCAGCACCTCCTGTGTCTCCCAGTCGACTTCCCAGAACCCATGCCAACCGCCTACGTTGATCAGCAGGGAGCGAGTCGACCCGTCGGGATGGGTAGTGAAGGCGAGCGGCCGCACGCCGCCAGTGAACGGGTTCTGGGAATAAGGGATCGACATCTCCCACAGCACCTCGTCGGTGTCGGTATCGATGGCGATGATCTCGCTGGCGCCGATCATGCTGCCTACGGCGTAGCGGCCGTCTGGCGTGACGAAGGTATTGTGGACCCCGCCACCGGTCTCGATGTTGGCGATAATCTCGTGGGTGTCCATGTCGATCACCTGGATCAGGGGTTCGGCGATGATGGCCACGTAGACCTTGCGCGCGCGCTGGCTCGCGGACAGATTGTGCGGGCCATTGGCCAGCTGGATACGCTCGACCACTTCCAGTGTGCGGGTGTCCACGATGTCGACGGTCTGTTCATGCTCGTTGGTGAAGTAGTAGTAAGTTCCGTCGGCGTGGACGGTGGCGCCATGGTTATGAGGCAGGTTGGTGATGTGGCCGACCTGCTCCATGGTGGCCGGGTCGAAGATGAAGACATCAGTGCCGGCTGAGTTGGTTTGCAGGATCCGCACCGGTCGATCCAGCATCGGACCGGCCACGGTATCGGCGTGGTAAGTCTGCGCGCCAGCGGGCAGGGTGATCGTGCCCGTGATAAGGAGAATGCAGCCAATGAGGGCTTTTTTCATGGGGACCTCCAGGTTCATCAGGATGAACCGCTGTTGTGTATGCTTTGCTGGCCCTTCTTTGC
>JBBDSI010000312.1:0-3306 GCA_040905005.1 Pseudohongiellaceae bacterium
TAGGCGTGTTCCCAGACGTCGCAGACCAGCAGTGGGGTCATGCCGTCGGTCAGTGGCGTGTCGGCGTTGGCCGATTTGACGACCTTCAGCTTGCCACCGTCGGCCACCAGCCAGACCCAGCCGCTGCCGAACTGGCCGACACCGCCGGCGACGAATTCCTTCTTGAAGTCCTCGTAGCTGCCGAAATCGCTGTCGATCCTGGCCGCGATGTCTCCCTTGGGGGCGCCGCCGCCGTTCGGGCTCAGGCATTGCCAGAAGAAACTGTGGTTGTAGTGCTGTCCCACATTGTTGAACAGGGCGCCACCGGCTTTCCTGGTTTCCCTGACGAGATCCTCCAGCGAGTCGGCGCTGACTTTGGCGTCGGCCAACAGTTCATTGGCCTTGCTCACGTAGGCGTTGTGGTGCTTGCCGTGGTGAAAGTCCAGTGTCTGCGCAGACATATGGGGTTCCAGCGCGTCCTTCGCATAGGGGAGGTCGGGTAGTTCTAAATTCATAATTTCCTCTTTGGTTTGCTACTCAGTAAATCTGTCGGTCCCGGTCCGGGGCTGGAGTGCGCATGACACGCAAGAAGAGCAGATGATGCTCCTAAAACAGTCCGGCCCTGGTTAAAGTTCCATTTTAATAGAACGCCCCGCCCGTGTTGTGACTGCCTCCCCGTCAGAACCATTCATGAACTGCTCTGATTCGGCGTCCGCGGTACGCTAGGTCTGGTCCTGTATTAAAGGTACTGCATGATCAACAACAGGGCGATCGTCAGTCCCACACCGCTATGGACTACGCCCACGACACTGGCCATGGGTCCCATCTTGCCGCGGATGGCGTTAAATTCCAGTGCGGCGATCACCACCAGGGTCAATATGACGGCGAGGGTACTGACACCGCCCTCTACCGACAGCGGCACCCTGCCTGAGCCGCCAAGGTGAGCGGAGGCGCCCATAAAGAACAGCATGGGTAACGAGAACAGGGTATTGGTGCGGGAAGCCAGTCCGGCGCGCCCCTGGGCGGTGGCCGCCGCGGGCAGCGCTTCGCCACCGGCCAGGACCTGCTCATTCGAGGCCATGACGGTCTTCTGGTTCGGCCAGATAATGATCCAAACGTTCAGGAACATCAGGGTGCCCAGTAGCATGCCGATGGTGATGTAGAAATTCGTGGCGCTGCCCAGAAACCCTGCCAGTGCGAGGCCGGAAAGAAAGGTTAACAGGGCACCGTAGCGAAACCACCAGAGCGCCCTGGGGACGAGTTTGGAAATGGCGGATGCCTTGGCTTCGGCGGGTGCCTCCTTGAAATACTCGGTCTGCACGAAGTTGAAGTAGTAAAGCAGGCCGATCCAGGCCACGCCGGCAAAAAAGTGTATCCAACGAAACAGGTAAGCGATGAGATTGTCGAATTCCATGCGGGGGCCCTCGGGCTAAGGATTGTTGTTCTATCTATAGGTAAGCTATAGGTAAGCTGTAGCGATGTTATCACTCGCCCAGTGGTGTGGCTACGCCGGCCGGGGATGACACGGGTGGCCTTTTTCAAGGATAATAGGCGGTTATGAGAGACAACGATGACCTGAACGATATTCCCCCGTTGGTGCCCGACAGCGACGATGTGAATACCCATCGGAGCAACAAGCGTGCCCAGGGCAGGGAGATCGTACGTCCCGCTCATCATGGCGCAAGAACGGCCCATGGCGCCCGGACGGTCCGCGCCGGCGTCTCTTGGCCCGTGCGCATCATGCTGGTGTTGCTGACGCTGGCGACACTCGCCGGTGGCTATGGCGCGTACTACTTCTATGACATCTATCAGACGGACCTGCGCCGCGCCAACCTGCGCATCAGCGATCTGGAGACCCGGCTCAACATCGTCGACCAGAGTGCCACGGAGACCGGTGACAGCCTGATGGAAGATATCAACCAGACCATTGAGCAATATGACCTGCTCTGGGCCAACTGGCGCAACAACAATCGCCAGTTCGACGAGATCCAGTCCGAGATCGCGCGCCTGAAGATGGTCAACGAGGGACAGGACGAGACGACCACCAACAACAGCCGTCAGCTCGCCCAGAACGCCGAGGCCATCGGCCAGGTGAATGCCAGCCTCAATGCACTGGGTAATGAGTTCGACTCCCTCGGCCAGACAGTAGCCAGCCTGGACACCGAGATGAGCGAATTCGCCAGTATGCGCGGTGACCTGGAGTCCATTCGTCAGTCCCTGAACAGCGGCGACAGCACCATCGGTGGTCTGGCCGGACGTGTCGAGTACATGGAGCAGTCCATGGAGTCGATCAATGCCCACCGTCTGCAGATCAACGAGAGCCTGTTCCGGCTGCAGGAAAACGTCGAGTCCCTGCAGCGAGCAGTTTCCACTCCCTAGGAGCCCGACAGGCTCCTGGCGACGCCCTCGCCCAGTTCATAAATAGTTCGGGCCAGGAACTGGGCCAATGCTCATTCTCCGGTAAACACGGGTTCCCGCTTCTCCACGAACGCAGTAACGCCCTCGCGGAAGTCCTTTCTGGCGGCGCACTCCGCGAAGGACTCCGCCTCGGCCTGCAACTGAGCCTCGAAGTCGCTCTCCAGCGACCGATACAACAGGGCCTTGGTGTTGCCGTAGACATGGGTCGGTCCGCTGGCGAGGCGGGTAGCCAGCTTGTGGGTTTCCTTCTCCAGCTCGGTAGCCGGCACGACGAAGTTGATCATGCCCATGTCCCGGGCGCTATTGGCATCGAAGCGATCCCCCAGCAGGGCGATCTCCATGGCGCGTTTGATACCCACGGCCCGCGGCAGATGAAAGCTGGCCGAACCGTCCGGGCTGGTGCCGATATGGCAATACGCCAGGGTGAAGAAGGCGTCGTCGGCGGCGATGATCAAGTCGCAGGCCAGCGCCATGCTGACACCGGCACCGGCGGCGGCCCCGCGGCAACTGGCGATCACCGGCTTGGGCATGCGCCGCAGGGCGAACATGATGGGATGCAGGTCGTGGATGCGCAGAATGAATTCCCGGCGGATCTCCTCCGGCGACTTGCTGGTGACCGATTCGTGCATGCCCTTGACGTCGCCGCCGGCCATGAAGTGGTCGCCTGCGCCGGTCAGGACCACGCAGCGTACCCTGTCGTCGAGTTCGATCTCGTGCAGCACCTCGGAGAGCTGCGCGCGCATCTCCATGCTGAGCGCATTGCGTGCCGCGGGGCGGTTCATGGTGAGGGTAGTGATGCCGTCGGCGTGGCTGACTTCCAGGTCGGTCATGGGGAAAGGCTCCTGTCGCTCAATAGGGATCGGGCGTCAGTATACCCAACGAGATTGAGTAGCTCACGGGATTGTTGGC
>JBBDSI010000313.1:0-3280 GCA_040905005.1 Pseudohongiellaceae bacterium
TTTTTTCGCGGCCCGGTAAAGCAGGATCACATGACCGATGCTCTGTACGCACTCGGCATTCAGGTCCGCGCAAATGGTAGCCGTCAATTCGCGCCTGGCCGCACGGTCGCCGACGGCCAGCTTCACCTTGATCAGTTCATGATCACTCAGGGCCCGTTGCAACTCTTCCCGAATGTTTTCCGTCAATCCTTTTTGTGCAATAGTCACGATCGGATTGAGCAGATGACCAATCTGACGGAAACGTTTCTTGTCGGCATTATTGATCGTCATCTGAACACGTTGACCGGGCTTTTGTCGGGAAAGGCGCTGATTCTAGCAATTTATCCAGTTGTTGCATAAATTTCTGGATGCAGGAGCCCGGGGAGTAGCGGTTCGGCGCCAGAGGCTTCTGCAATACCGGATTTACTGCGGGACAGGACGCCAGACCAACTTAGTACCCGGGTCGCATACTCACATCGCAGTTGCAGAGGCATATGGCGCGCTCCAAGAGCAGTAAACAATGGCTGCAGGAACACTTCTCCGATCGCTACGTCAAACGCAGCCAGGAGGAGGGGTATCGCTCGCGCGCCAGTTTCAAGTTGTTGGAGATTCAGGACAAGGATCAACTGATCAGGCCCGGTATGACTGTGGTTGATCTGGGGGCCGCTCCCGGAGGCTGGTCACAGGTGGCGGCCGAACTGGTGGGCGAGTCGGGCCGCGTGGTGGCCAGCGACATTCTGCCCATGGACGGCCTTCCCGGCGTGGATTTCGTGCAGGGTGATTTCACCGAGATCGAGGTACTGGAGCATCTGCTGACCCGCATCGAGGATGACGGCGTCGACCTTGTAATCTCCGACATGGCCCCCAATCTCTCTGGTATGAAGGGCATTGACCAGCCGCGGGCTATGCATCTGGCGGAACTCGCCCTGGATCTGGCCAGATCTGTGTTGAAACCGGAAGCGTATTTCCTGGTGAAGGTGTTTCAGGGCGAGGGTTTCGATGCGTACCGCCGCGATCTGCAGGACAGCTTTCGACAGGTCAAGTCCCGTAAACCAGGAGCTTCCCGGCAGCGGTCCAGGGAACTGTATCTGTTGGCCACAGGTTTTAAGGGCTAGGATTCGTGAACAACCCGTTGCGGGCATCGCGACGCCTGCAGTTACGGCAGTTCATGAAAAGCCCGGAACAGGGACTGTCTGACTTGGTCAGAGGGTCAATGGACGAAAAACTGTGCATTATTCCCTGTAGCCTTTAGAATGACTGTATATAGGGCCTCGCGTAGAGTCCCGACCCAGCCGTTCCCCAGCTCCTTCACGCTGTTACCCGATTCCCCGTAGTGGAGATAACCCTTTGAACGATATGGCAAAAAATCTAATTCTCTGGATGATCATCGCCGGTGTGCTGTTGACCGTGTTCAACAACATCAACCAGGAAACCAGGGACGAGAGCATCACCTACTCTGAATTCATCGGCGAAGTAGACGGCGGCCGTGTGCAAAGGGTTGAGATAGCGGGGACCGACATCACCGGGGTGCGCTCCGACAATTCCCAGTTCCGCACCGTATTACCCCTCATTGGCGACGATCAGCTCATGAACCAGCTGTTGGCCGCCGACGTCGAAGTCATCGGCAGGGCGCCGGAGCAACAGAGTATCTGGACGCAGCTGCTGGTCGCCAGTTTCCCTATCCTGATCATCATCGCGCTGTTTTTCTTCTTCATGCGCCAGATGCAGGGCGGTGGCGCCGGAGGCAAGGGTGGCCCCATGTCCTTCGGCAAGAGCAAGGCCAAGCTGCTGGGTGAAGATCAGATCAAGGTGACTTTCGCTGATGTCGCCGGTGTCGATGAGGCCAAGGAAGACGTAAAGGAGCTGGTGGAATTCCTGCGCGAACCGGACAAGTTCCAGCGCCTGGGTGGCCGTATTCCCCGCGGTGTGCTGATGGTGGGTCCGCCGGGTACCGGTAAGACCCTGCTCGCCAAGGCCATTGCCGGCGAGGCGAAGGTACCGTTCTTCTCTATCTCCGGTTCCGACTTCGTGGAGATGTTCGTGGGTGTGGGTGCTTCCCGCGTGCGCGACATGTTCGACCAGGCCAAGAAGCAGGCGCCCTGCATCATCTTCATCGACGAGATCGACGCCGTGGGCCGTCATCGCGGCGCCGGCCTGGGCGGCGGTCACGATGAACGCGAACAGACCCTGAACCAGTTGCTGGTGGAGATGGACGGCTTCGAGGGCAATGACGGCGTCATCGTCATGGCCGCGACCAACCGCCCCGACGTGCTGGACCCGGCGCTGCTGCGTCCCGGCCGCTTCGACCGCCAGGTGGTGGTGGGCCTGCCGGACATCCGTGGCCGCGAACAGATTCTCAAGGTGCATATGCGCAAGGTGCCGATCGACGATCACGTCAGGGCCAGCGTCATCGCCCGCGGTACGCCAGGTTTCTCCGGCGCCGATCTGGCCAACCTGGTCAATGAGGCCGCACTGTTTGCCGCCCGCGCCAGCAAGCGCCTGGTGGCCATGGAGGAATTCGAAAAGGCCAAGGACAAGATCATGATGGGCGCCGAGCGCAAGTCCATGGTCATGTCCGAGAAAGAACGCCTGAATACCGCCTATCACGAGTCGGGCCACGCCATCGTCGGCCGACTGGTACCGGAGCACGACCCCGTCTACAAGGTAAGTATTATTCCCCGCGGCCGGGCTCTGGGTATCACCATGTTCCTGCCCGAGGAGGATCGGTACAGCCTCAGCAAGCAGACTATTCTCAGTCAGATCTGCAGCCTGTATGGCGGACGTATCGCCGAAGAGTTGACGCTGGGCAAGGAAGGTGTGACAACTGGCGCCTCAAATGACATCCAGCGCGCCACCGAGATGGCGCACAACATGGTTACCAAGTGGGGTCTGTCAGACGCCATGGGGCCCCTGCAGTATTCCGAGGACGAGCACGAGGTCTTCCTGGGCCGGTCCGCGGCCCATCAGGGCAAGTCTGTCTCCGACGAGACCGCCAAGGCCATCGACAAGGAAGTACGCAAGATCATCGATGAGTGTTATGCCCGTGCCAAGAAGCTGCTTGAGGACAACCGTGACAGGCTCGAGCTGATGAAGGATGCGCTCATGGAATATGAGACCATCGACGCCGAACAGATCGACGATATCATGACCGGCAAGAAGCCGCGCCCGCCGGCTGACTGGCGCGATCCCAACGACAACGATTCCGGTGCGAGTAAGGTCGAGGACGACACCAAGGCCAAGGATGAGGGTGACAAGAAGCACGATTCCTCCGGCTCCATCGGTGGTCCCGCCAGCGAGCACT
>JBBDSI010000314.1:0-3276 GCA_040905005.1 Pseudohongiellaceae bacterium
CTTCTGCGCCGCTGATCGGCGGGCGTGGGTTGGAAAATTCAGGGATGAATTTTCCAACCCAGTAGGTTAAAAGTCGAAGCGGATGCCCTGGGCCAGGGGCAATTCACTGCCGTAGTTGATGGTGGAGGTGGCGCGGCGCATGTAGCCCTTCCAGGCGTCGGAGCCGGACTCGCGGCCGCCGCCGGTTTCCTTCTCGCCGCCAAAGGCGCCGCCGATCTCGGCGCCGGAGGTGCCGATGTTGACGTTGGCGATGCCGCAGTCGCTACCTGCCGCGGAGAGGAAGGTCTCCGCCTCGCGCAGATTCAGGGTGAAGATGGACGAGGACAGGCCCTGGGGTACGGCGTTGTGACGGGCGATGGCGTCATCCAGGTCGCGGTATTTGAATACATACAGGATCGGTGCGAAGGTCTCTTCGGCGACATTGCCGACCGCCTCCGGCATCTCTACCAGTGCCGGGCGCACGTAATAGGCCTGGTCGCTGCCGGTGTCGATGCGCTCGCCGCCATGAATCGTCGCGCCAAGTTCTCTGGCGCTGGCCAGGGCGCGCTGCATGTTGTCGAATGCCTCGCCGTCGATGAGCGGGCCGACCAGCGTGCCGGTTTCCAGCGGATTGCCGATGTTTACTCCGGCATAAGCTTTTTGCAGCGCGCCAGTCAGTTCCGCATACACGTCCTCGTGCACGAACAGCCGGCGCGTGCTGGTGCAGCGCTGGCCACAGGTGCCCACTGCTCCGAAGACGATGGCGCGGGTGGCCATGGCGAGATCGGCGCTGGGGCAGACGATGATGGCGTTGTTGCCACCCAACTCAAGGATGCTGCGGCCGAAGCGCTGTGCCACGCGTGGGCCTACTTTCTGCCCCATGGCCGAACTGCCGGTGGCGCTGATCACCTTCAGGCGACTGTCGTCCACCAGCCGCTCGCCCAGCTCGCCTGCGCCGATGACGACCTGGGACAGGCCCTCCGGCGCCTCGCCGAACTCGGCTAACGCTTTGTCCAGCAGCGCCTGACAGGCCAGTGCGGTGAGCGGGGTCTTCTCCGAGGGCTTCCATACCACCGGATCGCCGCAGACCAGCGCCAGGGCGGTGTTCCAGGACCACACCGCCACCGGAAAGTTGAAGGCGGAGATCACGCCCACCGGGCCAATGGGGTGCCAGGTCTCCTGCATTCGATGATCGACGCGCTCCGAGGCGATGGTCAGGCCGTAGAGCTGCCTGGACAGGCCCACGGCGAAGTCGCAGATGTCGATCATCTCCTGCACCTCGCCGAGGCCCTCCTCGCGCAGCTTGCCGCACTCGATACTCACCAGCTCGCCCAGGGCCTCCTTGTTGCCGCGGAGCTGATTACCCAACAGGCGCGCCAGCTCGCCCCGCCGCGGGGCGGGCACGCGGCGCCAGTTCACGAAGGCGGCTTCGGCACGGGCGACGGCCGCGTCCAGTTCGGCGGCCGTGGTGGTAGTGACGCGGCCAATGACGCCGCCGTCGATGGGCGAGCAGACCTCAAGGTCGCCCCCGGTATATCGGGACTTCGCGACCCCGAGATCGGTCAGGTGTCGGGCGACCCGGTCGGCTAATTGCAGTTGTCCGTTGAAGCTGTTCATCAGGCGGCCTCCTTGACCACGCGGGTCTGGCGGTAGTAGCTGCCAAAGCGATTCTCCAGGAAATCAGTCAGGGCGATGCTCTCCTGGGTGACGAAGCCGGACTGCTTGATGCGGCCGGCGGCGAGCAGGTCCAGTACGGCACAGATACTGGCGGCAGTGGTGATCTGGATGGCGCTGCGCGACTGGCCGTGCACTTCCTGGCTATAAATCTTGTTGGCGTAAGTCTCCTGCAGCAGCCGCCCGTTCTTGTGCCCGCTGACGGTGACGAAGATCAGCACCACGTCCTGCAGGGTGGCCGGCACGGCGTTCTCCAACACGTCCTTGAGCAGGTCGCGACGGTCTCTGAGGCCCAGGTCGTGTAACAGCGTCTTCATGATGTCGCGGTGGCCCGGGTAGCGGATGGTCTGGTAGGACAGGTTGCGCACCTTGCCGGCCAGGGTCTCCGCCAGCGTGCCGATGCCGCCGGAGGTGTTGAAGGACTCGTATTGCATGCCGTCCAGAGAGAAATGCTCGAGCTGTTCCAGCGGCGGGACGCTGCACAACTCGCCGGACTGGATGGCGATACAGGGCTCGCAATACTCGTTGATTACCCCGTCGGTGCTCCAGGTCAGGTTGTAGTTGAGCGAGTTGGACGGGAACTGGGGCAGGGCGCCGACGCCCATGCGGACGGTGTCCAGGTCATCGAAGTGGCGGGCGATGTCGTGGGTGACGATGGAGATGAAACCAGGCGCCAGGCCGCACTGGGGGATGAAGGCGCTGCTGGCGTCCGCCGCCAGTTGTTTCACCTTCTCGGTGCTGGCCACGTCCTCGGTCAGGTCGAGATAGTGCACGCCGGCGCTCCTGGCTGCCTCGGCGATCGTGGTGGTCAGGTAAAAGGGCGTGGCACTGAGCACAGCGAACTGACCGGCCAGGGTGGCCGCCAGGGCGTCGCGGTCGCTCACGTCCAGGGCGCGCTTGGTCAGGCGAGCACGATCCGGGATTGACTCCAGTTGCAGGCGGTCGCTGTCGATCAGCGTCAATTCATAGCTACCACTGGCGCAGAGCAGGTCGACGATCATCTCGCCGATCTTGCCGGCGCCAACCAGGGTGACGGGGAACGGTGTCTTGCGCATGGCGAATCTCCCTACAAAGGGTGATAAGGGCTGGGAGCCTGTCGGACTCACGCTGATCTACTGCGATCGCCTGAGTCCGACAGGCTCCTGGATGACAGTGTCCCGCGGAGTGTCGTCAATTTGTAGATGCAGATTTGATAATCTGCTTACTTATACAATCAAAATGACGATATTATTTAGCAGAATGACGGATTTGGAGGCTGTGGGCTATGGCAATGAAGGACACGGACAGGCGGCTGCTTCTGTTACTGTGCGAGAATGCGCGCCGCAGCACCTCGGAACTGGCCCGGGAGCTGGACCTGTCCCGCTCCACGGTGCAGGGGCGCATCCAGCGCCTGGAGCGGGACGGCGTCATCGCCGGTTACACAGCCATCCTCGGCGACGCCTACGAGCGCAGTCTGGTTTCGGCCCATGTGCTGCTGATGGTGGCGCAAAAACTCACCGCCCCGATTATCCGCGAGCTGCACGCCGTAGACGAGGTAAAGGCGCTGTACGCCATCAGTGGCGACTATGACCTCATCGCCGTGATTCAGGCCGAATCCACCGAGGCCCTCAGCCGCATCATCGA
>JBBDSI010000315.1:0-2673 GCA_040905005.1 Pseudohongiellaceae bacterium
CCTTATTAAGCGGCGGTGCCTTACGGGGCTGCGGCGTCTTATCCGGCTGCGCCGCCTTGGCGGCTCCGCCGAGGTCCGGCGCCTGCCCGGACCCGGTATCGAAACGCAGGCGGTAGATGGGCTCGGGCAGCGTGAAGCCCGCCGCTTCCAGCACGTCCTTGGTCGCATTGATGGCCAGGCCCCGCGCCTTGCAGAAATGGGTCTCGCCCTGGTGCACCCACGCCATGAAGCGCAGCACGATGCTTGAATCGCCTACGGCTCCGATAAACGCCTCGGGCTCCGGCTTGGCCAGCACGAAAGGCAGGATTTTCAGCCTGTCGAGACCCAGCTGCATGGCAGCCACCGGGTCATCCGCGGCATCGATGCCAAGATCAAACTCGAAGCGGCGCTCCGGATTGCGAGTGTAGTTGAGGATCACCGCCTTGAAGACCGTCGCATTCGGTATGCGTAGATGATTGCCGTCCAGGGTCATCAAGACCGTGGAGCGCGAGGTCAGTCGCACCACCTTGCCCTCCTGGTCGCCGATCACGACATGCTCGTTGGCGCGGAAGGGCTGGCGCACGCTCAGCATGATGGAGGAGATATAGTTCTCCAGCGTGTCGCGCAGCGAAAAGCCGAGCGCGATGCCGATCACGCCGGCGCCGCCGAGTATGGTTCCCATCAGCGCCGTCGCCCCAAGGAAGCTGATCGCCGCGACCAGCCCAACGATGATCATGGCGACGCGCACGGCGCTGGCGACCAGCTCCGACAGGAACGGATTGGGTAAGATGCGCCGCCAGAACGCCTTCCATGAGGCAAGCAGGTGACCGACGAAGGCGATGAGCAGGAACACGGCAAGCGCCACGCCATAGAGTGGCAGCGCGCGATAGATGTTCCTCAGCCTGTCGGAAGCCGACGCGAAGAAGGGCGCGACATTGTCCTGCACGGCAAGAGTACGCTCGATCCGGTCCTCCACCGTGACCACGCCCTGCACGCGCAGGGCCATCTCTTCGGCCCGGACAGCCGCGGCATTGTTGGCCACCTCGCCCTGCAGGGTCACCACCCCCTGGCGCACTTCGGCAGTCACGGCGTTGAGGGAGTCGATCTCGGCGAAGATCGCAGCGATCCGCGTCTCGATGGCGCTATCGGCGGCTTCCGGCACCGCGGTCTCTATGACCGGCGCCGGCGCGTCCGGCGGGCTGGTATCCGGTGGTTGCGCGAGCGCCAGCGGCGCGACAACGATCATGCACGGCACCAGCGCAGCGATCCGTGCCCAGCGTGTAATGAATTCGAATGCCATGATGCAATTCCTTGCCGGCCTGAAATGACCAACCCGCGAGGCCCGGCAGGGTTCCGCCCGCATGGTGGGGACAAAAAGGTATCCCCGAAGCAGGGGATTGTCCAGATACAGGAACGATCAGCCGTACGAGGCCCCTGGATCAACCAGAAACCCCGAAACAGCGACCGCCTTTTTCCAGAAGGCGATGGGCACCGCCCAGCAATTACATTGGTAAAGCACCACGCCTTTGTGCAAGAATTAGCGCCTTACACTCAGATTCTGCCGCAACTCAATGGCCCTGTTAGCCACCTATTTCGTTCTCAGCATCGTCTTCTCGTTCCTCTGCTCCATCCTGGAAGCGGTTCTGCTCAGTGTGACACCGGCCTACATCGGCATGCGCCAGCAGCACGGTGACCCGATAGCGGAGGATCTGGCCCGCTTCAAGGACGACATCGACCGTCCCCTGGCCGCCATCCTCACCCTGAACACCGTCGCCCACACCGTCGGCGCCATCGGCGTGGGGGCCCAGGCCGCGGTGATCTTCGGCTCCACGCAGCTAACTCTCTTCGGCGTGCCACTCATCAGCAGTGAGGCGCTGATCGCCGGAGGCATGACCCTGGCCGTGCTGATCTTCTCCGAGGTCATCCCCAAGACCATCGGCGCCAACAACTGGGAGGCGCTGACGCCCTTCGCGGTGGCGGCCCTGAAGATCATGCTCTTCGTGCTGGCCCCGCTGGTCTGGGTCAGCCAGTACGTGACCCGCCACCTGAAGAAGGACAAGGACCGGCCGGTGCTCACCCGGGCCGATATTCTGGTCATGACCAAGCTAGGCACCGACGCCGGTGTCCTGGAGGAAAAGGAGCAGAAGATCATCCACAACCTGCTGCGCTTCACCCGCATCCTGGTCAAGGACGTCATGACCCCGCGCGTGGTGGTACTCTCCGCCAACGACGCGTTGACGGTGAGAGAGTTCCATGACAAATACCCGGACCTGCCCCACTCCCGCATTCCGCTCTATCACGAGCACAACGACAACATCACCGGCTATATGCTGCGCGATGAATTGCTGCTGCACCTGGCCGATGACAATGACCATCTCACGCTCAGAGAGCTGCGCCGCGACATCACCACCGTGCACAAGACGCTGCCCATCCCGGAGTTGCTGGATACCCTCATCCTCAAGAAAGAGCACCTCGCCCTGGTGGTAGACGAGTTCGGCGGCATGGAGGGCATTGTCACGATGGAAGACATCATCGAAACGTTGCTCGGTCTCGAGATCGTCGACGAATCGGATGCCACCGAGGACATGCAGGCGCTGGCACGCGAGAACTGGGAGATCCGGGCCAGGCGCATGGGGCTCATTTCAAAGGAACAGTTGCAAGCGGCCTCCGAGGTCAGCCGCGGCGACAGTCCCG
>JBBDSI010000315.1:2773-8350 GCA_040905005.1 Pseudohongiellaceae bacterium
CTTTTATTCGGACGGGCTTTTATTCGAGAGTGGCGAACAGGCGGTCGCGGGAGCTTGCCTGCTTCCTGGCCAACATTTCCTTGTGTCGGTCGGACATCAGGTAGAGCTGGTGGCGGCTGAGGGCAATGCTTTCGGTCAGGTAGTTCACCTTGGGATGATCCTCGGCCAGGGTCCGCTCCGCCACTTCCAGCCGCAACTTGAGAATGCTGGCCGCCTTGCGCAGATGATACTCGCGCTGCCCTGCGAGGTTGACGTTGAACGCGTTGACATGGAAGGAAGAGATCTTCTGCAGGCCCGAATCCAGGCGCGGGTCGTCGATGTCATAGAGCCGCCTGTACAGGTGCTCCATGTAGGCGTAGTGACGATTGACCGCCTCAAAGTCGCCAGACTCCAGTTCGCTCACGACCATGCTCTCCAGCACCGGCACCTGCGATTCGTGGTACAGGCCGCGCTCGATGCGATTAATCTGCCAGGCCCGGTCCAGCACTGGCAGTGCCGATTCGTGTTCACCGGCCTCCTGCAGGGCCAGGCCCCTGCTCAGATAGGCCTGAAACTGATCGGCATCGAAGGGATTGAAATCCTCGGCAGCGGCGCCTTCGCGTGCACTCGCCGTTTCACCCTTCAATTCACCCGTCATTTCAGCCTGCAAATAAGGTCTTGTGACGGGCTGGCCGGAGTCGGTCGAGGTGCCACTCAGGAACTGTGACTGCCCCGACAGGGGGGGCGCCAGCAACAGGAATACAGTACTGAATACACAGGCATGGTAGGGGGTGAACCCGCGTGACCTGTGCCGTAGTTTGGTCAAAAACATACAAACACGCCTCTTGGTCTGCTTTGACTATGACGTGTAACTCCTTACCTTTCAATGATTTCCAGCACATTTTTTACAGCAATATGACCATTTGATTACAAAGAAAAATAAATAATACTGGTAAATCAAGCTGTTAATTTTTGCCGCACCACGCTGGTGCGCTTTTGTCATAGTGCCGGTTGCGGCGTGCGCTGGCCCGGGCAGACACCATGATGGGGCTTCGCTGTCACATTTCACGCCGTCACATGTTCACGCCGGGCACTGACCGCGACCGGTGAGGCATGGAGGAGTATAGAGAGGCACTGAGAGACAAAGAGAGGCACGGCGCGCTCGCGTGGAGGCGCCGGGACGGATCTCGGGGATGCGTTAGCGGTAGGTGCGGTTGGCGATCAGGACTTCCGCGAAGAGCAGCGCCGCCACCAGGAGCATCAGCCACCACCACAGCCGCTGTGGTTGTTCCAGCTCCTGGATCAGCTGCGCTGTCTGCACCGCGCGGGACTGTACCGGGCTCGTATCCGGGTTGATGATCCTGTCGTACAGCGTGGCCGGCGCCACGCGCGCAAGGTTGGACTCCGCCGGCAGGTAGTTCACGGCATAGGTCGATGCCTCGCCGTCGATCTCGACGTTCAGCAGGCCGGGCCTGGCGGCGGTGATGATCGCGCCGTCACCGCTGAAGTCGACCGGCTCGCCGGTGCTGTCGGTGACTACAATGGAGTCGGCCACGCCATCCGGGTCGAGGTTGATGCGCTCGCCCACGACATAGGCGCGCTGCTTGAGCTCTGGTTGCACGAGGTGACGCAGCGTCTCGTGAATGAAGGGCAGGAACAGGCCCTGCAAGGGCAGGTTGTTCCACCCCAGGTCCATACTGGATGCGAATAAAATCACTTTGCCGGCACCGAATTCCTTCTCCACCAGCGCCGCCTCAGTATTGTCGAACTGCATGAGCACGCTGGACTCGGGCTGGGGCTGCAGACTCCAGTAGGCCTGAAAGCGCGCGCTCCAGTTGCTGTCCAGCGGGCGCAGGATGGGATGACGACGATCGAAATCGGCGATCACCAGATAATCCTCGAAGCCCAGCTCGCCGCGACCGCGCAGGGTCGCCGGCAGCAGCTCGCCGAGTTGCTGGTTGAAGCGCTGGGCCTCGACGCGGTCGCCCGGGGCGATCAGCAGCGCCCCGCCGCCCTCGACATAGGCGCTCAGGGCGCTGGCCTGGGCATTACTCAGGTCACCGACATTGAGCAGCACCGCCACGTCACTCTGGCGCAGCGCGGCGGCGGACAGCGCCTGGGGCTCGACCGCGCTCAACTCGAAGGGAGAGTTCTCACCACCGCTGACAGCCAGCCCGAACCAGTGCCCCTCGTCGTCGAACCAGTTATCCGAGGCATCGCCGTTGACCAGCAGGACACGAATCCTGGGCAACACGTCCACGGTGAAATAGTAGGAATTGTCCAGCGCGAACTCGTCGCCGCGCACCCGCACCTCACCCACGTAGCTGCCCTCGGCCTCGAACTCACTGCTGAACGTCACCACTTCCTCGGAGCGCTCGCCGAGGTCCACCGGCTGGCGGTCCACTTCCTGGCCATTAATCAACAGGCTGACCTCACCCTCGCCCCGATAGAGCGTGCCGGTGGAGCGCACGCGGGCAAGAATCTGCTGGCTGGCGGCGTCTTCCAGTAACTGTTCCGGTGAGCGCACGTCGGTCAGCACCAGATTGCTGCTCTCCGCCGCGCCCACATCGATGCCGGTAAAGGCCACGCCCGGGCCCAGGTTCCAGGTCTCGTCACCAGCGGCCAGGCCGGCCGCCTGGAAATCGGATATCAGGTACACGGCGCGGTTCTCGAACCGGGAGTCCTCCAACATCTGGTCGGCGAGCTGCAGATTGGGCAGGTAGCGGGTGCCACCGTATCCTGGTGCCTCGAGCCCGTTAATCAGCGAGCGCACGCCGCCGAGATCTGAATTGAGCTCGCGCACCAGCGCCGCCGCCTCACCGAAGCCGATGAAGGCCACCTCGTCACCGCCGCCGCGCTCGTCCAGCACATCCAGTGCCGCCTCCTTCGCCCGCTCGAAGGTGTCGCCATAGTGCATGCTCATGGACATGTCCAGCATGATCACCGCCGACTGCGGGTCGGCATCCACCAGCCGCGCCACCGCGGCGTTGATCAGCGGCCGCGCGAAGGCGATCACCAGCAAGGCGATCACCGCCGAGCGCAACAGCAGCAACAGGATCTGCTGCAACTGCTGGAACAGCACCAGCTTCTTCGATGTCTTCTTGAGAAAACGAATGGTGCTGAACATCAGCTTGGGCGGCTTCTCCCGGCGAATCAGATGAATGGCGACGGGAATGGCCGCCGCCAGCAGGCCGAGGAGAAACAGTGGTGTGAGGAAGACCATGCTCTCAGAAGCTCCTGGCGCGCTTGGTCATGTAGGCCGACAGCGCCTGATCGAGGGGTTCGGCCGTGTTCATCAGGCAATAGTCCACGCCGCTACTCTGACACTGCTTCTTGCAGGCAGCGAGGTACTCGTTCAGGTTGTCCAGATAAGCCTTGCGAATGGCCGCCGGCGAGGTGATGTAGGACTCGTTGTTTTCCATGTCGATGAATTCCGATGCCTCATTGAAGGGGAAGTTCAACTCGTCGGCATCCAGGAGCTGAAACAGGATCACGTCGTGGCCCATGGCGCGCAGATTCTTCAGCGTGTTGATGATGCGCTCCTCGTCATCCAGCAGGTCGGTGATCAGTACTACCATGCTCTTCTTGGTCAGCGACGCCGCCAGGTCGGTCAGCGGCTTGACCGCATTGGTGCGCAGGCCCGCCTCCACTGTCGCCAGGGTGCGCAGGATGTGCATCAGGTGCGGCTGGCGGCAGCGCGTCGGGAGGTAGTTCTGAATCTTGTCATCGAAGGTAATCAGACCGACGGCGTCGCGCTGGCGCATGACGAAATAGGCCAGGGCCGAGGCCAGGGTGACGCCATAATTGAGCTTGCTCATGCTGCCCGAACCGTAGGTCATGGAGGCGCTGGTATCCAGCAGGATCATGCAGCGGACGTTGGTCTCGTCCTCGTACTGCTTGATGTAAAACTTGTCGCTGCGGGCATAGAGCTTCCAGTCGACGTGCCGCATGTCGTCGCCGCGATGGTAGTTGCGGTAGTCGTTGAACTCGACACTGAAGCCGCGGTGGGGCGACTTGTGCAGCCCGGACAGGAAGCCTTCCACGACCACACGCGCCCGCAGCTCGAGGTTGTCGAGCCCGGACAGGACCGAGGGATCGAGGAAGTTGAGGGAGTCAGACACGGTCGTCCTACAACTCGGAGGTCGGAGCCGGCACTGCTTCCAGCAGCAGGCGGATGACCTCGTCGGTGGTTATCCGCTCGGCTTCGGCGTGGAAATTGAGCAGAATCCGGTGGCGCAGCACCGAAGGTGCCAGGGCGCGCACGTCGTTGTAGGACACATTGTAGCGCCCGCGCAACAGGGCTCTCACCTTACCGGCCAGGATCAGGTTCTGCGAGGCGCGAATACCGCCGCCCCAGTTCACCCAGTCCCTGACGAATTCCGGCGCGGCCTCGCTCTGGGGACGCGACGCGTGCACCAGGCGCACGGCATACTGAATGACGGCCTCGGCCGCGGGAACCGCCCGGGCGATGCGCTGAAACTCGAGGATGTCCTCGCCGCCCAGCGGATGCGCCAGGGCGCGATCATGGGTCTGGGTGGTATTGGCCACGACCGTGACCTCGTCGGCTTCCGACAGGTAGCCGAGTTCGACCTTGAACATGAAGCGGTCGAGCTGGGCCTCCGGCAACGGGTAGGTGCCTTCCAGTTCGATGGGATTCTGTGTCGCCAACACGAAGAACGGCTTCGCCATGGGATGCGTCTTGCCACCGGCGGTGACCTGGCGCTCCTCCATGGCCTCCAGCAGTGCCGACTGGGTCTTGGGGGGCGTGCGGTTGATCTCGTCCGCGAGCAGGATGTTGGTGAAGATCGGGCCCTTGACGAACTTCAGGCGGCGACCGCCCGCGCTCTCTTCCACCACCTCGGAACCCACCACGTCCGCCGGCATCAGGTCGGGGGTGAACTGGATACGGCTGAAGTCTACCTGCAGGATGTCCGCCACCGTCTTGATGAGGAGGGTCTTGGCCAGCCCTGGCACCCCGGTCACCAGCACGTGGCCGCCGCCGAACAGCGCGATGAGCAGCTCATCGATAATGTCGGACTGCCCGATGATGACCTTCTTGATCTCGCCGAGGATCTGGTCGCGCCCGTCCTGCATGCGCTTGACCAGTTCCAAATCGTCGTCGCTGCGGATTTCTTCTGCGAGTTCTTCGGTTGCAGTGGTTTCTGTATCTGTCATGAGCGGTTCCTGCTGTCAGTGACTTAATGCGTAAATGAGAAAATTGATGCCTATCTTGTAGGCCTCGTTCGTATACTTGGTGGGATAGCCGGCATAGAAGGTGTGTTCCCAGCCATCGCCCAGGTCGGTATTGTAGTTGGCCACCATCATGACGCGGCCGTTGTCGTCCAGCACCGCGTAGACTTCCGGTGGATAACTGGGGTCGTCCAGGTTCATGAAGCCACCGTAGTCCCAGGTAACCATGCGCCCCGGCACCTGCGCCAGCTCGTCGATGTCGAAGAAGACATGGAATATCTCGTGCGAGGTATCGAGCTTGACGATCTCCCGGTCCGGGAAGATCTTGCCGATCTCCACGTGCATGTCGTCCAGATGCGGCGGACCCCAGAAGTCATCCACCATGACGAAGCCGCCCCGCAACATGAA
>JBBDSI010000315.1:8450-19797 GCA_040905005.1 Pseudohongiellaceae bacterium
GATGCGGCGGACCCCAGAAGTCATCCACCATGACGAAGCCGCCCCGCAACATGAACTCCCTGAGCGCCTCCACCTCCTCCGGATTGAAGTTGGGGCCGCTGTGGGAGGAACCGATCGGGACCCGCTTCCAGTTCATGTACAGGAAAGTGTGTTCGAAAAGCTGCGGGTCGGTGAGCGGGATGAAGGTATAGTTGCGCGGGTTGGTATCGATGTTGGTGTAGCGCTGCACGCCGCGCAGGAAATTCTCATCCGAGTCCGGATAGTCGGTGTCCCACCAGCCGCCGCGACGCCTGAAACTATAGCCGCCGCGACCGCCGCCGTGGTTCGTGTACTGGCCGCGGACCCAGGTGAAATCGGTGATCTCGGTGCCGTAGACGGACAGGTCCTCGTTGTCATCGAACTGCACAACCTGGGCCAAGGCCGGCAAAGCCAGGAGCAGCCCCGGCACGGCGATCAGGCTGAGGATTGTTCGCTGCAGCGTCACTCCTCGCCGCCCTCCCGATCTATTGCCTCCAGCAGCACTTCCTGGGCGCGACGATAGCTGGGCGCGGTCTCCAGAGCAAAGAGGATGTTCTGCCGGGCTTCCTCAAACTGCCTGTTGTTCAGGTAGGCCTGAGCCAGGTCGGTGCGTGCCTCGACCGGGTCGGTGATATCCAGTTCCATCAACACCTCGAACTCGGTCACCGCCTGCTGACTGTCGCCGACGGCATTGGCATAGCGGGCTCTCAGGCGATGCACCTCGGCCTGATACGGATTCACCTCGATGGCGCGGTCGATGAAATAGTCCGCCCGCTCCCACTCTTCAGCCGCGAGCGCATCCTCGGCCAGGGTCATGGCGGCGCTGAAATCGTGTTGCTGGCCCTGAAGCAAAATCTCCAGCCACTCCAGGCGCGCCTGCTCATCGCCCTCGGCCTCGTAGATCTGCGACAACACCAGCGGCGGGCTGGGATAGCCGCGATAGGACGGCAGCAGCTCGTAGGCGGTCAGCAGGGACTCCCTGGCCTCGGCGTAGGCTTCTTCCTTGAACAACACGATACCAAGCTGCAGGTGCGCCTGGAAGTCGCGCGCGTTCGCCTCGATGCGGGCGCGCATGTGTTGCTCCAGCGAGGCGTTGTTGTAGAGCTCGGCGAGGATGGCGCTGGAGTTCTCGCGGATGCCATGACCATGGCCCGAGCCTTCGTCGGGCGCGTCCTCGGTGTGGACGAAGACACCAATCTCCTCAACGCGCCTGTCGATCCAGTCGTTGAAGCCGCCATCGAATTCCGCCAGGCTGAGATTGAATACTTCGCGGAAACGCTCGCTGTCCTCCTTGATGTCAGCGTACTGGTCGATGAGTTCCACCAGCTTGTCGAAGCCGTATTCGCGCGCGATGTAGTCCACCACCAGATAGGACTGGAAATAGGCGAAGCTGAGGTCGGCATTATTGCGGGCGCCGCTGAAACCGGAATTGAGATCGGCGATCGGCAACAGTTTGCTCTCGCGCTCGGCGCGGACCAGGTCCAGGCCCTGGTCGCGACCCCAGTAGGGTCGTCCCTCGCGCTCTTCCCAGACGGAGATGCCCTCCGACAGCCAGCGTGGCATCTTGTTGTCGGTCATCTGCAGGGTGATGACGTGCATGAATTCATGCCAGACGATCTCCTGCCAGTTGGCGCTCAGGGTACCCGGCGAGATCAGGGTGATCACCTTGCCGAAGCAGATGCCCACCAGTGGCCCGATGTCCGGCAGGCCCACCGAGCGCACCGCGAAGTCCTCGCTGTTCTCGAACACCTGGATCAGCACCGGGTACTCCGGCTCGAAGCCGTACTTGGCGGTGAGGGTGTCCCAGGACTCCTCCAGCAGCGGCTCAAGGTAAGGCCACAGGACGTCGGCGTCGCGCTGGCTCATCTGTAGCTTGAAGTGCTCACTCTCCACCGTGGCATAGGTCTCCAGCGTGTCGAAGACCTTGAGCAGGTTGGAGGTCATGACATTGAACGGATCGTTCTCGAAAGCGATCTCGAGGTTGGCCTTGCCCTCCTCTTCCTCGCCGAGGCGAACCAGGTTGTTACCGAGGATCGTGTAACCCTGCCAGTACTCGGGATCGGCCTCGATGCTGGCACGGGCATACTGCACCGCCTCGGTGAAGCGATAGTTGTTGCCGAAGGAATCAGCCACGTCTCCCAGAAAGTGCGGGTTGTCGGGGCTGAACGCCTCGACCCGCTGGCGGTAGTCCTCGTAGTCATCCATGCGCTCCTCGAGCGCCGCCTGGGCCGCCAGGATGCTGAGCGTCTTCAGCGACTCCGGATTCATCGCCAGCACCTGGTCGAAGTAGCCCATGGCCTCGTCCTCGCGGTCATTACGCAACAGCAGCTGACCGTAGGTCTCCATGGCGGGAATGGAATTGGGATTGATGGCGAGCGCCCGGGCCAGGGCACGCTCGTCGCCGACCACGCGGGCGATGCCAATCAGAGCCGGGACATAGCGGCTGTTGATGTCCAGCGCATCCTGATAGCTGCGCTCGGCGTCGGCGGCGTTGTATTTCTCGAGGAAGAGATCGCCCCACAGGGCCTGCGCCTCGAGGTTATTGGGATTGGCCCGCGTGGCCTCGTTGAAGAGGCTGTTCGCGTCATGGAAGTTACCCAGCAGCCAGCTCGCCAGTGCGACCATGCCCACGTCTTCCGAGGCGAAGACCAGGCCATTGTTGTAGCGCTGCACCACGCGGTCCAGCACCTGATCGGCGGCGCCCTTCTCGCCGATGAACGCTAGCAGGCTGCCGTACTGGGTGAGGGTACGCACCGGCGGTTCCGCCAGGCCGTCCACTACGGACTCGAAGATTTCACGCGCCTCGACGGACTGGCCCTGCAGGCGCATGACCTCCGCCAGTTGTGTGGCGAGCAGCGGGTGCTCGGTATACTCGTCGCGGCCGATGGCGTCGGTGAGGATGTTCTGTGCCTCCTGATAGTTGCCCATCATGGCCAGCGCCCTGCTGGCGCCGACCAGGCCGTCGGCGCGATCGAGGCCGTCGGTCTGTTGCAGGACCTCGGCGGCCGCGGCGTAGGAGCCGGTGAGCAGGAGTTGCTCGCCGCGGTACAAGGGAGACTGGTTGCTATCGGCATCGCCGATACCCGGTTGCGCCAGCGCCAGTTGCGCGCTGCAGGCCAGGACCAGGATTGAAATGCGAGTTAAATGTTTCATGACTCTTGACCGGTGAGTGCGTTGAATTGTCCCGTGGTACGCGCCAGCTGCACCAGCAGCTCCTCCATGCGCTGCCAGTAAACGTCTGTGAGGAAATCCGCCTTGCGCCCGCGCAGGATGAAGATAGAGCGCTCCAGCTCCTGCATCTTCGCCTTCAGGTCCAGCGCCTCCTCGCCGAGACCGGCGGTGTCGTCCTCGAGGGTGTCAATGTAGGCGATCTCCGCCAGGCGCCCGTCCCCGGCATCAGCGCGCGGGTCCAGGGCGAACATGGCATCGCCGTTGTCGTCCAGTCCGGCGTGCTCCGAGGCCAGGCGCCCCTGTTCCGCGTACCACTGCTCGACACTGGCCCTGGCATATTCGAATGCCTCCAGCATGGAGACGCGGTTGTTCTTGTCCTGGTCTCCGTTGCGGCTGTCCAGCGCCTCGATGAAATAGCGGGAGAACACCGGATCGTATCTCTCCGACGGCGAGCGCGTGGCGGAAATGACCACGCGCCCCTCACCGGAAAGCATTGAGGAGAAGCCGTAGCTGGCGCTGGTGGTGTTGATGATGACCACGTCCTGCTGGCTGAATTGATCCAGCATGCCGGCGAATTCCACGCCGGTGATGTCGGGGCCGACGATATTGAACTTGGCCTCCTCGTCGGCGCCGTTGCCGTGACCCATCAGATAGAGAGTGACTTGATCCCCGGTCTGCGCGCGCGCGGCCAGGTCTGCCAGCGCCGACTCGATACCGTTGCGGTCGCAGGCCCCGTCGATCCGTTCGCCGCCGGCGATGGACGTGTCGCCGTCGGCATACAGCAGGCTGATGCGCTCGGAGGTATAGCCGTAATCCCGCACCAGAATGTCATGCAGGGAGAATGACCACTGGCGGAACTGGTTTTCGTTCTCCGTGCCCACCGTTGGACCGGTGAGGATCACGGCGTACTTGCTGGTCTGCGGTGTATCGAGAAAATAGTCCGGCTCACGCTCGGGCGGCTCTTCCTGGGCAATGCCAGTGAGAGGTGCCAGCGTGACGGCCAGCAGTGGCGGTAGCAGAAAGAGTCGATATGATTTCATGATGTATCTGGAACTGAGCATTCAGGATAACCCCTTCAGCCGCCGCGAGATCCAGTCGAGGCATAACAGGCTGATCAACAAGGCCAACAGCCACGGGCGGTCCCAGAGATCGATCTGCTCTTCCCGGGAGTAGGCGTTAGGCGTGAATTCGATGGTCTCCGGCAGACTGCCGACGTTGTTCAGGTTGAAATAGTTGCCGCCGCTGGCTTCGGCGATCCGTGCCAGCAGCCCGGAATCCCTCGCCGCATTGGTGTATTCACGCAGTGACGGCGTGACTACGAAGGCTGCCTGCTGCTCTGAACTCGCCAGGCCCGCCTCGCCAGCGGCGCTGGCCACGTCCACCAGCAGGCTGAACACGCCTTCGTTCTCCGCGGTGAAACTGGTGCGGTAGACGCCGTCCTCGCTGATGTCCCACTCCATGGGGGTATCGGTGACCTGGTCCAGCGGATCGGTCGTCTGCATCCACAGGGTGGCATTGTTGTCCGGCTCGTATTCGTCGTTCAATACGGTAGCGGTGACGTTGACCTCGTCACCGACATTATAGAATTCACGATCAAAATTGATAGTGATGCGCTGAGGGGCGGAGACCGCGAGCCAGCGCAGCATCTGCCGCCAGAGAGTCTCCTGGGACTGGTCTTCGTACGGCATCATCATCTGCCAGCGCCAGGTACTGGCCGTGGTAATGGACATGGCCCGACCGGAGCCGAAGCGTTGGGTGGCGATGATCGGCAGCGGTTGATTCTGATACTGCAGTAGAGGATGCTCCAGCAGGACTTCCGCGCCCGGCTTGATGCGACCGGTGACGTAAATCCCTTGCAGTTCGGGCAGCTGCGACCACAGGCGCCGGTTCTCCCCGTCATCGCCCGACAGGCGCAGCAGGGGCGAGAACTCCCCGTTGCGGGTCAGGCGTGGAAAATAGAGTTCGCCGGTGGGATGCGAGCCGCGGCGGATGCCGCCGCGCAGGTGCCCGGGCAGGAAGCTTTCTTCCACCAGGGTAAGAGGCAGTATGTCGGCGACAGGCGTGCCGATGAAATCTTCGTCCACCATACCGCTCATCAGCAGGCCGCCGCCACGTTCGGCGACGAAGTCCTCCAGCAACTGCAGTTGCTCCGCGGTAAAGAACCTTTCCTCGATATCTCCAAGGATGATGGCTTCATACTGGAACAGATCCGCCTCGTTGTCGGGAAAGCCGCTGCTGAGCTCGGTCGGCGACCTGATCCCCTGGCGGTAGAATTTTTCCGGACCTGTCTGCAGGTAGGTGGCCAGGCGCAGTGAGTTGTCTCCCTCCACGGCGCGGCGGATGAACTTGTACTCGTTGCGCGGGTGTCCCTCGATATAGAGCACGTCCAGGGGCGTCTTCTCGGTGTTGTCGACCAGGAAGCTGTAGCGATTGTTCTGCTCGATGAGCTCGCCGGGCTGCAGTTCGACGTTGAGGTCGTAGACGATCAATTCGGGCCGTTCGGGACTCACTTCCATCTCGTAGCGCCGGGTTACGCCCTCCGTGCCCAGGGTAATGGATTCCGCCGCTACCTCGATGTCGCCGTCCCTGATCGACAGGTTAACCTGCTGCCCGGCGTAGCCGCGATGATTCAGCGCCACCTGCACGTTAAACACCGATCCTTCCAGTACTGTCTCGGCGGCGCTGACATCGACGATGCCGATGTCCTGGGGAATCTCGTCCTGGCCGGCGCCGACGGTGAACACGGGAATCTGGCGATCGCCGAAATCGCGGGCTCGTGCGAGCGGGTCGGCATCGCTGTTGTCGGCGCCGTCGCTGACCAATACCAACCCGCCCAGCGGCAGCCCGCCCAGCTGGTCATCGACATAGGCCAGCGCCTGATCGATAGACGATGCAGTCCCTTCCAGCGCCAGGTCACCG
Source organism: Pseudohongiellaceae bacterium (assembly GCA_040905005.1). Taxonomy (GTDB): domain Bacteria; phylum Pseudomonadota; class Gammaproteobacteria; order Pseudomonadales; family Pseudohongiellaceae; genus UBA9145. The sequence goes on from JBBDSI010000315.1 coordinate 14,559, forward strand.
ACACTGGAAATGCGCTCGGTGCTGCCGTCAAATCGGAATGTGCGCACCTGGAATGACTCGCCCAGCTCTTCCAGAATACCGTCCTCGAAGAATTCCTGCTGTACCACCTCCTGGCGGGAGGCACTGTCGTCCTCGTCCGCGATCGACATGCTCTGGGAATCATCGATGATGACGCCGAGATAGGTCTCCTGCGGCGAAACCTGAAGGGTGGTGATCACCGGACGCAGCAGACAGAACAGCAACAGCACCAGGACGGACGAGCGAACGGTGACGAAAAACGTCTTCCAGGCGGGCGTCAGCGGTCGGGTCGTCTTCAGGTAGCTGGCCCAGACCGCGGCGAAAATGAGCAGCACCGCGACAGCAAACAGCCACGGGCTGATGCCATAGGCAAAAGTCAGATTACCTTGCGCGAGAGCGCTAAACAGATTGGGCGCGGCTGATTGCATTGCTACTGGTCGGTTTCAGAGGAACCCTGACTCTCGGACAAGATGCGATAGTACTGCTCGACCAGGTCCCGGTACTGTTCCGGCACCTCTTCATCGACGGCGGCATATAGCTTCTGATTGATGGCATCCAGCTCGGCCTGAGCGCGCAGCGCCTCTTCCAGCTCGACGATGGGCTCCAGCAACTGACGAAACAGCTCGGGCTGATTGAGGAAGTCCTCGATGTCCTGCTGCGTCAATTGCTGCCGTATGGAGCGGGCATTGCCCCAGGGTGTGTTGTTGCCGGAACGGTCCGCCTCGGTGCTGCCGCCGATGCGCTGGTCCGCAGTGCCGGAGGCACCACCGATCTGCTGGCGCCCGCCGCCGGCCTGGCCACCGGGCTGCTGGCCACCCTGCTGCTGCTCAAGCTGCTGCGACAACTGTTGCGCCAGGCGCTGGGAACGGGCCAGTTGCTCGCGCATCTCGCGCACGCCGGGAGCGCCCTGTCCTGTCTGTTGACCACCGGATTGCTGACCATCGCCCTGTTGGTCACCACCGGGCTGACCACCGCTCTGCTGATCACTGTTTTGCTGATTACCCCCTTGCTGGCCATTACCTTGTTGCTGGCCGGCTTCGTTGAACGCCAGCGCCTGCTGTTCGAGTTCCTCAAGCTGCTCACGCAGGGACGCGGCATCACGCGCCGCCTGTTGCACCTGGTCGGAGCCGGTTTGCTGATTGGCCGGATTCAACCCCGCCAGCGACTGCGCCAGGGTCTCGATGCTAGCACCCAGTTCCTGTTCGATATCCACGGAAAGATTCACCATGCCATTGCGCAGGACCCGGTTGCTGGTCTGCATCTCTTCGGCGATGGGCCGCACCTCCCGCGAAGCCGACTGCGCCTGGGAAAGCAAACGCTGGTCGTCGTTGTCGCCGCGGGCGATGATGGCGCGCAGCATGTCGTTGATTTCCTCGAGGTCCCGCTGCTGCTGTTGCTGACGCTCTACCAGCTCCTGCAATGCCGCGTCGTCGCGTGCCGCTTGCCGCGTCTGGCCCAGCCCCTGTTCGCGGCTGGTGGTCTCGAGGGCCTGTTGCAGATCGCGCTGTTGCTGCAGCAGGCGCTGACCACGCTGGCCAAGGTTCTGCGCCAGTTGATTGGCGGAACTCTCGCCCTGTTCGCTCAGCTCGCGCTGCTGCTGGCGCAGGTTTTCCAGGGCCTTCTGACTGCGGGCCGCGGCGATCGAGGCGGACTCGCTCTGTGCCGCCTCCTGCATCTGTTGCACGGCCTGTTGCAGTGCCGTCTGTTGCTGCTGTTGTTGCTGCTGGCCGCCGCTGCTACCACCGCTGCTGGAAGAGCTCGACGCCTGTGACTGGGATTGGGACTGGGACTGGGACTGGCTACCCTGTTGTGGAGATGATTGCTGCGGTTGGCCTGACTGATTCTGTGCCAGTTGCCGCGCCAACTGCTCCACTTCCTGGCGTAACTGCTCCTGCTGACGCATGAGCCGTTCCAGCTCGCGCCGCCGCTGTTCCTCGCTCATCTGCTCTTCCCGGCGCGCCAGATTGCGTTGCGCACGGGTCAGCCCTTCCTGGCGCCGTGCCAGTTCTTCCAGTTTATCCACTTCTTCACTGTTTTGCTGTGAACCGCCACCGGCACTGTTCGGTGTCTCGTAACGATTCTCCAGTTGCCCCATCTCCATATCGAACAGCTCGCGCAGGTCTTCCCGCTCCTGCTGGGCACCGCCGCCGCCACCACCACCGCCTTGCTGCATGCTGATGTTGGTGCGATTGATCTGCGCCTCGGCTTTGAGGATGTATTGCAGGGCCTGCTGCTCCGGCGCCAGGGCACTGGTGATTTGCTCCCGGTCCAGCTCCACGGCCGCCAGGTTCATCTGTTCGATGGCCAGGGAGAGGTTCTCCACCGCCGTGTCGTAGGTGTCATCGGAAAAATTGAGTCGTTCCGCCAGGCGGTCGATGGACATGCGGGCGCGGTTGGTGGCCTCCTTCTGTGACTCGGCGATGATCTCTGCATCGGTCGTGATCTCCTCCGGTGTGGCCTGCTCGAGCCGGTTTCTCAGCTTCCAGGTCGCGGCGATGATGTCCTTCTGGACGCTGACCAGGGCACTGGAATCGCCACCCTGACCGCCGCCCCCACCGCCGCCCCCGCCACCGCCGGAACGCCGGAATTCCTGGTCGGTGGGAATCACCTGCAGGAAATAGATGTCAGAGATCACCTGCTGCGGGCCATTCAGACCGTTGTTGTCCGCCAGCGTCAGGTAGTAGCTGACGAAGTCGCCCGGCTCCACGCCGAGTTCCTCCAGATAGATCAATTCGTCCCCGGTCACTTCGCGCACATTGGGCTCAGGCAGGAAATCCACCTGCGCCTCATCGGCGCCAACGACGCTGTAATTCAACTTGAATTCACTCAGTCCGTAGTCGTCAGAGGCGCTGACCTGGAGAATGACCTCTTCCAGCGGCATCACATCCTGATCCTGCCCCGGTCGCTCCAGGGCCAGCTCGGGTGGATTGTCCCTGATGGCGCGAATGAAATAGTCCAGCGGCGCCGGGCTCTCGAGGTCGGTGTGGTCCACCGCGCTGATGCGGTAGACACCGTCCCGGCGCACCTCGAAGGAGGTAGTGCCTACATTGCCGTCGATACGCAGTGTCGAATCCTGATAGGGAGGCGCGGGAGTGACCTGCTCGTCCTCGGCGGGCTGGCTCTCCTCGAATTCGATATTGGCGCGGGCAATGGCCTTGTTGAAGGTTACTGTCATATCCACGACAGTGCCTTCGGGCACCACCATGTCGCCGCTGTCTTCTTCCTGCTCGTCGGTCATGCCGGTGTAGTCGGGGTAATTAAAGGCGAGATCGATCTGTTCGATCTGCGGCAGGTCGAACAGATCGATCTGATACTGGGGAGAGTTCTCCTCGCCGCCCTCGTTGAAGCTCACGTAGTAAGTCGTGTCTTCGCGCAGCGAGGGAATGAAGTAACTGTAGGTGGCGCTGTCGCTGCCGGCCCCGTCCTGGCTCATGGTGACGTCACGCCAGTTGACGTTATCGTCCTGCAGGCGCAGCGTGACCTCGGCGGGCGTGGCGTTCTGTACACGGGCGACGATGGTCACGCTATCGCCACGCTGCATCTCGAGATCGCCCGGCTCGATACTGATCTCGATCGGCACTGGCGGCTCGAAGACGACTACGGGTTCATTGATGGCGAAGGGCCAGGCCAGGCGACTGCCGGCCGTAGCGAGAAACTCCGAAGTGGCGAACAGCAGGGCGACGATCGCTACCACGGCGCTCGCCGAGACAAATGACCACCAGGACGCGCGCGCGGGCGCCACCGTCTCCACCTGGCGCTGCTGCAGCGCGACATGGTCCTGGGCGTCCTGCCACAGCTGCTGGATGAACTGCCTGGACACGCCCGCGCGGCCGTGCACGAGATCCTCTTCGCTGAACTCCAGCGAGGTCAGCAGCCGCTGTTCGAGGTCGGGTATGTGATCCTCGACATAGTGCGCCAGCTTGCGGTCATCCGTGTGCAGGCGCCGCAGCATCCGCGTGAAACGCCACCCCAGCAGGGCAATCCCAGCCACGGTCAGCAGGAACAGGGCGATGGTGCCCACCTTGCCCGGTTCCAGCCAGGCCGCGGCGGCACTGGCGAGCAGTACCAGGACCGCTGTCGCCATGACCAGCAGACTGCCCTGCTTGAGCAGAAACAGACTGCTGCGGCGACGACGCAGGTTTTTCAGGGTTTGGCGAAGGCTTGCAAAGGTTGGCGTTGGCGTGGACATAAGAGACATAGGAACTCATCGTCTGCTGTTGAAGTTGCGTGTACCGGAACCGCGGACCACTGGCCTGCAGGGAACCCGGGCATCGATGCAGGCACGTTATCCGGCGGCGCCGGGGCCTGCAGGCTGTGACTGGCAGGGCGCCGCAAGCCTCGCCAACTGGCCGGGCGCGGCGGCATGGCGTGACAATAGCAGGCCCAACTATCCCACTATAACGCCCTTGAAAGCAAGGTCTCGCGGGCGCGGCTAGGGACAAAAACCCAGTCAAATCAGCTAGTCGGAAACACCTCACTGGAGACCGGCCGACGGCCATAAAAATGCCACAATTCAGAGCCCCCCGGCCGAGCCCTGTGAATAGTCCGGGCTAACCTGAAAAGCCCATCTCCGCCGGCCTGTAATAGCAGGAATTCTGCGGATGCACGCGAATGTTGCCTTCGGCGACAGCCGCGAGCAGGTCCGCCAGGCAGCGAAACGCACAGAGGTCGCCGAGAGTCGCCACGGTGGGGCTGGCCAGTGCCAGCCGCCGGGCCTCCGCCTCAGCCAGCGCCTGCCGCGGCGTCAACCAGCGGTAATCCAGAATCTCATCATTATCTACGCACACGGCGGCGGTTTCGCTCAGTGGATAGACGAAAAACCACGTGCTGAAGCGCCGCGGCAGATTCGGCGGCGTGGTCCAGTGGGCGGTATGCAGCAGACGTTCGGGATCGAGCTGCAGGCCGGCCTCTTCCCGGGCCTCACGCACCGCCGCCAGGCGCGCCGCCGGGTATTCGAGGCGGTCATCGGCTGCCGCGAAATCGTCGGCATCGATGCGGCCGCCGGGAAACACCCAGTGACCCCCGAGAAAGACCAGGCGGGCGTTGCGCAGCAGCAGCAAGACCTCGAGGTCGGTTCGCTGCGTATTTTCGCGCACCACCGCCACCGTGGCGGCAGGCACGGGCTTCATCTCCGTCATAATCCTCCCATAATAGCCTAAACCCCGACTAGGAGCCTGTCGGACTCACGCTGATCTACTGCGCTGGTTGGAGAGCGGTCCAT